>DATFEQ010000049.1:0-23728 GCA_035250905.1 Steroidobacteraceae bacterium
CCGCAGCGTGCTTTCAACACATTCGCCAACGTCGTCGAAGTGCTGCGGCATGAGGCGGCGTGGAAAGGGGCTCCGTGTCCGGGAGGTCTTTTCAGGAACGCCGTGAATCCATCCCTGGAGGCTCCGGCGAAAACATCCCTGTTTTCGACGGTCCTGAAAAGACCTCCCGAACCCGACACCCCGCAATCGTCAACCTTCATGCCGCAGCACTTCGACGACGTTGGCGAATGTGTTGAAAGCACGCTGCGGCGCCTCGGCAAGCGCATCGTCCTGGCACTGCCCCTCGCGCTCGGCAAGCCCGTGCCGCTCGCCAACGAGTTCTACCATCGAGCCAGGCGCGACCCGTCGATCGACCTGCGGATCCTGACGGCGCTGAGCCTGCGCAAGCCCTCGGGCGCGAGTGAGCTCGAACGGCGCTTTCTCGAGCCTTTCGTGGCTCGCGTCTTCGGCAACTATCCCGAGCTCGACTACGTCGACGCCGTGCGCGCCGGGCGGCTCCCGCAGAACGTCCAGGTCACGGAGTTCTACATGGAGCCGGGTGCATATCTCGGCTCACCCTACGCACAGCAACACTACCTGAGCGCGAACTACACGCAGGTAGCCCGCGAAGTGCTCGCGCGCGGCGTCAATGTCATCGCACAACTCGTTGCGCGGCGCATGGTCGACGGGGAGGCCGAGTACAGCCTGAGCTGCAATCCCGACCTCACCGTGGATCTGTTGCCCGAGTTCGAGCGCGAACGGCGCAACCGTCGCGACATCCTGCTGATCGGCGAGCTCAACCGGCAATTGCCCTTCATGTTCGGCGCGGCCCGGCTTCCGGAGTCCGCCTTCGACTACCTGGTCGAGCACCCGCGCTACGAATTCGATCTCTACTGCCCGCCGAATCTCGCGCTCGGCACGGTCGACTACCTGATCGGGCTGTATGCGAGCGCGACCGTGCGCGACGGCGGCACGCTGCAGCTCGGCATCGGCGAGCTGGGTGATGCGATCGTCTATTGCCTGCAGCTGCGTCATCAGCAGAACGCCGCCTGGCGTCGCGTGCTCGAGGACGCGCGCGCCAACGCGCGTTTCGGCGCCGACATGGCCGCGCTCGGCGGCCAGGGCGTCTTCGAGCACGGTGTGTACGGCTGCAGCGAGATGTTCGTGGACGGATTCCTGGACCTCTATCGCTCGGGCGTTCTCAAGCGCCGCGTCTACCCGCATGCGCTGCTGCAGCGATTGCTCAACGCGGGGCGCATCGGCGAGCGCGTCACCGCCACAACACTCGAGGCGCTGCTCGAGGCGGGCTTGCCGGCGCAGCTCTCGGAAGCCGATTTCTCCACGCTGCAACGCTGCGGCGTTTTTCATGACGGGTGCCGCTTCGAGCGCGGCCGCATCCGCACACCGTCGGGCCGCTGGGTCACCGCGGACCTGGCGGCGCCCGAAACGCTGGCCGCGCTCGCCAATGAGGGCCTGGGAGCGCACCTCATCCACGGCGCGCTGTTGCACGCGGCATTCTTTCTCGGCCCCAGGGGATTCTACGCGGCGCTGCGCGAGCTGCCGGAGACGGAGCGCCGCCAGTTCCTCATGTCGGGCGTCAGCTTCGTCAACCAGCTGTATGGCGAGGACCAGGAGCTGCGCATCGAGCAACGGCGGCATGCGCGCTTCATCAACACGACGATGATGATGACCGCGCTCGGCGCCGCGGCCTCCGATGGATTGGCCGACGGCCGCGTCGTGAGTGGCGTCGGTGGTCAATACAATTTTGTCGCGATGGCGCACGCGCTGCCGGGGGCGCACTCCATCCTGTGCCTGCGCAGCACGCGCTCCGAAGCCGGCCGCACGACCTCGAACATCCGTTTCAGCTACGGCACCACCACCATTCCGCGGCACTTGCGCGACGTCGTCATCACCGAGTACGGCATCGCGCAACTGCGCGGCAAGTCGGACAGCGAAACCATCGCGGCAGTGCTCAACCTCACCGATTCGCGCTTCCAGGCGGATCTGCTGCAAGAAGCGCAAGCCGCCGGCAAGATCGCCCGCGACTACCGCATACCGGACATCCACCGGCGCAATACCCCGGCGGCGCTCGCAGACGCGCTCTCCGCTCATCGGCGTGCGGGGCTCTTCTCGGAGTTCCCGTTCGGCACTGATTTCACGGCGGAGGAAATCGTGCTGGCGCGCGCGCTCAAGCGTCTCAGGCACCGCACGGGCACGTTACCGGGCAGGCTCGCGGCGCTCGCGGGCGCGCTGGTGCACGGCGTGGATTCCCAGGAGCTGCGCCCGTACCTGCAGCGCATGCACCTCGACCGCCCGCAGTCCACCGCGCAATGGTTGATGCAGCGCCTGCTCGCCCACGAGTTGCGTCGCGAGATTCACTGAAGAGCGCGTCACACGCCGGTCACCGCGCCGCCATACTGCCTTCATCATCGTTGCGCACCCTTGTCGGCGCTGAGCGGCACCCCACGCGCGAGCCGCAGCTTCAGGCGGCGGTGACGAGGCAGTCATCAACCCGGTCGGGTAGCAAGGACGGATGCGGTAAGTCCACGCGCTGCAGGCCTGAAGCAACGGGGCCGGGTCGTCGCACACCCCGCGCGACCTGGCCCCTGCCAGCTAGTGAACGGCGCGATCCTGAGCGGTGGCCTTGGTCGCGAGGGAGAAGCGCGGCTCGGTGGTCTCGAGCGCTCCCGTCACGAGGCTTGCAGCCAGCCGGCCGATCGCCGGTCCATGTTTGAACGCGTGGCCCGAGCCCGCTCCGACCAGCCAGGTGTTGTTCCATGCCGGATGCCGGTCGACCAGCAGATCGCCATTCGAGCTGTTCTCGTATTGGCACACGCGCGCCTCGACCAGCGGGCGCGATGCCAGCGCGGGAAACCTGAGCCGCAGGAACTGACGCACGTCCGCCAACCCTTCAGCCGAGGCAATGCGATCGCCGCTGTCGGGATCGATCGGCGCGCCGTGCTGGTCGTGCGCGATCTTGAAACCGCGCGCCTCGAGGTCGGGCATGCCGTAGTAGATGTCGCCGTCGTTGAAGTCCGCCCAGACCGGGAGTGCTGGCGGTTGAAAGCGCGCGTCACCGGCTTCGGGTGCAAAGAAAAACACTTCCTGGCGCGTCGGAAAGATGCGTGCGCCGAGCAGATCCGGAAAGAGCTTCGGCAGCCACGGCCCGCAGGCGAACACGAATTTGTCCGCGGCGCGTCGCTGGCCGTCACCGCAGGCGAGCGCCTCCAACCGCGGCGCCGGCGCAGGCGGCATGATCGCCGCGGTGGCATATGCGCCGCCCGCCTTCACGAATTCCGCCACCAGGGTCTGCACCGCCCGGCGGGCCATCAGCGCGCCCAGCTCGCGCTCATACAGGCCGATCTCGATCCCCGCCCAGTTCACTTGCGGAAAGCGCTTTACGAGCTCCGCGCGGTCGAGCGCCTCGGTGGGCAGGTTGAGGCGGCGATGGACCTCCAGCGTCTGAGTGACATAGGGCTCCGGCCGCTGAAAGAAGAACAGGACGCCGATGGGATGAAACACCGGCAGGCCAGTGCGCGTCGAGAGCCAGCGCCAATCATCGAGCGACTCCCACGCCATGCGCGTGTAAACCTCATCGCGCCCATACGCGGTGCGAGTGATGCGCGACTCGCCTCCCGAGGAGGCCCGGGCATGTGCGGGACCCCAGGCATCGAGCAGCAACACACGCTCACCCTGGCGACGCAGATGCCACGCCGTCCAGGCGCCCATGACCCCTGCGCCCACCACGATCGTGTCCCAGCGTTGCGTGCTCACGCTCGTGACTCCCGCAGATGAAAAGGCCGCCGCGCGTGCCCGCGCGGCGGCCTGTGTGCCGATTGCTGCCCGGGCGGCTATGCCCTGTGCAATCCCCCCCAGCACTGTGCGGCGAGTGAATCGCGTGGGTTCAGCCCTCGCGTTGCTCCGCCCGCACCCTTCCCCCCTTCAGAAGCTAGCCGTCAGCCTCGCGTAGTAGAACGCACCGTTGAAACCGAATGGCGAGGTCAGGGCGTATTGAACGCCCAGGAGCTGCGATACAAAGTCCTCGTCGTCCTCCGGGAACGTGTCGAAGACGTTCTCGCCGCCCACCGTGAGCGTGTAGCGCTCGGCGAACGTAAAGCGCGCTTCGAGGTCGACGAGCACGTCGCCGCTGTAGTCGTGCTGGTCGGAAGCATCGCCGGGGCTGAAGAGCCCACCGGTGGTCGACCAATCACCGTAGTAGTTCAGGCGCAGCAGACCGCCAAACAAGCCACCGGAGGAATAGTCGAGCGACAACACGCTTTTGTTCTCGGGCACCTGGTTTTCCAGGTCATACACGCGCGAGGCGTTGACCGAGCCGGCGACGTTCGAAACGTCCTGGCTGTTGTAGTTGTGGCGCAGATCGATCAGCAGGTCGCCCGGGCCCATCTGGACGTTGGTAGTGAACGCCAGGTCGACGCCCTCGACCTCCGAGTCGAACCCGTTCACGAAGAAGTTGACAGCGGCTCCGTCGAATATCTGGAAATTCGGAATGCCCGCGGCCTCCAGGATGAGCAGTTCAGCAGGCCCGATGGTGTTGTTGAGCAACGCCATGCGGTCTTCGATCTTGATGTGGTAGTAGTCGAGCGTGATGCTCATGTTGCTGGTCGGCGTCCACACCACTCCGGCGGTATAACTCTCCGACTCCTCGGGATCGAGCGGCAGCGCGCCGAGCGCGACTGCGACCGGGTGATTCACGGGGAAAGTACCGCTCGGGACCAGGGTCCCGGCCTGGTTGGACGTCGTCGTGACGTTCAAGGTGTTGACCTGACCCGGTGTCGGTGCGCGGAAGCCCGTGTTGGCGGTCGCACGCACGGCAAACGTGTCCGTGACCTCGAAGCGCCCCGAGACCTTCCAGTCAAAGGTGTCACCGAACTCGTCGTAGTCCTCGTAACGCAGTGCGAGGGCGGCGGACAGTCGATCCGTGAGGTCGGTCTCGACGTCGACATATCCCGCATAGCTGTCGCTCTCGAAGCTGCCCGCGGACTCCGGCGCAAAGCCCTGGAAGCCGTCGGAGCCGAACCCGAACTCGATGAACGTGGGCCCTACGGCAATCGAGGCGGCATCACCTTGCTCGATCTCGTAGGTTTCGTTGCGGAATTCGGCGCCGAACGCCAGATTGAGCGGCGAATTGGCAAAGGTCTTGACGAGGTCGAGGTTGAGACCGCTTTCCTCCTGTCTTAGCGTTCCGGGCTTGAACGAGGTCGGTGACAGGCGACCGAGGCTCGGGTTGATGCTCGAGGACATCTCGTAGTCGACTTCGTTCTCGCCGTAGCGGACGCGCGCATCCCAGCGCAACGTGTCGGAGATGTCGCCACGCAGGCCGACGGCGATGCCGAAGTCTGTCAGGTCCGCGCCGAAGTCCGGGTTGTAGCCGCCGGGAAACAGTGTGTGGATCGGATTGAGAAGAGACCAACCGCTCGGACTCGTCCCGTCGATCGTCAGGTAATCAGCCGGATCCAGGCCAGCACCAGTGATGCTGTCCACGAGCGCTTGGGATGCCGGATCAGGCAAGCCGTCCCCATCGCCATCGGTCATCAGCGTCGTACGCGCCGTAGGCGCTGCAGGTTGTGGCGTATCTGGCGGACCGATCACCGGTGCGCGATAGAAGAAGTCGGACAACGTGGTGTTGTCCATGTAATTCGCATTGCCATAGAACTCGAGCCGGTCGCTGATTGGCACGCCGGCGTTCACCATCACCTTCAGCGTTTCGACGTTGGGATCGCCCCAGCGCTGGCCGAGCCCTTCCTCGGGTACGAGGTCGAAGCCCACCAGCGGGCCGACGTCGACGGCTTCGAATTGTGTGACGCCGCGCGAAGTCTCGTCGGACTCCGAATACTCGGCCGTGAGGTTGATGAAGCCATCCGCAGTGAGTGGCAGACCGATGTTGCCGCTGACGGTAAAGCGCTCGCCGTCCGACTCGGAATACTCACCATACTGCCCCGAAAGGGAGCCGCCCTCGTTGGCGCTCTTGAGGATCACGTTGACCACGCCCGCGATCGCGTCCGAGCCGTATTGGGCGGAGGCGCCATCGCGCAGCACTTCCACGCGCTCTATGGCAGCGGAGGGGAATGTCGACCAGTCGACACCCTGTGCGCCCTGATTGACCGTTCCGAGAGGCGCGAGCTGCAGGTTGACCAGCGCCGAACGATGCTGGCGCGCGCCGTTGATGAGCACGAGCGTGTGGTCCGGCGAGAGGTTGCGCAGGCTCACCGGCCGCACGAAGGCCGTGCCGTCCGCGATCGGATAGCGTTGCGTATTGAGCGAGGCGACCACCTTGGTCAGGGAATCGGTCAGGTCGAATGCCGCCTGCCGGTTGAGCAGGCTGCCGTCGATCTCATCGACGGGTGACAGCGTCTCGGTAGGTGACAAACCCGCTCGGCGCGTGCCTGTAACGACTACTTCTCCGATCTGTTCTTCATCTTGCGCGCTCGCGACGATCGGCAACCCAATCGTGATGGCCAGCGCTGCGAGGATTGGAACGTGTCTCATATCGCTCTCCCCTCATTTCGTTCAGCCGCAGGCGCGGCTGTTGCATTTCGATGACGCTGGAGTATCCCGCGAAACATTACAAGGGAAAAGTGGCAGCAACCCCCGTGCCACTTCATGTTGCGTGGATCTCACAGAAGTGTTAGGCGGCGACCCTATTGTCCGACCGTAGCGGCGGGTAGCTCCGGCTCAAACCAGTTACTTGGGCTTGGCCGCGCGGCGTGGCGACGTGCGACGTGCTTTCGTAGATCGTTTCGCTGGCTGGCTCTTGCGCGCCTTGCTCTTTTTCGCCCGCTTTACAGGCGTCGTGCGCGCAATCGCTTTCCTGGCTGGACGCTTCGACTTCGGCTGCTTCGCTGTCGCCGCTGCCGGTGCTGCATCGACGCCGCGCAGCTGGTCGATGATCGCCGGGTTTTCGAGCGTCGACACGTCCTGGGTGATCTCCTCATCGCGCGCGATGGCGCGCAGGAGCCGGCGCATGATCTTGCCCGAGCGTGTCTTGGGGAGGTTGTCGGCGAAGCGGATGTCGTCCGGCCGCGCGATGGCGCCGAGCTGCTCGGTCACCCAGTCGCGCAGCTCGCGCACGAAGGCGGAGTTATCGCCGGTGGGACGCGTGCCTTTGCAGACCACGTAAGCAAATACGGACTCGCCCTTGATCTCGTGCGGCCGCCCGACCACTGCCGCTTCCGCGACGCGCGTGTGCGCCACCAGCGCGGATTCGATCTCCATCGTGCCGAGGCGATGACCGGCGACGTTCAGCACGTCGTCGATGCGACCCATGATCCAGAAGTAGCCGTCCGCGTCGCGCTGGGCGCTGTCGCCCGCCACGTAGTAGCGCTTCTGGAAGCGCTCCCAGTAGGTCGAGACGTAGCGATGATTGTCGCCCCAGATGGTTCGGAGCATCGCGGGCCATGGCTTGCGGATGACGAGGAAGCCGCCCTGTCCGGGCTCGGTGACCGGGTTGCCGTCCTCGTCGACGATGTCCGCCACGATCCCCGGCAACGGGCGCGTGCAGGAACCCGGCTTGGTGGCGGTCACGCCCGGGAGCGGCGAGATCATGATGTTGCCGGTCTCGGTCTGCCACCAGGTATCGACGATCGGGCAACGACCCTGGCCGATCACGCGGTGATACCACATCCACGCTTCCGGATTGATCGGCTCGCCCACGGTCCCCAGGAGCCGCAGGCGGCTGAGGTCATAGCGCGCCGGGATGTCATCGCCCAGCTTCATCAGCGCGCGAATGGCGGTCGGCGCGGTGTAGAACACCGTGACGCCATGCGCCTGGCAGATCTTCCAGAAACGCCCGCCGTCGGGAATGTGCGGCGCGCCTTCGTACATGACCACCGTGGCACCGTTGGCGAGCGGCCCGTAAGCGACGTAGCTGTGGCCCGTCACCCAGCCCACGTCCGCCGTGCACCAGAAGATGTCCGAATCGTTGAGGTCGAACACCCACTGGGTCGTCACCTTGACGCCGAGGAGGTAGCCGGCGCTCGAGTGTTGAATGCCCTTGGGCTTGCCGGTGGAGCCGGAGGTGTACAGGAGGAAGAGCGGATGCTCGGCGTTGACGAATTCGGGATCGCACACCGGCGACTGGCCCGCGATGACGTCGTGCCACCAGTGATCGCGCCCCGCCTCCATCGGCACGTCATGCCCGATGCGCCGATAGACGATGACGTTCTCGATGGTCGGGCAACCACCGGCGAGCGCCTTGTCGGTGGTCGCCTTGAGCGGAATGATGTGCCCGCCGCGATGGCCACCGTCGGCCGTGATCACCAGCCGCGCACCGGCGTCCTCGATGCGATCCTTGAGCGACAGCGCCGAGAAGCCACCGAACACCACCGAGTGGACGGCGCCGATGCGTGCGCAGGCGTGCATCGCCACCACGATCTCGGGCACCAGCGGCATGTAGATGACGACCCGGTCGCCCTTGTGGACACCTAAGGACTTGAGCGCGTTGGCGAACCGGCAGACCTCGGCATGCAGTTCGCGGTAGCTCAGCCGACGGATGTCGCCCGGCTCGCCTTCGAAAATGATCGCGGTCTTGTGGCCGCGCTCCTCGAGATTCACGTCGAGGACGTTGTAGGAGACGTTGAGGTCGCCGTCGATGAACCAGCGGTAGTTGGGCGCGTGATGATCGTCGAAGGCGATGCTGAAGGGGCGGTGCCAGGTGAGCTCACGGCGCGCGAGATCGGCCCAGAAGCCCACGTAATCCTGCGCCGCACTGCGCGACAGGGCCTCGTAGTCGGTCTGCTTGATGCGGGCCCGGGCCCGGAATTCCGCGCGGGGCTCGAAACGGCGATTTTCGTGCAGGACCGACTCGATGTTCTTCTTCGCCATGATCCCAGGGTAGCTCCCGACGCGTTCCAGGTGACCGCGGGGCGAGGATAATCTGGCCGCTAAACCTTTTCGACCCTGCCGGCATCACAAGGGTCTGGGCACGAAATCCCGGGGGAGTACTCCATGTCGAAGGCGCTGCAACTGCTTCTGGCCGCGAGCCTGGCGCTCGCCGGCTGCCACGTGAGCTTCGCGAGCGATTGCAAGGTCACCGCCGAGCGCTCCGGCCAGCACGCCGTCGCCGGTGCCAAGCGCATTGCAATCACGGCGCGCGCGGGCGATCTCGAGGTCCAGGGGCGCAAGGGCGCTACCCAGGTCAACGCGCGCGGCAAGGCCTGCGCCTCCGAGCAGCGGCTGCTCGACCTGATCCGCATCGAGCTGCGCCTGGAGGGCGATGTCCTCAAGGTGAACGCGCTCATGCCGGACATCACCGCGGACGATGCCCCGGACGACGCCCGCGCCACCCTGGACCTCACGCTCGAGGTACCCGATCACCTGCCGATCGAGGTCGTCGATTCGAGCGGCGACGCGAAGATTGATTCGCTGGCCGGGCTCCAGATGACCGATAGCTCCGGGGACCTGCGCATCAGCCGCATTGCCGGCGAGGTCGACGTGCGCGACAGCTCCGGCGACTTGTGGATCGACGAGGTCGGGAAGAACGTGAGGTTGCAGGACAGTTCGGGTGACGTGAGCGTCGAGGACGTGCACGGCGACGTCGAAGTGGAAGCCGACGGTTCGGGTTCGCTCGTGTTCGAGCGTGTCGACCGGAACGTGACGGTGGCGCGCGACGGCTCCGGCGATATTCGTATCGCCAACGTGAAGGGCGACGCACGCATCGACAGCGACGGCTCGGGCGATGTCAACGTGCGCGACGTGGCGGGCTCGTTCTCGCTCGGCGGCAAGGGCAGCGGCGAGGTGAACGTGGCAGAAGTGAAGGGCGCCGTCAGCATCCCGCCCGAGCGCCGGTAATTCCTTGAGGGTTTCAGTGCCCCAGCTCGGCCAGTAGCCGGTCGATCATGGACTGCGCCTGTTCGCGGTAGCCGACGCCGAACAGGTTCAGGTGGTTGAGCACGTGGTAGAGGTTGTAGAGCGCGCGGCGCGTGCCGGCCGCCTGGTCGAGCGGCCAGGTGGAGTGATAGGCCGTGTAGAAGGCGTTGCCGAAGCCGCCGAAAAGACGCGTCATGGCGAGATCCGCCTCGCGATCTCCGTAGTACACGGCCGGGTCGAACAGCACCGGATTGCCGGAAGCGTCGGCTGCCCAGTTTCCACCCCACAGGTCGCCGTGCAGGAGCGAGGGCACCGGGCGATGACTCGCGAAAAAGGCACCCATGAGCTCGAGCAGCCGCGCGCCGCGGCGGAGCAGTGCGCCGTCGTGGCCATTGCGCCGCGCGAGCTCGAGCTGCGGGCCGAGTCGGCGCTCGCGAAAGAAGCGCACCCAGTCATCGCTCCAGGCATTCAGCTGCGGCGTGCTGCCGATGGTGTTATCGCGATGCCAGCCGAAGCCTTGCGCACTCACGCGATGCTGCCAGGCGAGCAACTCGCCGAGCCGCGCCTCGCAGGCCGCCGACGCCGACCCGAGGTCGAGCCATTCGAGCGCCAGAAACGCCTGTTCGCCGGCCGTTCCGAAGGCGCGTACCGCCGGCACGCGCACCGCACTGGCCTGCGCGAGCTCCGCGAGCCCCGCCGCCTCGGCCTCGAGCATCGCGACCTGCGCCGCGGCAGCGACTTTCACGAATAGCGCGCCGTCCGAGCTTTCCCAGCGATAGCTCTCGCTGATACAGCCACCGTGCACGCGCGCCGCGGGTTGCTCTTGTGCGCGCGCGCCGAGCGCGCGTGACAGTGCGTCCGCGAGGGCAGTCCACTGATTGCCTTCGACGTCGGACATCGTGCGATTGTAAGACCCCTCACCCTGGCCCTCTCCCCGCGGACGGGGAGAGGGAAAATGACTTGCTCCCTCTCCCGCGTGCGGGAGAGGGCCAGGGTGAGGGTCTTAGGCCAGCCAACGCTGCAGGCGGTCGTGCAGCGGGCTCGAGCGCGGGAAATGGGCGAGCAGGTATTCCATCTGGTCCGCGAGCACGCGCCGGCCCTTGAGGAAAATGTACTCCGCATAGGTCGGCGTGAACGGCACCGCGATCAGCTGCATCTTCGCCTGCTCCGGCGTGCGCGAAGCCTTGGCGTTGTTGCAGCGGCGGCAAGCCGCGACCACGTTGGTCCAGGTGTCGCCACCGCCCTGGCTGAAGGGACGGATGTGATCGCGCGACAGCTGCGAAGCCGGGAAGCGCATGCCGCAATACATGCAGATGTGCCCGTCGCGGCGGAACAGCGTCTGGTTGTTGAGCGGCGGCGTGTAGTCGCCGCGCAGGTTGCCGGGATTGTGGGTGTGCCCGACGGTCGCGATGATCGAGTTGACGTCGACGATCGTGCGACGGCCGCTGCGCGCATTGGTGCCGCCGTAGAGACGATAGAGAAGGCTGCCGGCGCAGTAGGCCACCTGGTCCATGTGATAGAGCCGCGCGGCCTCGCGATAGTCGATCCACTCGAGCGGCATGCCGGCGACATCGGTGCGCAGCACCTGCTGCGAGAGCGCACGCAGACCCGCGGGTGCGACGACCAGGAAGTCATCGTCCCGAGCGCGTGTCACCGTCTTCTGTGTTACCGCTTTGCCCATTGCGATTCCGCTTCAACAGCGCCGTGTAAGATAAGGCAGGTGTATGCAATAATTCAACGGCGCAAGCCATTCAAAGTTAACGACAAAATTTCCCGGTCGTGGCTCGACAGCCACAATTGCGTGACCGGTGTCCCGTTTTTCGAGGAGACGACATGCCGGTGGTGATTGGCGCGCTTCGCGAGACCGCGCCAAACGAGACTCGTGTGGCCCTGGTGCCCGAGGTGGCGGGCAAGCTCGCGGGCCTCGGCGCTCGCCTGGTGATGGAACGCGGAGCCGGGGCCGCCGCGCAGTTTCCGGACGCCGCCTACTCGAAGACCGAGCTCGCTGATTCCGCCCAATCCGTCCTCGGCAGCGTCGACGTTCTCCTCAAGGTCCAGGCGCCCTCGGTCGAGGAGACGGCCGCGCTCAGGAAGGGCAGCGTCGTGATCGGCTTCCTGCAACCGCACCAGCGGCTTGCCGAGGTGCGCGCGCTGCGCGACCGCGGGATCACGAGCTTCGCCGTGGAGCTGGTGCCGAGAATCTCGCGCGCTCAATCCATGGATGCGCTCTCCTCGCAAGCCGCGATCGCTGGCTACAAGTCGGTGCTCATCGGCGCGAGCACGCTCGACCGGTTCTTCCCCATGCTGACCACCGCCGCCGGGACGATCCGGCCCGCCCAGGTGCTGGTCATCGGCGCCGGTGTCGCGGGATTGCAGGCGATTGCGACCGCGCGCCGCCTGGGAGCGGTCGTCGAAGCGTACGACGTGCGCAGCGCGACCCGGGACCAGATCAAGTCGCTCGGCGCCAAGTACGTGGATACGGGCGTGAGCGCCGAGGGCGCGGGCGGGTATGCGCGTGAGCTCACGGAGGAGGAGAAGCGCAAGCAGCAGGAAGTGCTCGATGCACGCATCGCCGTGGCGGATGTCGTGATCACCACGGCGGCGGTCCCGGGCCGAACGGCACCGCGCATCATCTCGCGCGCGGCGGTCGAGCGCATGAAGGCGGGCGCGGTCGTGGTGGACATCGCGGCGGAGTCGGGCGGCAACTGCGAGCTCACGCGCGCCGGCGAAACGGTCCAGCACGGCGGCGTGCGCATCGTCGGCCCCGTGAACCTGCCGGCGCAGCTCGCCTATCACGCGAGCGAGATGTACGCGCGCAATCTCTTCAACTTTCTCAAGCCCGCCATCGACAAGGGCGAGCTGAAAATCGACTGGACCGACGAGGTCTTCGCGCAATCGTGCCTCACGCACGAAGGCGCGATCCGGCACGAACCCACGCGGAAACTCATTGCATGATCGACGGCATCCTGGCGCTCTACATTTTCATGCTGGCCGCATTCACCGGGTACGAGGTGATCGCGCGCGTGCCCGTGATCCTGCACACACCGCTGATGTCGGGATCGAATTTCGTGCACGGCATCGTGCTGGTCGGCGCGATGGTGGCGCTCGGCCAGGCCGAGTCGACACTCGGAATCGTGATCGGCTTCATCGGCGTGGTGCTCGCCGCGGGCAATGCGGTTGGCGGCTACGTGGTCACGGAGCGGATGCTCGAGATGTTCAAGGCCAGCGGGGAGAAGAGGCGATGAGCGCATGGCTCACGCCACAGGTGGCCGTACTGCTCGTGAACGCGAGCTATCTGCTCACCGCGTTCCTCTTCATCATGGGCCTGAAGCGCATGAGCTCGCCGGTCACGGCGCGCAGCGGCGTGATCTGGGCCGGCTGGGGCATGCTGGTGGCGACGCTGGTCACCTTCCTCGCGCCGCAGATCGCGGGCAATTACCTGCTCATCGTCACCGCGATCCTGATCGGCGGCGTGGCCGCCTGGTGGACCGGCAAGCGCGTCGCGATGACCGACATGCCGCAGATGATCGCACTCTACAACGGCATGGGCGGCGGCGCGGCGGCGGCGATCGCGGCGGTGGAGCTGTTCCGCGGCGAGACCCACGCGCTCACGACCGTGAGCCTGGCGGTACTCGGCGGCATCATCGGCGCCGTTTCATTCAGCGGCAGCCTGATCGCGTTCGGCAAGCTCCAGGGCCTGATCAAGCGCAGCCTCCGCTTCCGCGGCCAGCAGGTGCTGAACGTGCTGATCCTCGTGGGCGCGCTGCTCGCCGGCGCATTGATCGCGCTCAACCTCAACGCCACGTCGAACGTCATCATCGTGTTCTTCGTGCTGGCGCTGGTTCTCGGCGTCACGATGACGCTGCCCATCGGCGGCGCCGACATGCCGGTCGTGATCTCGCTCTATAACGCGCTCACCGGTCTCGCGGTCGCCTTCGAGGGCTTCGTGCTCAACAACGCCGCGATGATCATCGCGGGCACCGTGGTCGGTTCGGCGGGCACGTTGCTCACGCAGTTGATGGCGAAGGCGATGAACCGCTCGCTCGGCAACGTGCTCTTCAGCGGCTTCGGCGAGAGCGCCGCGGCGGCCGGCGGCGAAGTGCACGGCAGCCTCAAGCCCATCGAGGCCGCCGACGTCGGCGTGATGATGGCGTTCGCGCACAAGGTCATCGTCGTGCCCGGCTACGGTATGGCGGTCGCGCAGGCACAGCACAAGGTGTGGGAGCTGTGCCAGCTCCTCACCGAGCGCGGCGTCACCGTGCGTTTCGCGATCCATCCGGTGGCGGGGCGCATGCCGGGTCACATGAACGTGCTGCTCGCCGAGGCCGGCGTGCCTTACGACCTGATCGCGGACCTCGAGGAGATCAACGCGGAATTCGAGAATGCCGACGTCGCGCTCATCATCGGCGCCAACGACGTCGTGAACCCGGTGGCGCGCAACGACCGCTCGAGCCCGATTTATGGCATGCCGATTCTCAATGCGGACAAGGCCAAGAACGTCGTGGTGATCAAGCGCGGCCAGGGACAGGGTTTCTCGGGGATCGAAAATGCCCTCTTCTATCTCGACCAGACGCGCATGCTGTACGGCGATGGCCAGGCCGCCGCCAGCCAGCTGATCCAGGCGATCAAGGCGATCGAGTAGTCCGTCGCGAGGTGACGCGAATGAACCCACGTTTGGTCATGGCTCCGTTGCTGCTCGCGTTGCTCGCGGCGTGCGTGCAACCGGCGACCAACCCGGCGGTGGCACGGCCGGAGTTTCTCAACTCGCCCGAGTCGCTCAAGAGCGGCCGGCCGTTTTCCGAAGCGGTGCGCATCGGCGGCTTCATATTCCTGGCGGGACAGATCGGAATCGATCCTGCGACCGGCAAGCCGGCGGCCGGTGGCATCAAGCCCGAGGCGCGCCAGGCGTTGCAGAGCATCCAGAGGCTCCTGGAAGACAACGGGGCCTCGCTCGCGGACGTGGTGAAGTGCACCGTGTTTCTCGCCGATATCGGCGAGTGGGCGACCTTCAACGAGGTCTACAAGGAATTCTTCCGCGCGCCCTACCCCGCGCGCAGCGCTCTCGGCACCAACGGGCTCGCGTTGGGCGCGCGTGTCGAAGTGGAGTGCCTCGCGTACGTGGAACCTGCGGCGCACTGATCGCGGCTCTTTCTCGACCAACCCGAAAGTTTCACGAGCGGCGCAGGCGCCGCGGGCGCGCTAGCCTGCCTGTCCCATGGGACTGCAACTGCTCACGGATCGCGCACGCCACATCCGCCGCCACAACGCGCAGCTCAAGCTCTCGGGGCTGCTGCGTTCGCGTTCGCTCAAGAGCTATCGCTTCCGCCGCCATCACGTCGTCGGGCCTTTCACGGTCGACTTCATCTGCATCGAGCACGCGCTCATCCTCGAGCTGGTCAACCACCAGCACGCGCTCGGGCTGCCGGCCGACTCGCAGCGCAAGTTCTTCCTGGAATCGCTGGGATTTCGCGTGCTCCGGCTATGGGACAGCGAGGTCCTGAGCGATCCGAACACGGCGCTGCGGCGCATCGTGGACGCTCTCTGAGCTGCGCCTGGGCGGGCAGCTCTTGCCCCCAGGTACATCGCGCGGAGCGCCGGGCCGGGAGTAGGCTCCGAGCAACCGGTCCGGGCGTCGCGTTCGGGAGGTCCAGCAGGGAACCACGAAAACCGGAGCGTTTTCGTCGCAGCCTACAAGGAAGTAATCACGGACCTGCCGGACACGGCGCCCCTTCGACTGCCGCGCCGGACACCTATCGGCCGGGGGGTGGTGGCGGACGGTGTTGACGCTGGTTGCGAAATCGCTCCCGCAACTGCTGGCGTTGCTCGGGGCTGAGTTCCTGCCAACGCCGGCGCAACTCCTGGCGCCGTTCCGGCGGCAAATCGCGAAAGCGCTGGAAGTTCTGGCGAATGCGCTCCTGGTCCTCGGGCGGCAGCTCCTGGAACTGCTGCCACCGCTCGCGAATGCGCTCGCGCTGCTGGTCGCTCAGGCCACGCCAGTTCTGAAACCGCTCGCGCGCCTGGGCGCGCTGCTCGGGAGTCATCGTGAGCCAGCGCTCGCTGCCGCGCACCAGCTTTTCCTGTCGTTCGGCCGGAAGGCTGTCCCAGTCGGCGCGGAAACGCTCGAGCAACTGCTGCTGCTCGGCGGAGAGAGATGCCCATGGACGGCCCGGCGGCGTGTCCGCCGCCAACGCCGTCACCGGCGCCGCCAGCGCGAGCCATAGCGCGAGCACGACCGATTGCATTTTGCCACTCATGGATCCACCTGCTTCGGCGCAGCCTTTACCTCGGCTTCCGGCTTCTCTGACTTCATCTGGTCGCGCTCCCGCGCGCTCTCGAGCAATTCGCCCCAGGCCTCGTCATCGCTGTCGAGGCTGCCGAGGAATTCGAGGAACTCCTCGTCGAGCACCGGTTCCTCCGCTCTCGCTCGGCCCGCTCCTGCGAGCAGCATCGCGCACAGCGGGGCGAGTGGCAGCCAGGCGCGCCAGCTCATCAGCCGCTACTCGCGCCATCCGGATCGCCAGCCGCCACCCACTCGTAGAACTCCAGGTCCTCGAGCAGTTCGAAGCTCTCGCTCGTCACGATGAGATCGAGATCCTCGAACGAGTTGTGCGGCGTCGCCGGGCCGGGAGCCCGCGGAGCGCCGCTCCACAGCACCAAAGCCAGCGCGGCGGCGCCGGCCAGCGCGCCCGCGGGAACCCAA
Source organism: Steroidobacteraceae bacterium (assembly GCA_035250905.1). Taxonomy (GTDB): domain Bacteria; phylum Pseudomonadota; class Gammaproteobacteria; order Steroidobacterales; family Steroidobacteraceae; genus DATBVX01. The sequence goes on from DATFEQ010000049.1 coordinate 16,505, forward strand.
GTGCGCCAGCCAAAGCGTGTGCGCGACCGGCGTGCTGCCTCGACCGCGGCGGTGCGCGCCCGTGTGAGGCGCGAACGGATGTGGCCGTCGAGCCCGTCGGCGCTCGCCCGCAACAGCTCCTGCGCGCGCCGCTCCAGCGAACCCGGCTCGTGATCGTCACTCATGACCAGAACTCTCCCAGTCGCTCGCGCAACGTCTGCACGGCGCGAAAATAGTGTGTCTTGACGCTGCCCTGCGAGCAGCCCATCGCGGCAGCCGTGTCCTCGACGTCGAGGCCCTCCAGCGTGCGCAGAAGAAACGCCTGCTGCTGGCGTGCCGGCAGGGCGGCGAGCGCCACTTCGAGCGCCCGCAGCGTCTCGTCAACCTGGGCGCGATCCGCCGGTGCCATCTCCTTGCCCGCCGCCGATTCGATCGGGTCCGCGGCTTCCTCGTCGTCCGCGAGCCGCGTCGGCCACCAGACCAGGAAGCGCGACCGCACCATCCGGCGCCGCTGGCTATCGCGGATCCGGTTGTGGAGGATCCGGTAGAACAGCGGTCCCCATTCCTCGCTCGGCCGCGCGCCATAGCGGCGAGCGAGCTGCATCATCGCGTCCTGGACGATGTCGAGCGCCTCGTCGATGTCGCGGATGGCGATCTGGGCGATCTTGAACGCGCGCCGCTCGACGCTCGCCAGGAACCGATCCAGCTCGCGCGACTGATCCAGGACAGCCTCCTCGGGGCTTCTCGCGGGTTCCCCGGCGAGGAGCATCGCCACAGCGGCCGGCAGCGTAACAGAGGCGGACATACGCTTGAGGATCCTCCCGGTGAGATCCGATTTCACGCGCGCGCGATCTTATCGACGCCGCGCGCTGTGCCAGTTATAACGTCGCGGCCCGGGAACGGTTGACGACGCGGCGCGAAAGACAAAGTCACCCGAATCATTGGCTTACGCACACCTTCGGTGGCGCGATATGACATTTTCGTGACCGGTCGGGTCGCCATCGCCGGGTCGGTCCTAACACCTTGATCCCGCAGCCGCTGGGGCGCGCTCAAAATTTCACCAAACAAACGCGAGGTCGATGCTGGACGCTTACTTAGCCCGTTTCGCCCCAACTCCTCCACAGAGTTACCCACAGCTTCTGTGGACAGGCGGAGGCTGGTGAGCGCCTGATGTCGGCGATCCTTCGCATCGCACTCGACGTGCCGCTGCGACGCGCATTCGAGTTCCTCGCCCCCGACGGTTGCGATCCCGCCGCGCTCCACGCAGGTGTGCGCGTGCGCGTGCCCTTTGGCCGGCGCCGCTTGGTCGGCGTGCTCATCGAGGTGGCCGCGCACTCGGATCTGCCCGTCGCAAAGCTCAAGCGCGCGCTCGAGGTCCTCGATCGCGAGCCGGTGCTCGATGCGGAGTTGCTCGGGTTCCTGCTGTGGGCCGCCGACTACTATCACCATCCGCTCGGCGAAGTGCTGGCCGCGGCGCTGCCGGTGGCGCTGCGAGGCGGTGCGCCTGCTGTGGTGCTCGAACGGCGCTGGCGCCTCACGCCTGCCGGCGAGGAGCAGGCGATGGCCGCCCTGGGACGCCGCGCGCCCCGACAGCGGGCGCTGATCGAGCGGCTGCAGGCAGGCGCGGCGTCCGAAGAGGCGCTCGCGACCGTTGGACCCAGCTGGCGCGACGCGCTACGCCAGGTCCAGGCGCGCGGCTGGGCGGAGCTCGTCACCGTGGCCCCGGCGGTGACCGAACCCGCTGTGGTCACCGCGACCGCAGGTCCTGTCCTCACCGATGCACAGACCGCTGTGCTGGCCGCGTTGACGCAAGCACGCGGCGAGTTCGCGGCCTGGTTGCTGCACGGCATAACCGGCAGCGGCAAGACCGAGGTGTACCTGCGGTTCGTGGAGGAGCTGTTGCGCACCCACCGGCAGGCGCTCGTGCTGGTGCCCGAGATTGCACTCACCCCGCAGCTCGTGGGGCGATTCCGTGAACGCTTCGCCGTCCCGATGGCGGTGCTGCACTCGGGTCTGAGCGAGGGCGAGCGCGCGGTCGCGTGGCGTCGCGCGCGCAGCGGTGAGGCCGCCATCATCATTGGCACCCGCTCCGCGGTGTTTGCGCCGCTCGCCCGTCCCGGCGTCGTCATCGTCGACGAGGAGCACGACCCCTCGTACAAGCAGCAGGAGGGCTTCCGTTATTCCGCGCGCGACCTGGCGGTGGTGCGCGCTCAGCGGCTCGGCGTGCCGGTGATCCTGGGGTCGGCGACGCCTTCGCTCGAATCGCTCGAGAATGTTCGTGCACAACGGTACCGCCGGCTCGAGCTGCCGGAGCGGCCGGGTGCGGCCAGACACCCGCGCGTGGGCGTAATCGACCTGCGCCATCACGCGGCGAGCTCCGGTCTCGCCACCCCCAGTCTCGAGGCGATCACCCGCCACCTCGCCGCGGAGGGGCAGGTGCTCGTCTTTCTCAATCGCCGCGGCTACGCGCCGACGCTCTTCTGTCCCGGCTGCGGCTGGATTGCGCCGTGCCGCGCGTGCGATGCGCGGCTCACGGTGCACCTGCGCACGCAGCGGCTACGCTGCCATCACTGTGGCGCCTACGAGCCGATGCCGCTCGCGTGCCCACAGTGCGGCCACGAAGTGAAGCCGGTGGGCCAGGGAACGGAACGCGTGGAGGATCTTCTGCACGACCGCTTCCCCGGCGTCGAGGTCGTACGCATCGATCGCGACGCCGTGCGGCGCCGCGGTGAACTGCAAACGCTGCTCGGCCGCGTCTCGAGCGGCGAGGCGCGCATCCTCATCGGTACGCAAATGCTCGCGAAGGGCCACGATTTTCCCGACGTCACGCTGGTCGTGATCGTGAATGCCGACCAGGGACTGTTCAGCGCCGACTTCCGCGCGAGCGAGCGCCTCGCGCAGACGCTCTTGCAGGTGGCCGGGCGCGCCGGCCGCGCGTCACGCCCCGGCGAGGTGCTGGTACAGACGGAATTCCCGGAGCATCCCCTGCTCAAGAGCCTGCTCGAGCGCGGGTACGAGGGCTTTGCGCCCGCCGCGCTGGAGGAGCGTGCGCAGGCTCATTGGCCGCCATTCTCGCGGCTCGCGCTGCTGCGCGCCGACGCGCGCGATGCCAGTGCTCCGCTCGAGTTCCTCGAGCAAGCGCGTGCCCTCGCGCACCGCGACGCCGTAGAGCTGTTTGGGCCGCTGCCCGCGTCGATGCCGCGCCGCGCGGGGCGCCATCACGCGCAACTGCTGGCGCAGAGCGCCTCCAGGGGCGTGCTGCAGCGATTCCTGGCGCGCTGGATTCCCGCGGTCGAGGCGCTCAAGCCACGCCGCGGGCTGCACTGGTCGCTCGACGTCGACCCCCAGGACCTGATGTAGCCGGCGCTATTGCGGCTTGTCGTCGCCGTGCTTGTGGTCGTCGTCCTGGTCGTGGCCGTGCTGGTCGCCGTGGCGTTCCATGTGCTCCTTGTGCTTCGCTTCGGCGCGCGCGCGCAGCTCGTCGCGGCTGACCAGGCCATCCTGGTTCGCATCGATCGCGGCAAAGTCATTGCCGATGCGCGGCATGCCTTGCGCCTCCTCGGTGGAGAGCTGCCCGTCGCCATTGGCGTCGGCCGCTTTGAACTTCTCCTCCATCCGATCGTGCATCTCGCGACGCTTGTGCTGCGCATGCTGCTCGAGCTCCGCGCGCGACAGGCTGCCGTTCTTGTCCGTGTCCAGGGCGGCGAAGCTTTGCGCGAGGCGCGGGGAATTGGCGTTGGCCTCCGCGGACGAGATCACGCCGTCGTGATCGGTATCGATGCGGTCGAAGTGCTGGCCGGATTCCTTGCCCTGCTCTCCGGCCGAGAGCGCCAGGGGAAGGAACACGGCGGCGATGATCCAGGCGGATTTCATGCGACATCTCCGGAAGATTGGGAACCCGGGCTTCGACACAACGCCGCCCCGACAGTTCGGTTGACGTGGTTCAGGTAGACTGGCGCGCCTTGGATCGCCCGGGCAACGGACTTTGAAAGAACAGATCGTCGAACTGATCCGGCGTGGCCTCGCCACGCTCCCGGCGGGCACGCTGCCGGATCCCCTGCCGCCCATCGAGATCGAGCGCACGCGCGATGCGGCGCATGGCGATTTCGCGTCCAGCATCGCGCTCAAGGTCGCCAAGGCCGCGCGACGCAATCCGCGCGAGCTCGCGCAGGCCATCCTGGCGGCGCTCCCGGCCTCGCCCCTGATCGCGCGCGCCGAGGTCGCGGGCGCCGGATTCATCAATTTTCATGTCGCGGCTGCCGCCTACGCCGCGGAGCTCGAGCGGATCCTGGCGCAAGGCGCCGCCTACGGTCGTTCCGACGCGGGCGGTGGCACGCGGGTGCTGGTGGAATTCGTGTCCGCGAACCCGACGGGACCGCTGCACGTCGGCCATGGACGTCTGGCCGCGTACGGCGCGAGCGTCGCGAGCCTGATGAGCGCGATGGGCTTTGCAGTCGAGCGCGAGTACTACGTGAACGACGCCGGGCGCCAGGTCGACATCCTCGCCGTGAGTGTGTGGCTCAGATATCTCGAGCTGTGCGGTGAGACGCTCGCGTTCCCGAGCAACGGCTACCGCGGCGACTATCTGCGCCCGATCGCGCAGGAGTTGTTCGAGGTCGAGCAACGCGGCTTGCATTTCCCGGCCCAGCGCGTTTTCGGCGACCTGCCGGCCGATGCGCCCGCAGGCGACAAGGACAGTCACGTCGATGCGCTCATCGGGCGCTCCCGGGAGCTCCTCGGCACGGAAGCGTTCGATCGCGTGCTGGCGTTCTCGTTGCAGCGCATGCTGGCCGAGATACGCGCCGACCTGCGCGAGTTCGGCGTCGAGTTCGAGAACTGGTACTCCGAGCGCTCGTTCGTGGCGAGCGGTGCCATCGATCGCGCGCTCGAACGCCTGCGCGCCGAGGGGCACGTATACACGAAGGACGGCGCGCTCTGGTTCCGTGCCAGCGCCTTCGGCGATGACGAGGACCGGGTGGTGGTGCGCGAGAACGGCCTGAAGACCTACTTTGCCTCCGATATTGCCTATCACCTGGACAAGCGGGTGCGCGGCTTCGAGCAGTTGATCGACGTGCTCGGCGCGGACCATCACGGCTACGTTGCACGCGTGCGCGCCGGGCTGGTGGCGATGGGACAGCCAGCGGATTGCCTGGAGGTCGTGCTGATCCAGCTGGTGAATCTCTATCGCGGCCAGGAAAAGCTGGCCATGGGCAAGCGCGAAGGCCAGTTCGTGACCTTGCGCCAGCTGCGCGAGGAGGTCGGTAACGACGCCTGTCGCCTGTTCTATCTCATGCGCAGCAACGACCAGCACCTCGATTTCGATCTCGAGCTCGCCAAGTCGCGCTCCAAGGACAACCCTGTGTTCTACATCCAGTACGCTCACGCACGCGTGGCGAGCGTCATGAAGGAGTTGCGCGAGCGCGGCCTGAGCTACGACGCGCAGTCGGGGCGGACGAATCTGGGGTTGCTGACCGCCGCGCAGGAAACCGCATTGCTCAAGAGTCTCAGCAGCTACCCGGAAGTGCTGCAGAACGCAGCCTACAACCGCGCGCCGCATCTCCTCGTCCATTACCTGCGCGATCTGGCGAACGACTTTCACACCAACTACGACGCCCACAAGATCCTGGTGACCGAGCCCGAGCTGCGCAACGCGCGCCTGACGCTGGCGCTCGGCTTGCAGCAGGTGGTGCGCAACGGCCTCGAGCTGCTCGGAGTCTCGGCGCCCGAGTCGATGTAACGAACCATGTCGCGCGACTACAAGAACACCCGCGGCCGGCGCGCGGGCTCCGGCATGTCGGGGAGCGCGGGCTTCCTCGTCGGCCTGGCGGTTGGCCTCGGAGTGGCCGCGGCCATCTACATCTACGACCGGCGCCCGACCACTCCTGCGGTCAGGCCCGAAGCGTCGGCTCGCCCCAGCTCTGCGGACGAGGAAGCCGCCGAAGACACCGGCCGGCAGTTCGACTTCTACGAGATGCTGCCCAAGTTCGAGGTAGTGGTGCCGGAGCGGGAAAAGGTCGAGGGCTCGGGCGCGCGCGTCGCGCCGATCGAGAAGCCCGGCGCGTACATGCTGCAGGCGGGCTCCTATCGCAATTTTGCCGACGCCGATCGCGTGCGCGCACAGCTCGCGCTGCAGGGCATCGAGTCGAAGATCCAGCGCGTGTCGGTCGACAACGATACCTGGCACCGCGTGCGCATCGGGCCGATCAGCGATCTCGCCGAGCTCAATCGCACGCGCGCGCGGTTGCGCCAGGCGGACATCGACGCGCTGGTGATCAAGGTGGGCGAATAGGGGAAATGGGGTCAGATTTGTTTTCCGGTGGTGCTCGCGACTGGAGTCGGAAAATAAATCTGACCCCATTTCCCCTCTTCATCGCCGCGGCCCTGCTCACGATCGCGGCCTGCAGCGCCAGGCCGCCCGCTCCATCGCCGTCGACTCCGGTCGAGCAGCCCGCTGCGCCGCCGGTGCCCGCAGCCGAGCCACCGGCCGAGTCGACGATCCCACCGGATGCGACCGTAGCGCCGCGCGCCACCACGCTCACGATCGCAGCCGCCGGCGACATCATGCTGGGCACGGATTTTCCGAAGAACATCCTGCCCGACGACGATGGCGTCGGTTTCCTCGCCGAGGTCACGCCGATCCTGGCGGCCGCGGGCATCGCGTTTGGCAACCTCGAAGGCGTGCTGATGGACGGCGGCGAGCCCGTGAAGGAATGCAAGGACGCGAGCGTGTGTCACCTGTTCCGCTCGCCCACGCGCTATGCACAGCATCTGGCCGCGGCCGGTTTCGACGTGATGAGCCTTGCCAACAATCATGCCCACGACTTCGGCGAGGAGGGTCGCACCTCCGGCATGCTGGCGCTCGAGTCGGTCGGCATCCGCCATTCCGGGCGCGAAGGGGATGTGGCGAGCTGGGAAGTCGCGGGACTGCGTGTCGCGCTCATTGCGTTCGCGCCCAATATCGGTGCGCATGCGCTCAACGATTATGCCCACGCCGCGGCGCTGGTCGCGGAGCTCGCGGGCCGCCACGACCTCGTGCTGGTGTCGTTCCACGGCGGTGCCGAAGGCGCAGATGCCGCCACCCTGCCCTTCGCCGAGGAGACCTATCACGGGGAAGCGCGCGGCAACGTGGTCGCGTTCGCGCATGCCGTGGTCGATGCGGGAGCCGACCTGGTGCTCGGGCACGGGCCGCACGTGGCGCGCGCGCTCGAGTACTACAACGAGCGCCTGATCGCCTACAGCCTGGGA
>DATFEQ010000050.1:0-31356 GCA_035250905.1 Steroidobacteraceae bacterium
ATGCGCCTTGCGCGAGCGTGCGCAGCGCCCAGGCCTGGCCGCGGACCTGATCCCATACCACCAATCCCTGCGCGCCGCCGTGCCGGTCGGCGGGCCCGTAGAAGAGCACCCAGTTCGCCCAGAACGCGAGCTCCTCCATCAGGTAGTAGTCGCCCGTAATGAGGTAAGGCAGGTAGAAGATCGATGGATGGTGCGATGCCTCCGGTGTATACGGCGAGGTGCAGGTGCCGCCGCACGCCGGGAAGAAATTCGTGTCGCCGATGATCGTCGCGTTCGGAAACTGGTCGATCGAGAGGGGTAGATCGGTCGATTTCTCGCGATAGTGCATCGGCCAGGCGCCAGCCTGCTGGCCGTAGCCCACGACGACGCGCTTGGCGCGCAGGTCGTCCGAGATGATGTACGCCGCCGCCCACGCGGGGAGCGGACCAATGGCGTTGCGCCCGCCGGGTGAAGGCATGTACGGCTGCAGATTGCCGATGCCCATGAGGTCCGAGTTGGCGTTGAACTCGGAAACGAACGTGTCGAGTTGAAAGGACGCCATCGTGATGCGCGGGTCGTAGTTGGGCACCGCGCGCGTCGCCGCGAGATAGTTGCCGTCGTGCGCCACGTCGACCGCGGGTGTCATGCCCCACCACACCACGCGTCGACAGCGGCTCTGGCGATAGTGCTCGGTGTTGTTCTCGGTGAAGACCGCGCCGCGCCCGGCGACGTCGATCGAGGCGTTGTAGGTGTAGTTGCGCGGGCCGGTCTCGCGCGCCCAGTTGTTTTCGACCACGACTTCGACACGCACAGCGCCGAGCCCCTGGTAGGCACGCACATGGAAACGCGCCTGCAGGTGCGGGTGGGCAGTGCCGCCCGCGCGCACTGGTGCGCTGACCAGCCATTCGGTCGACAACGGTCCCGAAAGCCAGGTCGGCGGGGTTCCCGAGGAAAGAAGGTCGCGCGCCGACGCGGAGTAGACCGTACCGCCGATGTTGAGCGAGATGCTCGTGTCGAAGCTGGTCGCGAGGAGCGAGCTGAGCGCGATGGCGCCGCCTCCGGGTGCGGTGCCGGTATTGTTGAGTGTCAGTGTCTGCGTGCCGTTGGCGGCGAGCGAAGGAACGATCGCCGTGATCACTGCGTGCCGCAAGCTCCCGTCGCGATGGGTCGCCTTCTTGTCGACCTGCAGGCTCAGGTTGGTGCCGCCAATCTGGCCGCCAACGGTGGCGCTCGCCGGTACGTCACCCGGCTTGAACACCTGGCCGAAGGTCACCGGCACGTTGCTCTGCGCGCTGCCACTCGAGCTGACGATGCGCGCGGTCGTCAGGTTCGCACCTTGCGCGGCCGTGAGCATGGCGCACGCGAGGAACGGTGTGATGGCCCATGCGATGAGGCGGCGGTATGAGCGATCCTTCATTGTGACTCCCTGTTGGCGCGCGCTCATGGCGCGTACTCATAGGCGCCGATGTCGATACCGCTTTCGGTGGGCCTCGCCTCCCGTTGTGCCTTGTGCACATATTGGTAGATGGGTGTCAGGTCCTGACCCCGCGCGCTGCCGGGCGCAGTTCCGGCGTCACGCGCCGGTGAGGTCGCGGTCAGGTGATAGTCGAAGCCGGCCTCGTTCACCAGGCCAGGCGAATTGGTGAGCAGATTGGTCGTGAGCGAACCTCCCGGCAACGAGCCCGGGCCTACGAACAGGTTGTTGATCACGCGCACCAGGCTCGTGCCGCCCTGCACCTGCGTGAAGCCGCCAAAGCCCGCGTCGTTCACGAAAGTGTTGTTGACGATATAGAGCTCATGCGTGCGTCCACCGGAGAGTCCTTCGGTGCCGTAGTTGAGCATCGAGGAGTTGTCGGTCTGCGGTCCCTGCTGGATCAGGTTGCCGATCACGAAGGTGAGCCCGCCGTTCGGTACGTCGATGTTGTAGCTGGAACTCCCCGTCTGCTCGTCCATGAGGCGGTTGTAGAGGATGTGGTTCTCGGCCGCGCGCGTCTTGAGGTTGTGGCCGATGATCGAGTGGTGCGAGTAGTTGTGGCGGAAGATCAGCCGGTCGCCGCCGTCGATGTACAGGTTGTGGTTGCAGCCGCCCGACGGGCACTCGCCGTTGAAGGAGAACTCGCTGTACTCGACCAGGAGCGTCCCCAGCGCCTCGCCGAGATAGCCGTCCTCGTTGTCGTGGTGGTAGCCATTGCAGATCGTGAGATCGCGGCCCTGGTTGCGGATGCCGGCGCCGTTCTCGTCCGTGACCCGCGCGCCCGAGAACTCGATGTTCTCCACCGTGATACCGGTGCCGCGGATGACCATCAGGCCCATGCCGTTGTTGCGATCGTTGCCGCTCTCGAACGGAATGACGCGGTTGCCCGCGATGTGCGCGCGCCCTCCGCCTACGCCGCGGATCGTGACGCGGTTCTGCCGCCACACGGTCACGTCATCCGTGTACGTGCCGGCATCGATCTCGATCACCGCGCCCTCGGTGGCCGCAAGCTGCGCATCGCGCAACGTCGCGAACTGCCTGCCCGGCCCGACGGTCAGGATGCCGCTCGGACGGAAATCGGACGTCACTCCGCCGGAGGCCACGGTCACCTGCCGGGTACCGGCGAACACGAGCGTGTTGGCCTGCCCGGGCACGTCCAAGGCCGCGTCCTGCGTGAACGCGATCGTATAGGTGCCGTTGGCGAGATTGCCGCCGCCGTACCGGAACGTGCATGCGTTCGCGTTCTGCGTCACTGGAATCGTGGTGATCGGGTCGCCTGAGTCGCCGTCATAGTCATCGGGCGTCACGGTGCCGTTGAACACGTAGATGCGGTTGTCGCCGAAACGATCGATGTAACTCGAATCCACCGAACCCTGTACCGATTCGCTGCCGCCGTTCACGGTCACGGTGGCGTTGCGGTTGACGCTGCCACCGGTGCCTGTGCAGCTCAGTGTGTACGTGGTGGTCTGCGTGAGCGGTCCCACCGTCTCGCTACCGTTGACGTTCTTCGCGCCGCTCCAGCCGCCCGAGGCCGTGCAAGCTGTGACGTTCGAAGTGTTCCAGGTGAGCACGCTCTGCTGACCCGAGTTGATCGTGGCCGGATTCGCACTCAGCGAGAGCGTTGGGGCGGGTAGCGGCGTCACCGTAATCGTGACGTTGCGCAGCGGGCTGTTGCCGCCCGCGCCCGTGCACCGGAGGCTGTAGGTCGCCGTCGCGGTGAGATTGGTCAGGTTCTGCGTGCCGGTGGTGTCGCGTGGGCCGCTCCATGCACCGGACGCGGTACAGGTCGTGGCGTTCGTCGAGGACCAGCTGAGCATCGAGCTGCCGCCGCTCATGACCGTGGTCGGATTGCCGCTGAACGTCAGCGTCGGCACCGGCGGCGGCGGTGCACCGTTCACGGTGACCGTCACGGTCTGCACGGCACTGTTGCCGCCCGCGCCGGAGCACTGCAACGCGAATTGCGTCGTCGCGGTGAGGTTGCTGATCGTCTGGTTGCCCGAAGGAATCTTGGCGCCGCTCCAGCCGCCCGAAGCCGTGCACGCGGTGGCATTCGTCGACGACCACGTGAGCTGCGTGCTGCCGCCACTGTTGACCGTGGTCGGATTGGCGCTGAGTGTCACCGTGGGCGCCGGCGTGCCCGATACAGTCACCGTCACGCTCTGCATCGCGCTCGTCCCGCCCGGTCCCGAGCATTGCGCGGAGAACGTCTTGTTGCTGGTGATGTTGTTGATCGTCTGCGTGCCGGACGGCGCAACGGTGCCGCTCCAGTCTCCCGAGCCCGTGCACGAGGTGGCATCGGTTGACGACCAGGTGAGCTGGGTGCTGCCTCCCATCGCGACCGACATGGGATTGGCGCTCAAGGACAGCGTGGGCGCCTGTGTCGAGGGCTCCTCCTCTTCGCCGCTGCTGCTGCAGCCAGTGAGCACCAGCGCCGAAACGGTGAGTCCCGCGGCCGCGGCGCGCAGCACGTGGCGTCGCGCGAGCGCATCGTAAGCGACTCTCGCGTTCGCAAGGATTCGCGCCCCGCGCCTCGCCAGCGAGAGCGCGAGCAGCAGTGCGAGGCTCATCCAGCCGAGCGATCCACCGCCGGAACTGTCATCGTCAGAGCCGCCCCCGCCACCGCCTCCGGGCGTCACGGTCACGGTGACGCTGTCGCTGGCGGTGCCACCGGCACCCGTACAGCTGAGCGAGTAGGTGGCGGTATTGCTCAAGGCTCCGGTCGATTCGCTGCCCTGGGCCGCTTTCGTGCCGGTCCAGGCGCCTGAAGCCGTGCACGACGTTGCGTTGGTCGACGTCCAGTTGAGCATCGCACTGTCGTTGACCGCGACCGACGTCGGGCTCGCACTCAGATTGACGGTGGGCGCTGGCGGCGGGTTGTTGCTGACCGTCACCTGCGCGCTGCGGGAGATGTTTCCGCCCGCGCCGGTGCATTGCAGTGAGTACGTGGCGGTCGCCGTGATGTTGCCGATCACCTGGTTGCCCGAGGTCGCCTTGGTGCCCGTCCAGCCGCCCGAGGCCGTGCACGACGTCGTGTTGGCGCTCGACCAGGTGAGCGTCGAATTGCCGCCCGGCATGACTGCCGTGGGGTTGGCAGTGAGCGTGAGCGTGGGGGCCGGATTGGCGCTGACGGTCACCTGCGCGTTACGCGAGATGTTTCCGCCCGCGCCCGTGCATTGCAGCGTGTACGTGGTCGTCGCGGTGATGTTGTTGATCACCTGGTTTCCGGACGTCGCCCTGGCACCGGTCCATCCGCCTGAAGCCGTGCACGAGGTCGTGTTCGCGCTCGACCAGGTCAGTGTCGAGCTGCCGCCTGACATGACGGAAGTCGGAGCGGCGGTGAGCGTCAGGGTCGGTGCGGGCGCTGTCTGCAGCGTGACCGTCGCGGCAGCGCTGCTGTTACCGCTCGCATTGGTGCACGTGAGCGTGTAGGTCGTCGTCGCCATGATGGCGGCGGTCGTTTCGGATCCGGACAACGCCTTGTTGCCCGCCCAGCCACCGGACGCGGTACACGAGGTCGCGTTGCTCGCATTCCACGTCAGAGTGCTGGTTTGCCCGCTTGTTACCGCCGTCGGGTTGGCGCTGATTTGGACCGCTGGAAGACTCGCCGTGGCAGTTGATGGCCAAACTGCCCATTGCGGCGCGTCTCCGTAATCGTTTAGGGGATATCCGCCGCGCGAGGTCAGAACGTTGAACGCCTGCTGCGCATTCGCAGCACCCGCCTCCACCGCCACCGCGGCGGCCGCCTGAATGTTCGCTGGATAGGCGTCCGCGCCGTCCCATCCGATCATCTGGCCCTGGCCGATGCCGAGAATGCTCGCCATCTGTGACGAGCCACACTGCGAGTCGAACAGTTCCTGCTCGCGACCTCCGATGGAGTTGGTGCCCCGCAGCGCGTCGTCGTCCCAACCAAAAATTACGTTGCGCCGCCACGCGGTCCAGGTGGTCACGAACGCGTTGGATCCGCCCGCGTATCGATCACCGCGCACATAGGGCCAGTAACTCGACGCGAGCACCCAGCACATGCCGGGATCGGTGAGTCGACCGACCGGGAACTTGGCTTTCCAGGCGAGCACGGGCTGCGCCTCGCTGAAGCCGAGCGCGACGATGTGTCCGAAGGTCCAGGTCAGGAAGTCATCCATCCAGCTCGCGATCCAGTTGTCGAGTCCGAGCCAGGAGGCGGCGCCCGTGTTGGTGAGGTAGCCGAGCGGATTCGAGTCCACCCAGTTGTTGCGGTAATACGTGATGTTGTTCTGCAGCTTCTGCTCGAGATAGTTCTTGAGCGGATGAGCATCGGGAGCGGCGTACGCCGCCTGCGCGAGCGTGCGCAGCATCCACGCCTGTCCGCGCACCTGGTCCCACACCAACAAGCCCTGCGAGCCGCCGTGGCGCCCGGATTCGCCGTAGAACAGAACCCAGTTGCCCCAGAACACCACCTCTTCCATGAGGTAGTAGTCGCCCGTGATCAGGTACGGCAGGTAGGCGAGTGTCGGATGATGCGAAGCCTCGGGCAGCAGGCCGTTGGTGCTGCAAGTGCCGCCGCAGGCCGGGAAGTTTCCAAAAATGCCGCTCGCGCCGAGGATGGTCGCGTTCGGAAAGGTATCGATCGAGATCGGGTGGTCTGTGGTCTTGTCGCGGTAGTGCATCGGCCAGGCGCCGGCCTGCTCGCCATAACCGATCGTCACGCGTCGCGCCCGATCGTCCTGGCTCAGGATGTAGCCCGCCTGGAACGCAGGCAGCGGCGCGATCTCGAAGCGCCCACCCGGAGAGGGCATGTTCGGCTCCAGCGCACCGATCGACATCACGCCCGGGTTTGTCCCGAGTCCGCTGACCCAGCCATTCATTGCCCCGCTGGTGACTTGCACGCGCGTGTCATATGAAGGCACCGCGCGGGTCGCCATCAGGTAGGCGCTGTCGTGCCTGACCGTGAAGGAGGGGACCGCTCCCCACCACACGACCCGCCGCCAGCGGCTCTGCCGGTAGTGATTGACGGAATTCTGCGTGTAGACGGCGCCACGGCCGGCGACGTTTACGGTGACGTTGTAGGTGTAGTTGCGCGGGCCGGTCTCGAAGGCCCAATCGTTCTCGAGAACCGCTTCGACGCGCACCGACTGCAGCCCCTGGTAGGCGCGCACATGAAAGCGTGCTTGCAGATGCGGGTGCGCCGTGCCGGACGATGTCCGCACCGGACCGCTGAGCAAGAACTCGGTAGCGACAGGGCCGGAGAGCCAGGTTGCTGGAGAACCGGCCAGCAGGTCGCGCGCGGCGGCACTGTAGGCCGTGCCGCCGATGTCGAGATTGATGGTGGTGTCGAAGCTCGTGGCGAGCAGGCTCGCCGCCGTGATCGCGCCACCCGGAGGTGCGCTACCGGTATTGGTGAGCGTGAGGGCTTGCGAGGCGTTCGCGCCCATCGAGGGCATGACCAGCGACAGCACCGCGTGACGCAGGCTGCCGTCGGGATGAGTGGCTTTCCTGTCGACCTGGAGCGCGATCGCGTTGCTGCCAGCGCGCGCGCCGATGCTCGCGTTCGCGGGCACGTCACCCGGTTTGAAGACGTGGCCGAAAGTGACGGGAACATTGGTCTGCGAACTGCCGCTGGTGCTGACGACCGTCACGTTGGTGAGGTCCGCGGCGTGCGCAGTCAGCGTCGCCGATATCGTCAGCAGTGCGGCCGGTATGAGCGCAACGCGCGAGCTCGCGAACCGCGCCAGGCGCGTTCGGAGTAGACGAGCACCGAGCAGGAGCGCACCCATCGCAAGCAGAAGCAGGTCAAGGCTGCCGCCGCCGGATTCCTGCGTCTCCGCGTCGCCGCCACCGCCACCACCACCACCGCCGCCGCCCGGGGTCACGGTGACCGTGACGCTTCGCGGGTTGCTGGTCCCGCCCGTGCCGCTGCACGTCAGCGTGAAGGTCGACGTGTTCGTGAGTGCTGTGGTCGGTTCGCTGCCCGAGGCCGCCCTCGAGCCGCTCCAGGCGCCGGAGGCGGCGCACCCAGCCGCGTTGGTCGACGACCATGACAGGGTCGAGGTCCCATTGACGCTCACCGATGCGGGCGAGGCGTTCAACGTGACCGTGGGCACGGGCGGGGGCGGCGGATTCGCATTCACCGTCACCGTAACCGATTGACCGGTCGAGCCGCCTGCACCCGTGCAGGTGAGATTGAAGGTGGCGGTCGCATTGATGATGGGCGATTGCTCCGAGCCTGAGGCCGGCTTGTTACCTGCCCAGCCGCCGGAGGCGCTGCAGCCGGTCGCGTTCTGCGAGTTCCAGGTGAGCGTCGAGCGGACGCCAGCCTGAACCGATGTCGGGTTGGCGCTGAACGACAGCGTCGGCGCCGGCAGAATACTGACGGTGACCGAGCGTTGCGTCGAACCGCCCGCACCGGTGCACGACAGATTATACGTCGAAGCGGCGTTGATCGGCCCGACGCTCTGGCTGCCATTGGGAACGGATTTGTTACCCGACCACGCGCCGCTGCCAGTGCAGCTGGTCGCGTTGGTAGTGGTCCAACTCAGGGTGCTGGAGCCTCCGACCGCCACTGAGACGGGGCTCGCGGAAAAATTCGCAGCAGGTGGCGGCGTCGCCGGCGCGACCGTGACGGTCACCGAGCGGCTGGTGCTGCCGCCCTGCCCGTTCGTACAGGTCAAGGTAAAAGTCGTGTTTGCGGTCAGTGCGGCGCTCGTTTCGCTGCCGCTGGTCGCGCGTGCGCCGGTCCAACCGCCGCTGGCCGTACAGCCGGTCGCGTCAGTGCTTGACCATGTCAGGGTCGTGGTGGCGCCGCTCGCGACCGAGGTAGGGTTGGCGCCGAGCGTCACGGTTGGCACGGTCGTGCCGCTGCCAGGGCTGTGACGATAAAGATAGACACGTGCATCGTTGGCGCCGCCGTAGTGCGCGAACATCACCACGCCGTAGGTCGAAATGGGCGTCGCCACCGTGCCGAACACGCCGCCGTTCCACGGCGCATCCCCGCTTTGCAGCCGCCACGTGTCGGTAGCGGGATTGAATTCGTAGAAGGAGCTGTTGAAAAAGACGAGGTGGTTGCCGCTGTTGGGATCGGTGGTCACGATCGAATGCGTGATGCCCATGTGTCCGGGCGCATTGCTCAACCGCGTGATCTGGCGGTTGGCGTTCATGCGGAAGATCGCGTTCGTTCCCGAAGTCTCGCCGCCGCCGAAGATCATCGTCTTGTGAACGGGGCTGTACTCGGCGAAGTTGTGATAGTCGCCCCAGGACGCGCCCGAGATGTTCTGCCAGCTGTTCGAGACCGGGTCGTAGAACAGGACGCCGGCATCGCCATTGGCGAGGATCAGGCCGTTGAGCTCGGGGAAATATTCAAGGCCGCCACAGCAGCCGGGGCGTTCGGGCATCGCCGCGGAGCGCGACCACACACCGGTCGGGATGTCGTAGATCTCGATGCGATCGCTCGGATCGAAGGCGGGTTGGCGGTGGAAGAACTTGCCGAGCGACGGGATGATCGCGTTGTGATCGTAGGCGTGTGAAAAGTTGCCGTGCCAGAAGCCACCGGTGGGCTTGGTGCGCGACCAGGTATTGGTCGCTTCGTTGTAACGCAGGAACTCCGCGTCATTCGCATGACCGCCGCCGACGAGCAGGATCTGGCGTGTCACGGGATCCCAGGTCATGTCCTCCGAGTAATAGAAGACGTCGTAGTCGCCGTCGACCAGCAGCTGCGAGTTGAAGTTCTGTGTGCTGAGTTGCACCCATTGGCCGGGTTGCAGCGCTGCGGCGGCGTCGGACAGCGCCGAGGCCCCGGCCAACGACCATTGGCCTGCGAGCAGCAGCGCGCCCGCGATGCGAACCAACATGTGTCTGTTCATACTCCCCGCCCCGTAGTCCCGGTTACAGCTGAATCGTGGTCGCACCAAGCGTGTGCCAACGCATTCCACGCACTGACCAAGGGTTTCCGGATCGGGAGAGAAGCGGACGATGCGATGCTGAGGCGTCACCAGCCCGACACGTGTCGGACCGTGGTCCTGGCAACCCCGCTGTCCTAGGAACGAATTCCCGTAGACCGGAAGCTTTGCGTCCCCGCCTTTCGACGGGTTTGCCCTTTACAGTTGTGCTCAAGTTTGCCTAACGCGCCGGAGACACTCAATGCGAAAGAATGAGCAGCCGCACGGTGCGAATTTCCCCCGCCCTGCCGCTCGCTGACGTGAGTAGCAGCAAGTTCCAGGCCACATCCGTGGAACCTCTTAGAATTGAATTGATTAGCGCCGCAATCGATCAGCGGGCTCAGGTGATTAATGCAGGTAATTGTCGCAGATGGCAGACGTGCGCTCAGTCGCACAACGTGTCTGCTCGGGGATTCAAGTGTTTGGTGCTGTCGGTGAGTGGCGACTATGCGGCTTGCGCCGCAACGAAGTGACCGCGCGCCAAATCGGTTTGACGGCGCGCGCGATCGAGCTCGAGATGATCTCGGCGCGTGCGCGCCAGCTCGCCGCGCGCAGCGCACGTACGCCCACTCGCTCGCGACGATGTGACATCCAGTCGCGCTTGTAGGCGTCATCACCGGTGAGATAGTCGACCACCGCGGCGTGATCGACATCGATCACATGCCGCATCAGCTGCGCTGTCAGCACGGAGCCTGCGGAAAGCTGCGCGAAGCGCTCGTCATACGCCAGCTTGAAAATCGCGACCACGCCGTCCTTGCAACTCCAGATCTGCGCGGCGACGGGCTCGGTGCCGACCTGCACGAGTCCCATGCGCAGCCAGCCGCGCTGCGCCAGATGCTCGACCAGCGCCGGCACGAAATTCGGATGCGGTTCCGGGTGTTTCCAGCTCGCGGCATAGATCCGCTGATAACCCGCGAGCGCCGTCTGCGCCTCCGCGGACGTCTGTGCGATCGTGATCGACAGATCTGCCTGCTGGCGCAGCTTCTTCTCCTTGCGAGTGACGGTATTGCGAAGTTGTGACGGCAGCGCTGCGAAGTAATCGGCGAACTTGCGTCCGGCGACCTCCAGGTACCAGTTGCCGAAGCGGAAATAGCGCTCCGTGCGCCAGCCGAGATCTCCGAGTGCAGTGGCGATCGCGACCGCCCCGCCCGGCTCGTCCGCCAGCGGATTGAGGTCGAGCGCATCGACGCCCAGCCGATCCACGGCGTCGAGCAGCGCGCTCAGCACCGCGAGGCGATCGGTGCGCGAGTCGATGATGGGCGCGTACAAGGAACAGTAATAGTTGGCGAGGCTGCGAACCGTGCGCAGCCTCCACGGACCCTCCGGTGCGACTGCCTTGAGCGGCAGGAGGCCGACGCACTCGCCCGTGGGGCGATGCGCGCTCACGATGCGGATGCTCTCGTCACGCTCCATGGCGTGACGCGACAACAGCTCACACCAGCCGAGCGTCTGATCGAACTGCAGGCCCGCTTCTTCGCGCTGCCAGAGCTCGCGCGCCGATGCGGGCATCGCCTCCAACGAATCGGCGAACCGGATCTCGAGATCGCTCACGCGGCACTCACTCCGGTTCGCCCGGCTTGGGTGCGCTCCGTTTGTGGCCAGTAGCGTTGCAGCCAGTCACCGGTCCAGCCCGCCACCTGGTCGCGCCAGGCGCGCGAGGAGAATGTGTGATCGGCAGGCTCGAGTGTGCAGCGACTCACGCGCGAGTGTTGCAGAAGCCTGCGCCAGGCGCGCGATCCGGTTGCGCCCACGAATTCGGCCGCCGTGATGTCATCGCCGCTCAGGATGATCAGGATCGGCCCTGTGAACGCGGCGAAACCCTGGCGCATGCGCGGCACCAGCGCCGCGCGCGTCTCGTCACCGGGCGCAACACTCTTTGATTCGGCGGTCGAGTCGGTACCGGCTGGCGCTGCGCTCGGACTGATGGCGTGGCGCAGCAGTTGCGCGAAGGAACCGAGCACCGCCACGACGCTCTTGTTCCCGAGGAGCAGGTCGCGCCAGGCCTGCCGATCGAACAGGCGGCGCCCGTAGTAGCCACGCAGATACGCCTGAGCGACGGTTTGTTGTGACCGAACCCACGGATTGAGCAGCACGAGGCCCGCGATCCGGCTATCCGTCGCGGCGTAGAACAACGCGGCCGACGCGGCATCGCACAGCCCCCAGATCACCACGCGCCGTAGTCCGGGCACCAGGCGCAGAAGGGCGTCGAGGGCAGCGCGGATGTCGGCATCCAGGGCCTCGAACGTGCGCGGCTCGCCGCCGCTGTCGCCGAAACCGCGGTGGTCGAAGCGCAAGACCGGGAAGCCCCGTGCGGCCAGCGCCCGGCTCAGCAACACGAACTGGCGATGACTTCCGACGCGATACTGAGGTCCACCCACGATGACCAGGACGCCGGTCGTCGCCTCGGGCGCGCCCTCATGCAGCATTCCCTGCAGCGGTACACCCTCGCAGTCGAATGCGACGGGCCGGGTCGCTTGCGGGTGATCGCTCAATGCGCGAGCGCCTCCGTCGCCAGGTCGCGCGTCAATGCGAGTAGCTCAGGCGCGATCGTGATTTCCTGCAGAGCCCAGAATGGCTCACCGCGCACTGCGCGAGCATGCACGTTCACACCAGCGGCCCGCCAAGTCTCGATCACGCGCTCGCTCACCGGAGTGAGAGCTGCCGGATCGGCCGTGGAGACCTCGAGCCAATCGACGCGTTCGACCGCCGCAGGAGCCAAGGCTTGCGCCTGCAGCGCATCGATGGCCGCGAGCAACTCCGGCGCGAGCTCGTAGCCCGCGACCTCCAGCCGCTCACCGCGCGCGATACGCTCACGCAGGCTTGCGGTCGTCTCCTTGGCCGCGGCCTGCCGCATTCCGGCAGCCAGCTTGAGACGCAGGAACTGGTTCACGTGCTGGCGCCCGTCCAGCACCGGTTGCCACAGAATGAGTCGCGCGATGCCGGCGCTAGCGGGGCTCGCGAGGCGCCGCAAATAGTCGAGCGCCAGCAGCGCGCCGAGGCGCACGCCGAGCAACGCGACACGGCGCACGCCTTGCTCGCGCGCGAACCGGCAGGCCAGGTCCAGGTCCTCATTCCATGAGTTCCAGCGCGCATCCGCAAAGTCACCGTCGCTTTCACCGGTGCCATGCAGATCCGGAATCAGCATCCCCACTCCCGCGGCCGCGAGTGGCGCGGCGAGCAGGCTCCACATGCGCCGGCTGCGATTCATCTCCTCTGCAAATGGCGGCACCACGACGACACAAGCCTCACCGCGCGCAGCTCGATGCAGGCAGAAAATTCGACCGTGCGGCGTCTGGAGAAACCGCCCGGCGGGCGTACCCGCAGCGGCGGACGGGGTCATGCGTTCAGCTTTTGCAGGAGGAAGTGATGCAGGCTTCCGACCGTCTCGAAGGTGTCGGCCGAGATCTCGTCGTCGTTGACGACGATACCAAAGCGCTCCTCGAGCGCCGTGATCACGTTGACTACCGCGAGCGAATCGAGCTCCGGCACATGGCCCAGCAAGCGGGTCGTGTCCGCAAAGCCGCGGGCGCGCTCGCCAAGCTGCAGAGTGTCTTTGAGTATTCCGATGAGGTCCTGAACCGAAGGCATGAGACTGGATCCGTCATACGTGGGCGGCCACTTCCCCAGGGGCCGTCGTGGGGCTCGCCAGGAGCCGTCTGCGGGCTCTCTGCGGTGCGTTCTGGGCGCGATACTTTACAGGCAAATCAAGGACCTTTCGAGGCACTGATCACAGTAGACTGAAGCCGTCGCAGGTACATTGCACCCACAAGAACGACGATTCGACAATAAAGCTCGATGACCGATCACGCAGGCTGGCTCGACTCGCGCGGCGGGTTCGCGGCCGAGGCACTCGCCGCTCGAATCGCGGACCCGGCCGACGCCACGCAGCGCGACTCCGTTGCGCTGCGCCCCGGCGCCGTGCTCGCAGGAAGCCCGCGCGCGTGTGTCGCACATGATCGCACCCGCGGCGTGGCCGCACTCCTTTGCGGTCACGCGCGGTGGCTCGATCCCGCGCTCGCCGCGACCGCGGCTCGCCACGGCAACGCCCAGGCGCTGCTCGCCGCCTACGTGGAATTCGGCGAACAGCTCATCGAGCGCCTCGCCGGCACTTTCGCGCTCGCGGTGATCGATTCCAGCCGCACCCGGGCACTGCTCGCGGTCGATCGCATGGGCGTCGAGCGCATGTGCTATGGCCTGGAGGACGGCCTGCTGGCCTTCGGCGCCACGGTCGATGACGTGACGCGTCATCCATCGATCGGATTTTCGATCGAGCCACAGGCGGTTTTCGATTATCTGTATCACCACATGATCCCGGCGCCGCGCACGATCGCGCGGGGCGTATCGAAGCTCCCGGCTGCGCACCTGCTGAGCTTCGTTGATGGACGTCTGACGCTGCGCCGTTACTGGCATTGCGAGTTCGCCGACGCGGCGCCTGCATTCGACGAGAGCGCGACCGCCCACGAACTACTGACGAGCCTGGAAACGGTGACCGCGCATCACTGCAACGGCGGCGACGCGGCGGCATTCCTGAGCGGTGGCATCGACAGCTCCACCGTCGCGGGAATGCTCGCGCGCGCCAAACCCGACCAGGCACGCACGTACACGATCGGCTTCGCCGCCGCTGGCTACGATGAAGTGGGCTACGCACGCATCACGGCCAAGCATTTCGGCATTCGCGCCCAGGAGTACTACGTCACGCCCCAGGACGTGGCCGCGGGCGTGCCAAAGATCGCGGTGCACTTCGATGAGCCGTTCGGTAACTCTTCCGCGATCCCGGCCTACTTCTGTGCGCTCGCCGCGCGCCAGGATGGAATGAAGCAGCTGCTCGCCGGCGATGGTGGCGATGAGCTCTTTGGTGGCAACGCGCGCTATGCCAAGCAGAAGGTTTTTGAATGGTACTTCACAGTGCCGCGCGCTCTGCGCTCCCACGTCATCGAGCCTTTCGCCTCCGGTCTCGGGGCGTGGCCGCTCGTGAGCAAGCTCAGGAGCTACGTCGACCAGGCGAACGTCCCGCTGCCCGATCGCCTGCAGACCTACAACTACCTCGCGCGCGAATCGGTCGACGCGGTGCTGCATCCGGAGCTCGCGTCCGTGGTCGACACGCATTTGCCGCTGGTCGAGCAGCGCGCGGTGTTCGCGGAGCCGCGCGCACACGACAAGGTCGATCGCATGCTGTACCTCGACTGGAAGTTCACGCTCGCGGACAACGACCTGCGCAAGGTGATGGGAGCGTGTGCGCTCGCGGGTGTCGAGGTACGCTTTCCATGGCTCGACGAGCGGATCGTCGACCTGTCGCTCAGGGTCCCGGGCGATGCCAAGGTGCGCGGGCGCAAGCTGCGGTATTTCGTCAAGCGGGCGCTCACGGGCTTCCTGCCGCAGGAGGTCATTCACAAGCCCAAGCACGGCTTCGGGCTCCCTTTCGGGGTCTGGATGCGTGAGGACCTCGCCCTGCAGCGCCTGGTGGGCCTCAGCATGGCCTCCCTGAAGGAGCGCCGCCTGGTGCGGGCGGACTACATCGACAGTCTGATGCGCCGCCACCGCGACGAGCACGCCGCGTATTATGGTGAGTTTTTGTGGGTGCTGATGATGCTGGAGCTGTGGCTCGACAGCCGGGGCGTGCGTGGCCCGCGCGGCTGATCTGAGCTAGAGTAAATGCTCCCGGGAAGACAACGATGAACGTCAAACTGGTTCGCCTTGCCCTGCTCGCGCTGCTGGTGTCCGCCGCGCCGTCAGCCGGAGCCTTCTGCGGCCCGCCGCTCGAGATGAATCATTGGGGCATGCCGGTCGATTACCGCGATCCCAACGAAACCTACAAGCGCAACATCGTCGAGCGTTACCACTTCACTCCGGAGATCGAGAGCCTGCAGAAGGGGCTCAACGGTCCGTTGCCGGGCGACATTCATTACACGCTCATCCAGCTCGTGAACCATCACCGTGCCCTGCAGTCGATGGCGAACTGGCAGGTCAAGCACCCCCGCAAGGACACGGATGAGTTCTACCCGGCCGACTGCTACTTCGAGCGCGCACTCGCCTTTACGCCGAACGATGCGTTGATCTACATGATCTGGGGCAACTACGTTTACCGGATCAAGGAATTCGATCGCGCCGTGCTGATCTACCAGCGCGCCGAGGAGCTGGCGCCGAACGATCCGGAAGTGCAGTACAACCTCGGGTTGTTGCACGTCGAGCTGAAGAACTACGACAAGGCCAAGGAATACGCGCAGAAAGCCTACGCGCAGAACTATCCGCTGCCGGGCCTGCGCAACAAGCTCAAGCGAGCCGGCATCACGCTGGACGACACAGTGGCGACGCCGCAGTCCGACGCGGCAGCGGCGAACGGCCAGCCCTAGCGTACCGCTCGATTCAGTACGCGCGCAGCAGGCGCGCAGCAAACCGCCAGCCGCTCTCGGCCCAGGGACCGAAACGCGGCAGTTGATACGGATCGGACCCCGCGTGCGCCGTCCCGCTATTGGTGCTCACCGCGAGTTCGAACCCTACGCTCTTCGCAATCTCCGCGTGACGCGCATCGTAGTCGTCACCCAGCCGCCCGTTGGGATAGGCGAAGGTGCTGACCGGCGCGCCTGTGAGCGCTTCCAGCCTCGCACGACTGTCGCGCATCTCCGTCGCAGCCTCGGCATCGCTGATGCTGCGCAGGATCGGATGCGAAACGGTGTGCGCGCCCACATCCATGCCCGAGCGCGCCAGCTCGCTCACCTGCTCGCTGCGCATCATGAGGTCATCTGGCGGCCGGGCTTTGGCACGCTCGACGAGCGCCTCGACGCGATGTTGCCGCTCGGCGGGTGGCAGGCGCTTCCACGCGCCAATCACGCGCTCTACCGCCTTGGCTCTCGCTTGCATGTCATCACTCGCGAGCAGACCGCCGTCCAGATCGCGCAGGTCGAGTGGCGCCCGTGCGTGCCGCAGGCTCTCGATGATGGTGTCGTTCCACATGCGGCCGCCGTCGAGAAATCCGGTCGCGACGAAGAAGGTCGCGGTCAACGCTTCCCGTTTGAGAATCGGGAGTGCCAGCTCGGCGTTGTCCGCATAGCCATCGTCGAAGGTGATGGCCACCGCGCGCGCCGGCAGTGTGCCTTCGAGCGTTCGACGCCAGGCCTGCCACAGCGGAAGTACATTGAACCAGCGACGCAGCACCACGGCGTGACGCGCGAGCGCGTGTTGCGTCATCTCGCCCTTGCGCAGCGGGTCCTCCGCGCTCAGCACGCGGTGATAGGTCAGGATCAGCAGCGCGCGTGACTTGCCGGACATGCTATCGGGCACCGTCGCGCGGCAGGGTAACTGCGGACGGAGGCGCGGCGACGCGGGCGAGGGCGTTCGGCTGGGTCACGGTCTGACCGGCGAGCGCGCGGTCGACGTAGGCGTTCGTGAGCACCACGATGGCCACAAGAGAGTACGGCAGATCGAAGTACGCCAGCCCGAGGAATGCGCCGCCGACGGCGAACCCAACCAGCGACACCTGGACCATCGATGCGAGCTCGCCCGCCCATGCCAGGTCCTGCCGGTTGCGAATCTTGCGGCGAATCCGCGCACACGTGCGAAACGCCGTCCACGCGAGCGCCAGAAACAGGGTCAGCCCGACGTAGCCCTGCTCGCCCAGCACCTCGAAATAGATACTGTGCGCGTCGTGAAAGTCGTCGGGCGTCGGCGCGTACTTCTGGAAGAGTTCGGGCGTGAACGCCCGGAAGCCACCGCCCACCAGGGGCCGGTCGTTGGCCAGGTTGATGGCAAAACCCCACGCATTCAGCCGGCCGAGCGCCGATTGGTCCTCCCGGTAGTCCTTGATCGTCGACATGCGCTCGAACCAGCCTTCTGGCAGGAACGCGAGAAACGCCACCAGGGCCACGACAATCGCCGCGCCCGAGAGCCACTTGCTGCGCGTCTTGAGCCACAGCACGAAGAGCATCGCCGCGCCGCCGAGCAGTGCCCCTCGCGACCACGTACCCAGGATGGAGGCGGCACACAGGACCATGCAGGCAAGCATCGCCCGCTTGATCCAGACGTTGTCACTGGTGATCTGCAGATAGCGGATCAAGGGCAACACCGTGAGCAGTGCGAGCGCTATTTCGTTGTTGCCCGCGATGTGACTGCCAGGCGGCCCCAGCACGAGATAGTTGCCGCCGGTGAGAACCGTGAAGATTCCGCCCTTGACGCCGAAGAAGCCGAGGGACAACGCGATGACCCACACCAGCCGGTGGATATGCTCGCGCTCCCCCATGAGCAGGAGCGTCGCGAGCACCATCAGCTGGATCTTCATGGTGCGCTCCCACTCGGGTACGGAATCGACCTGGTTGAGCGCCAAGAGCGTGGTCAGACACATCCACACGACCCACAGCAACCAGATCACCGTGAGGGGCGACCACGGCATGCGCTTCGGTTGCTTGGAGAACGGCATCGCCACGAGCGTCAGGACCGCTGCGACCATCACGAACGGAAAGTCATAGGCGAAGCCCCACGTCAGGCGATGCGGATTCATGTAGCCGAGCCACGACCACACCAGCACGCCCGTCGTTGGCCGCGCCAGGATGAAGGGCACGAGACCCGCCATGATCAGCAGCAGGATCAGGTCGCGCATTCAGCCAGCCCGCAACATCGTCCGGCCGGCAGCCCGCGGGCTTGCCGCATGGGCCGCGCGCTCGAGTGTCTCGAGGCAGATGCGCTCGAAGTCGCGCGCAATCGCACGATAGGAAGCATGCGCCTCGACATGGGCACGCGCGGCGCGCGACAACCGCTCGCGTTGCGCGGCGTCACCGAGGAGCCCAACCACGGCACGCGCCATATCGAGAGCCTCATCGGCACGTACGTATTGGCTGCCGGCGTCGAGCCCGAGTCCCTCGACACCGATCGCGGTCGAGACGACCGGGCAACCAAGGGCCATCGCTTCGTACACCTTGAGTCGCGTGCCACCCGCGACCCGCAGCGGAATCACGTACACCGCCGCGGAGCGGATGTGCGGGCGGATGTCATCGACGTAGCCAGTGAAGCTCCAGTGGGGATAACGCGCGCGGGCACGCTCGACCAGCGCCGCTCCTGGCGCACGCCCCACCACCGTCATGCGCGCATCGGGCACCTGGCGTGCAATCTCCGGCCACACCGAATCGAGAAAGAACTCGATGGCGTCGATGTTCGCGAGCCAATCCATCGAGCCGGAGAAGATGACGTGCGGTGCAGGCGCCGGCGGGGAATATGCGAAGTACTCGAGATCGACGCCGGTGCCGATGGTGGCCACCCGCCCGATGCCGTATTCGCGCTCGAACTCCGCGGCATCGCGCTTGGAGACGGCGACGACGGTATCGAAGCGTCGCAGCGCCGCACTCTCGAAGCGTTGCATCTTGCGATGCTGGGACCGCCAGAGCGTGCGTCGCAGGGGGTCGTTGGCCACTTGCGCGTGCCGCGCGAAGATCTCGGCTTCAACGTTGTGCGTGAACATCACGCTCGCGGCGGGGAGTCGTTCGGGCGCCCAGACGGTTGCGTGGGGAAAGTCGAAGACCACGGCATCGGGCTGCGTCTGCAGCTCGCGCGCGACTGCGGTCCTTGCGGCCGCCGACACATCCGTGGCCACCGGTATCGGGAGTCGTCCAAATGCGTGACGCAGGCGCGCAATTGCAAACAGCCGGTCGCGAGCCGGCTCGGGCCAGCCCACATAGCGGTCGCAAACACTCGCGAGCTCGGCGGCATGCCGTTGCGCCCCACCCGGTGGCTCCGGAGAAGCCAGCACGACTTCGAACGCCCCGCCTTTCATTCCGCGCAGAATCTGCGTCGTGCGGATCTTCCCGCCCGAGTCCACCGGGAACAGGAAACGCGCCGAAACGAACAGCAGTCTCGGGCGCTGGCTCACCAGCAGACTCCGCGATACTCGCCCGCGAGTTTCTGGCGCTCGGGCAGGCTGACGAGATCGATGACGCGCTGACCCGTCTGGATCGCGCGCTGCAACTCCTCGCCGAGCTCGCGCGTGTAGATACCGACGACCACGGTTTGCGCGCCCTCGAGCATGTGCGCCATGTTCGGACTCAGGATCGAGCCGATGTGGGGGATGTTCTCCTCGATATAGCGCTTGTTGGCGCCCATCAGGCGCGAGAGGTTGACTTCCGGGTCGTAGATGCGCAGTTGCACGCCTTCGCCGATGAGCCGCTTGGCCATGGTCACCAGCGGGCTTTCGCGCAGGTCGTCCGTGCCGGTCTTGAAGCTCAAGCCGAGCATGCCCACGCGGCGCGCTCCGCCGGCGAGCACCTGCTCGATCGCGTGATCGATGTGCACGCGGTTACTCGCCAGCAGGCTCTGCAGCATCGGAATGTTCACGTCGCCCGTCTTGGCGATGTAGGTGAGCGCGCGCAGGTCCTTCGGCAGGCAGGAGCCACCGAAGGCAAACCCCGGCCGCAGGTAGGCGGGCGAAATGTTCAGGCGCGTGTCCTTGCAGACCAGCCTCATGACTTCGTGCGAATCCACGTGCACAGCCTGCGCGATGCGGCCGACCTCGTTGGCGAAGGTGATCTTGAGCGCGTGAAAGGCATTGCAGGCCATCTTCAGCATCTCCGCGGTGCGCACGTGTGTGGCTAGAAACTCGCACGGTAGATGGCCAAACAGGTCGCGCAGCAGCGTGGTGGAGCGCTGCGAATTGCTGCCGATGACGGTAAACGGCGGGTTGTCGTAGTCCCTGATCGAGGTGCCTTCGCGCAGGAACTCCGGCTGGAAGCACAGCCCGAAGTCCTGCCCCGAACGCTTGCCGCTGTGCTGCTCGAGAATCGGCGCGATGCGCTCCTCGACCGTGCCGGGCTGCACCGTTGAGCGCACGACCAGCGTGTGGAAAGCGGGCTTGGCGCCGATCGCCCGGCCAATCTGCTCGGCGAGACGCAGCACGGCCGTGAGGTCCTGGCTGCCGTTGCTGCTCGAAGGCGTGCCGACGCAGATGAAGGAGACATCGCTCCCCGCCACCGCGGCCTGCGCATCTGAAGTGACGCTGACCCGTCCCGAAGCCACCACGGAGCGCATCAGCTCCTGGATACCTTCCTCGATGATTGGAGATTGCCCGCGCCGGATGAGATCGAGCTTGTGAGCGTCGATGTCGACGCCGATGACCTCGTGGCCATCGCGCGCCAGACAGGCGAGCGACACCGCTCCGACGTAGCCGAGACCAAAAATACTGATGCGCATGCTGCTCCTTCCTGTCACGCCGCCCGCTCGGCAGCTGGCGCGTGCTCACGTGCCAGCACGGCCCGAAATATCTGCAACTGCCCCTGCGTCGTCTGGTCCCAGCTGAACTGTTCCGCGTAGCGGCGGGTCGCTTCGCGAGAGGGATAGGCGGCCAGTAGCGCACGCACGGCGTCGGCAACAGCCGTGGCCGAGTGCTCGCGAATCAATACGCCCGCCGCTGGCGTCGTCACGAGCTCCCCTGTTCCCCCGACGTCGGTCGCCGCAACCGGCGTGCCGCAGGCCATGGCCTCGAGCAGCACGTTCGCCCACCCTTCGCGCTCGGAGCACAGAAGCAGCACGTCCGCTGCCGTGTAGTACCGGTACAGCTCCGACTGCGGCACGTGACCCAGGAACCTGACGCGGTTGCGGACTTCCAGGTGCTCCGCCAACGCGTGCAAAGCCCGCTCCTCCGGCCCCGTGCCGATGATGACGAGGTGGCAATCCGGCAACCTCGGCAACGCGCGAATCGCCAGATCGTGGCGTTTGCGGGTTATCAGCCAGCCCACGGACAGCAACACGCGTCCCGCGAGCCCGAGCTCGCGGCGTACGTCATCGCGCGCGGCCGGGCGGAAGCGCTCGAGATCGACGCCATTGCGCAGCACAGTGATCTTGTCCGGCTGCACGCCAAGCTCGACCAGGCCATCCTTGAGGGCGCCGCACACCGTCACGATGCCGGCCGCGTGCCGGGCGGTCTCCAGGATCATGCGCCGTGGCAGCGCGTAGCGGGGCAGCAGCGTCACATCGCTGCCGCGCGCGGTCACCACCAGGGGCACGTCGAACCTGCGTGCCAGCTCGGCGGCTGCCACGCCATCGGGATAGAAGTAGTGCGCATCGATCGCGTCAAACGCGAAGCCCTCGGCGCGCATGCGCTGCAACGCAGGCAAGGCGGCACGCGCCAGAAACCAGGGGGCGCTGTTCATGCCGACGCGCGGCAGGAGGAAATAGCGTGGATGCACCACCTTCAAGCCGTGGCGTTCCTCGGACTGTGGAGCCCGCGCGAAGCGACCGTATTCGCCGAAGCGCTCGCTGCGAAACGGGAACCACGGCACCGGCGCGACCACGCGAGCCTGCACCTGGCCGCTTGCCACGAGCTTGCGCAGCCGCTCCTCGACGAAGACGCCGTGAGCCGGGTTGGCGGCGTTCGGAAAGAGCGTGGAAAAGACCGCGAGCTTGAGCATGGAAATCGTCGGTCAGGCAGCGTAGGCCGCGGGCGCAGCGCTCGCGTCCGCGCGCAGCACGTTGCGCAGGAACGCGTCGAACATGAGCAGTGCCCAGATGGCGGCGCTGTGCTCGCGCGATCCGCTTTGATGCTCCTCGACCAGGCGTCGCACCATGGACGGATCGAAATAACCGGTGGCCGCGAGCTCGCCCCCGTCGATCAGCTCGCGAACGCGGTTGCGCAGCGGGCCCCGGAACCAGGTGGCCAGCGGCACAGCGAATCCCATCTTGGGCCGGTGCAGCACGTCATGCGGCACATGCGGCTCGAGCGCCTTCTTGAGGATGTATTTTCCCGACTGTCCCCTGAGCTTGAGTTGCGGCGGCAGTGTCACGGCCCATTCGAGGAAACGGTGATCGAGCATTGGCACGCGCACCTCCAGGCTGTGCGCCATGCTCGCCCGATCGACTTTGGTGAGAATGTCACCGCACAGGTAGGTCTTGAAATCGACGTACTGCACCAGCGACAACGGGTCGAAGTCGCGTGCGCGCTCGGCGTATCGGCGCAACACTTGCGTGGCGTTGTAGCCTTGCAGCTCGCGGCGCAGCTCCGCGCTCAGCAGGCGGCTGCGCAGGTAATCCGGCACCACCGAGACCGTGTTGAAGTAGGCACCCACCGAGTCGAGCGCGAGTGACTGCAGCGTCGACTTGGCGCGAAACACCTTGGGCGCCCAGTCGACCTTCGGATAGATCGCGCCCAACGCGCCGAACAGAGGGCCGCGCACCAGCTGCGGCACGACCGAGCGGATGCGCTCCTCGTGCATGTGCCAGCGATAACGTCGATAGCCCGCAAACGTCTCATCACCGGCATCGCCGGAAAGGGCCACGGTTACGCGGCGCCGGGCGAGCTGACACACGCGGTAAGTCGGAATAGCCGAGCTGTCGGCGAAGGGCTCATCGTAGACAGCGGCGAGCGTGTCGATGAGACCGAAGTCATCCGACTCGACCACTTCGACGTGATGGTTGGTGCGATAACGATCCGCCACCAGCTGCGCGTACTTCGCCTCGTCGTACTGCGGATCGCGAAACGAAATCGAGCAGGTGTTGACCGGCTCGTTTGACCCCTGCGCCATCATGGCGACCACGCCGCTCGAGTCGACGCCGCCGGACAGAAAGGCACCCAGCGGCACTTCGGAGATCAGGCGCGCCTGCACGGCCGCCCGTAGCTGTTCGATGAGCTGGTCGCAAGCCGTGTCGACGTCAGGGTTCGCGGTCGCGAAGCGCGGCAGATCCCAGTACTCGCGTGGCGCCGGGCGCGCGCCGTGGCGGGTAACCGTGAGCGTGTGTGCGGCCGGGAGCTTGCGCACGCTCTTGAGGATGCTGCGCGGATCGGGCACGTAGCCGAAGCCGAAGTACTCCTCGATCGCCAGCGGATCGATGTCGCGCGCGATGCGCGGATGCAGCAACAGCGCCTTGAGCTCGGACGCGAACGCGAGCCCGCCATCCGGCAACCAGGCGTAGTACAGCGGTTTCTTTCCCAAGCGGTCGCGCGCGATGAAGAGCGTCTGCCGGTTGCGATCCCAGAGCGCGAACACGAACATGCCGGCGAAGCGCTCGACGCATTTCTCGCCCCATTCCTCCCACGCGTGCACGATCACTTCAGTATCCGAGTGCGTGCGGAAGCGATGCCCGAGCGCCTGTAGCTCGCGCGCCAGGCCCTGGAAGTTGTAGATCTCGCCGTTGAACGTGACCATGACCGTGTGGTCTTCGTTGCCGAGGGGCTGCGCGCCGCCCGCCCGGTCGATGATCGACAGGCGCCGGTGCGCCAGACCCACGCCGGGCTCGAAGTGCGTGCCGTCACCGTCGGGGCCGCGATGCGCGAGCGATCCGATCATCCGTTGGAGCAGAGCGCGATCGACGTCGGCGTCGCGCTCGGGGCTCCACAGTCCTGCAATGCCACACATGTCTGGTCTACCTCTCCCCGTCGAGCCTCACCGGTGCGAGCACGCGCTCGTATACCGACACATAGTCCTGAACCATCCGCGCCAGTGCAAAGTCACGCTCCACCACCACGCGTGCCGCGGCGCCGTGGCGCTGCGCGAGCTCAGGCTGGGTCGCGTAACCGAGCAGCGCCGCGGCCATCGCCTGCGGATCGCGCACCGGACAGAGCGCGCCGGTTTCGCCTTCGCGCACCAGCTCCACATTGCCGCCGACGCGCGTCGCGACCACCGGGAGAGCGCTCGCCATCGCCTCGAGGATGGTGTTGGAGATGCCCTCATTGAGGGATGGCAGCACAAACAGGTCCAGGCCGCGCAACAACGCGGGCACGTCATCGCGTGAGCCGGGTAGCCAGCACAGGGGCGCGACGCCCGCTGCTGCAATCTCGCGCTCCATCTCGCCGCGCAGTGCGCCGTCGCCGATGAACACCAGCCGTATCCGCTCCCGGAGCTGCGGTTGACGTGTCACGAGCTCGATGAACGCGCGCAGCAGCGTGAGTGGATCCTTGACCGCCTCCAGGCGACCGGCGGTGCCGACAATGAACGAGTGGTCGTCGCTGAAGCCCGCGGGGCCGAACGGCCCGCGCGGCCCGCGGCACGGATGGAATCTGCCCGCATCCACGCCGCTGTAGATCTGCGTGATGCGCTCGGCCGGCACGCCGATGTCCTCGACCAGCCAGCGCTCGAGGTCGCGCGACATCGTCACGAAGCGGCTCACGATGCGCGCAACCGCGCGACGCAGCCACCGATAGCGGCTGTTCGTTCCGTGCAGGTCGTACACATCCCAGCCATGCTCGCCATGGACGCGGCCACGCACCCCGGCGAGCGCTGCGACGAACTGGCAGTCGACGGTCGCGAGATTACGCGTGTGCACGACGTCGGGACGGAGCTCCCGCAACAGCCTCCAGAGGCGCCAGTACGCGCCGAAGTCCTTGCCGGCGCGCTTGCCGAGCGCGTGAACTTCCACATCCATGTTCCGGATGCGTCGGCGGAAGTCCGTCGCCTCGGTCAGGCAGATAATCGCGTGCCGGTACTGCGTTGCAGGCAGGTGGTTGATCAGGTTCACCAACCCATTCTCCAGGCCACCGATGCCCAGCCGGTGCACGATGTGCACGATGAGCGGAGCGGCGGTCCTGTCGGTGGTTGCGGCTGTCGCCATCTCTCTCACGCTGGTGCTTGCGGGGGCGCTCATGGGGCGGGCACACAGCCAGCCGACGCGGCCGCCTGCTCCCGGAGGCAGCTCAACAACTGTGGATAGTAGTTCAGCAGAAAGGCGCGCACTTCGCGCTCCGGCGCTGCGCCCTGTCCACTCTGCTGGGCAGAGATGACGAGCGCGGTGCCGACTTCGTTCTCGCCACGCAGGATGGCTTGCGCGCGCGCGAGCTTCGCCCGCAGGCCGCCACTGACGGCGCGCTCCCCCACCAGGAATATGCGCCAGATCGCGCGGCGCGCCAGGTTGTGGCGCACCTGCACGGCGAACACCGGAACCTGCTGCCCATCGGGTAGCTCGACCTGAAAAGAGCGCTCGCTGAGCCAGGTCCATTGCTCGTCGTCGAACAGGAGATTCTCGGAGTTGACGAGCTCGGCGCCCCCATGCTCACGCGCATAGCTCAGGAACGCCACATCGACCGGAGTGGGGCCATGCAGATAGGCTGCAGTCACCACGCGCGTCGGACCGATGAAGTGTGGCTCCCATTCGCTCGACATCGTGATTGGCCCGGTCCATCCCGGCAACGGAGCGGGAACACGCGCCGCAGTTCCGGAAGGTGAGGCATCAACAGTCTCGCGACCCTGCAGCGCCGCATCAGCGACTCTCAGTCCGAGCAACGGCGCGAGCAAGGCGATCAGAGCAACCCAGGGCGTGAGCCATCGCGAACCGGCAACATCCGGCGAGCTGCCCGGCGCCAGCGCAGGTGCTCGCGTCGCCGGTTCGGCGAACGCGCGGCCGAGCCAGAACACCAGCAGCATGACGAAGCCAAAGAAGACCCACCCATAGATCAGGTGATCGACGCCGATCGCAATTTCGTTCTCGCTGACGTGCGCCAGAATCACTATCAGAAAGGCGCGCAGCCCATTGGCGAGTACCGGCACGACCGCGCACATCGCGACGAACAGGATGCGTCTCCAGGTACTGCTGTAGAAGATGTGCGCGTACAACGTGCCGAGGACGATCGAAGCGAACAGGTAACGGATGCCGCTGCAGGCCTTCTCGACCGAGAACGTCCCGGTGGGGATGTAGATCAGGTGGCCCTCGGCGTACACCGGAATCCCGACGGCATCGAGAGCAGCGACGGTGAACCGTGCGGTGAAGTCCATGAGCCAGGGCACCAGCTCCTCTCCCACCGGCACCGCGAAGAACATGAAAAGCAGCGGAAACATCGCAGCTCGAAAAACCTCGATCCCTGCAACGGCGATCACCGAGCACACCAGCACGCCCACTGCACCGAGCTGCATGACGACATTCAGATGCAGCAGCGAACCCGCCAGCCATAGCGTGACGCAACCGCCCACCAGCGCGACGCCCAGGAAGCTGGACCGTAGCGCCAGCGCCAGCCAGCGCTCGCGATGGAACCAGAGGAGAAAGAGCGCAATGGGGAATACCGCGTAACCGTGCGTGAACGTGCCCGAAGCGCCCCAGGCGCGCCACATGTCTGCAAATGTGTCCCACAGAAGGAATACTGCCGCCAGCCACGCGACCACGACGGGCAACAGCGGACTGCGCAGCAGCCGGCCGCCGGCAGAAGTGGCATGCACGGCCGTCGCGGTCGTGCTCACGACCGGCCTCCGTCGTGGATTCGCAATAGCGATCCACCGGATCGCTCCGCAAGCAAAGCGAGGAACGCGCGCTGGCTGGCGTCCCAGTCGAAACGCTCCGTGACGTAGCGGCGCGCGGCGGCTCCACGCGCTTCGCGGTCGGGCGCGTCGAGCAGGGCGAGAGCCTCATGCGCGAGCGACTCGGCGGTATCGGCGATCACCACGCCTGGAGGCGTGGCGGCGTCTATGCCGCGCGTCGCCGCGGACGTTGCGAGCACCGGGCGAGCCATCGCCATCGCTTCCAGCACCTTGTTTTGCACGCCACGCGCCAAGCGCAGCGGCGCGACCGCGAACGCGGCATGACGCAGGAAAGGTCGCACGTCCGGCACACGGCCGGCGACAGTCACACCGTCGAGTGTGGCGAGCGCACGCACCGCCGCGGTCGGATTCGATCCCACGATCCAGAAGCGCGCCCGCGGCTCGGACGCGCGAATCGCGGGCAGCACGTCGCGCGCGAACCAGGTGACGGCATCCACGTTGGCGCGATAGTCCATGACGCCGGTGAAAACCAGCGCACGCTCGTCCGGCGAGTACGGTGAATCGAAGGGATGCGCGGGCGAGAACGTGGCTGAGTCTACGCCGTTCGGCACGGCGTGAACCTGCTGGCGCGTATCCGGATGCAGGCGCCGGAAATGCTCGGCCTCGGCGTGGGAAACAAACACGCTGGCGTGGCTCATGCGAGCAATGTGTCCCTCGCGCTGCTCGAGTCGCAGCCCTTCACGCCGATACACCCAGGACATCGGCCAGCGCGCGTCGACCGAATATTGCAGCCATTTGTCCGAGTCGACGTCGCCAAAATCGACGACGCAGCGGGTGCTGCGCGTCCGCGCGTCCGGAACGTACTGTGCCATGGACGAAGACAGCACCACGATCGCCTCGATCGACTCACGCGCCAGCGTCGCCTTCACCCACGCGTGCAACACGGGATCGCAGTAGTAAGGATCGGTCAATGGTTCCCCGGTGAACAGCCCGCGGGCACTGCGCAGCGTCGCCCGCCAGGGCACCAGCGGGCGCAGCTCGAGCGAAGCGCACCACTGCCTGAGCGTTTCGGCATGCGCCCAGTCCTGCGGGTTGTCGACGAAGCTGCCGAGGTGCACGCGGTACTGGGACGCGAGACCCTGCAACAGATGAAATGACCGGATCTTGTCGCCCTTGTCGGGCGGATACGGAATGCGGTGGACCAGGAACAGCAGATCCCGAGGCGCGCTCATCCGAGATTCCGCGCAAGCAATGGGCCGACGGCGCGCGAGACCGGCAACGGCAGGTGCTGCCAGGCGCGGATGAACATCCGGTACTTGGGATTGGCCGGGCTGACGTTGGGCAACTCCCGCGCACGCACCAGGTAGTACTGGTAGTGCAGCGGCGCCGGCTCGAAACCCCAGTGTTCCTTGAACGCAAAAGAGCCGGTGCCGCGC
Source organism: Steroidobacteraceae bacterium (assembly GCA_035250905.1). Classification (GTDB taxonomy): domain Bacteria; phylum Pseudomonadota; class Gammaproteobacteria; order Steroidobacterales; family Steroidobacteraceae; genus DATBVX01. The sequence continues at coordinate 27,947 of DATFEQ010000050.1, forward strand.
TTGCTGCGGCCGTAGTCGAAGATACGGACGCCGCGCGAACAGGCACGGCGCATCAGCTCCCAGTAGAGAAAGTCGTTCGCCTTGTATGCGCGCGCCATGGCCGTGCCACCGTGGTAGTACGGCAGGACTTCGTCGCGGAAGTAGAAGGTCAGCACGCTCGCCGCGACCTTGTCCTGGTGGAGAGTCGTGAGAATTTCGCAGTCCTCGCCAAAGGCGCGGCGCAGCTCGCGGAAGTAGCGATGCGAGAACACGGGCGTGCCCAGGTTGCGGACGCTTTCCGCGTAGGCCAGGTAGAAGCGCTCCGTCCCGGCATCGACCTCGGCACGCAGCCCGGCCTCGATGCCCTTGCGCACCATCGCCCGCTGCTTGCGCGGAATCGCCAGCAGGTTGGCTTCCTCGGTCGGCGCGAGCGCCTTGCGGAAGGTCACGTAGAGATCGCGGGTGGGCCAGTCCAGGTCCGAGGGCTCGCGGTTTCGCAGCTCGAGATAGTCGACACCGAGATCCCGCGCCAACGCGCTGGCGGCGTCAACGAGTGTGCGCGCCGATTCCGCGGTGGTGGCGATCACACCTCCGTAGACGCCGAACGGAATCGAGATGAGCGCATTGCCGAACAGGAGGCTCTTCTGGTGAATGAGGGGCAGCACGCCCTCGATCGCGCCGCCCCGCCCGGCCAGCAGGTAGTGAGCGCGATGACCGAACGAGCGCTCGATCACTCCAGCCCACGCGGAAAGATGGAAGAACGTGCCCTGCGGGTGGGCGCGGACAAACTGATCCCATGCATTATCGTCGGCGGACGTGCGCCGGCGCACCTCGAGCACCGGCGCGCTCGCCAGCAGGGCATTCATGGCGTGGGCACCAGCGCGAAGGCGTGATCCATACGCGACCAGCGGAAGTCGCGCAGCAGCTGCTTAAGGCGGGGTTCCATGCGCTCGAGCGCGAGGTAGTGGCGGAAGCGCGAGCGCAGCGGCGCGTTCGCTACGCGCGGCTGCTGCGGGTCGATCTCCCACGGATGGAAGTAGAACACGCCCGGCTGGCGCTCGCGGCGGTTCACGCGTTGCAGCGCCCAACGCGACCAGGCGTACGGGAACAAGCGGAAGAACCCGCCGCCTCCGCACGGAATGCGCTTCGTCCCGATGTCGATGGTGGTGATCGGGATCTCGAGGATCGCGCCCGGCCGGGTCCGAAACGCGAACCGCGGCGCATCCGGCATGCCGTATAGGTCGTGACGGATCGGGTAAATGCTCGAGCTGTAGCGATAGCCCGCGCGCTGCAGCTCATCGAGCGCCCAGAGGTTGCGACTGCCGATGGAATAACTAGTGGCGCGGTAGCCGTTCACCGCAACGCCCCCCAGGTCCTCGAGCATCGCCTTGGTGCGGGTGACGTCTTCGCGAAACTCGCGCTCGCTCTGCTCCGTGGCACGCACGTGGCTGTAGCCATGGCTGGCGAGCTCATGCCCGGCGCTCACGATCGACCGCACCACGTGCGGATAGCGCTCCGCGATCCAGCCGAGCGTGAAAAACGTCGCCTTGATGTTGGCCTCGGCGAACATGGCGAGGATGCGCTCCACGTTGCGTGCGACCCGGCAATCGAGCGAATCCCAGCTGGAACGTGCGATGGTGCTCTCGAAGGCGGAGACCTGGAACCAGTCCTCAACGTCCACGGACATCGCGTTGATGGGCGAGTCGGAGGCCAGGCGCTCGTGCTCGAGGAGGAAACTGACGCTCTGCATGTCCCGCAGGTCCGCGCCCTCAGGTTCTGAGCCGCGGCATGTTGTCGCGCCCGCCGAAGGCCATCTCGTTGCGGCCGAAGACGCGTGTGAAGGTGAGCACCGCGGCCTGCTCCGTGTAGTCGTTGGTCTGCTGCACGGCATTCGAACGACGCTGGTCGTAGCGCAGCGTCAGATCGAGCAACGTGCGCTCGCCGAGGCGGCGGGCGATCCCGAGGGTGGCCTGCCTGAGCTTGTCGACCACGTCGGTCTGACGAAACTCGATGCGGCCCGCATAGACGCCGCTATTGAGCTGGGTGCGGGCACCGAAACGCCAGTACCATGCGAGCCCGGCACCGCTGTCGCGGTCGTCCTCGTTGGTATCGATGTATTCGCGGCGCACGTCGCGCGCCGTTAGCACGAGCTCGCTGCGGGCAAGGCCCCAGCTCAACACCGCGGTGGCTTCCTTGTTGATGTAGACGTCATTGGTGAGCGCGACGATGTCGAACCCGGGATTACTGCCCGTGCGTGTCAGCACGCGGTTGGGGTTGAGCTGCTCGATGGCGAGCGTCGTCGGCGCTTCCTGGTAGAGAACGTTGGCGTCGAAGCGTGCGCCGTCCATGTCCCATTGGGCGAAGTAGGTGTCGCCGTAATAGCGCTGGCCTGCTCTTACTTCGAACCGATTGCGACCGCTCGGCTGCCACTGCACGCCGGCCTCCCAGAAGTCCTCGTCCAGGCCGCCGCCCCGCGGATCCTCTTCGACATCGGACTCGTATCCGCCGCGTCCGACCAGTGCGAATTCGCGGCTGATCGGCACACGCAGCTCCGCCACGACTTCATCCTGTTTGAAGGTATCGAAATCCTCGTACGCTGCATCGACACGCCGTGCGGCGAGGTTCCAGCTGATGGCGGTTTCGGTTTCGGCGTCCTCGTTGGTACCCAACTCGACCGCGTAACGCTGCCGGTCGACGCTGTCGATGTTGTTGCCCAAGCTCAGATCGAATTCCGGATAGCGCACGATGCCGTAGGCATAAGCCAGGGTAAAGCGAGTCCGGTCACCCAGCGGCTGAACGAAAGTCGGCGCCGCATCGAGCGTCCAAAAGTCGGTGAGGTTGTCGCTCACCAGCACGTTGCTCACGGGGATCGGTTCGGTCGGATCGACCAGCGTTTGGCCGTAGGCACCGTTCAGGTCGAACAGGAACCGGTCGGGCACGATCTGCGTGGTCGTCGTGGCTATGAAGTTGTGGTAGGACGTATCGCGATCGCTGTCTTCAGCGAAGGAGAAATACTGGAACTGATAGTCGATGTCCGCTTCGAAGCGCGTACCTTCGGCCTCGAAGCTGATGGAGGGTCGTATCTCAGTGACGAAATCCTCTTCCTCGAACCCCTCCGGAGCGAGCGTGACGTTGTCGGTGTAGGTGCCCCCCAGCGCAAACTCGGGCTCAATGGTCCAGTCTGCCGCTTCGACAGCCATCGCTGCCGTTGCGGCCACCGCCACGAACGGCGCCAGCATGCGGCGCGATTTTCCCGACATCTTCCTCCCCCGTGGCGTCAGTCTTGGCTTCCGCCGTAGTTGTAATAGTGACCCGAGTAGTAGCTGCCGAGCCCGAACAGCGCGCGCAGCTGGTTGAGCACCAGGGCGATGTACTTGTTGCGGTCGAGCAGCGCGACCGCCTCCTCGACCGCAGAACGCGGCGTGGCATTG
>DATFEQ010000080.1:0-4321 GCA_035250905.1 Steroidobacteraceae bacterium
TCGCTCCAACATCGTGGGCAAGCCGATGGCGCAGCTGCTGTTGCGCGAGCATTGCACTGTCACCATTGCGCACTCGCGCACTCGCGACCTCGCCAGCGAATGCGCACGCGCGGATATCGTGGTCGCCGCGATTGGGCGGCCGCGAGCACTGTCCGGTCAGTGGATCAAGCCGGGCGCCATCGTCGTGGATGTCGGCATCAACCGTGAACGGGACGCCGCAGGCAGGGACCGCGTGGTCGGCGACGTGGATTTCGCCAGTGCGCTCGGCCGCGCCGGCGCGATCACACCAGTACCCGGCGGCGTCGGGCCCATGACGATCGCCTGCCTGCTGCTCAACACGCTCAACGCCGCGGTGCGCGCGGCCGCGATCGATTCGCGCCTGCTGCTCGATCCGCTCAAGCAGGATTGACCGCGCGGCTTCGATCTTCGAATCGAGCGCACGACGGCCCTGACTCGACCCATAGTCCCCGCCATGGCACAAGCACCGGTTTCGCAAGCGCAGGCACCCCTGGTCTCGGTGGCACGAGAGGGCGACATCGTCGTGCTCACGGTCGATAACCCACCGGTGAACACGATCAATACCGCCGTGCGCGAGCATCTGCTCGAGGCACTGGATTCCCTCGAACCCCTGCGCGACGTACGGAGCCTGGTTCTGCTCTGTGCCGGGAACACGTTCTTCTCGGGCGCGGACATCAGCGAGTTCTCCGGCCCCCCGCAGGAGGAAGCGTACCGGCATCTCTTCAACCGGCTCGAAGGGCTGCCCATTCCGACCGTCGCGGCCATGCACGGCACGGTGATGGGTGGTGGAGTCGAAATCGCGTTGGCGTTGCACTATCGCATCGCCGCGCCTGCGACGCGCCTGGCCATGCCGGAAGTCACGCTCGGCATCATCCCGGGAGCTGGCGGCACTCAACGCATGCCACGCCTGATCGGCGTCGAGCGTACCCTCGAGCTCGTGCTCGGTGCACGCCCCATTGATGCGCAGCGCGCGCGAGAGCTCGGCATTCTCGATGCAATCGTCGAGGGCGACCTGCGTACGGCTGCTCTCGAGTACGCGCGCCAGCTGATCGCATCCGGCATGCCCGCGCGGCCAACCGGGGCGATGCGGGTCGATCCCGCGAGCACGACGCCGGACATCATCGAGCGCTTTACCGAGCAGGCGAGGAAGCAGTATCCGAACCGCACGGCGGCACTGACCGCCATCGAAGCCATCCGGGCAGCTGCCTCGCTCCCCTTGAAACGCGGTCTCGAGTACGAGACCGAGCTGGTGAACGGCGCCAAGGCGACCATCGAGTCCAGGGCGCTGGTGCACCTGTTCTTCGCCGAGCGCGAGACCCGCAAGGTCCCGGACATCCCCGCGGATACCAGGGCACGACCGGTCAAGTCGGCCGCGATCATCGGCGCGGGCACGATGGGGGGTGGCATCGCGATGTGCTTCGCCAATGCCGGCATTCCCGTGACCGTCCTCGACGCGGGACGAGAAGCACTGGAGCGCGGTCTCGGCGTGGTCGAGCGCAACTTCGATTCCATGGTGAAGCGGGGTCGCATCACGTCGCAGGAAAAGGCCACGCGCATGGCCTTGATCCGCGGGACCCTCGATTACGGAGAGCTCGCCGATGAGGACCTGATCGTCGAAGCCGTGTTCGAGAGCATGGAGCTCAAGAAGAAGATCTTCGCCAGCCTCGATCGCGTCGCGAAGCGTGGCGCGGTGCTCGCCACCAACACCTCGACGCTCGACATCGACGCGATCGCCACCGCCGTGTCACGCCCGCAGGACGTGATCGGCATGCATTTCTTCTCACCCGCGAACGTGATGCCGCTGCTCGAGGTGGTGCGCACGTCGCTGACCGCACCCGAAGTGATACGCACGGTCATGGACCTTGCCCGACCGCTGCGCAAGACGCCCGTGCTCGCACGCGTGTGCTACGGCTTCATCGGCAACCGGATGATGGAAGGCTACGCGCGCGAAGCCCAGCGCCTGGTGCTTGAAGGCGAGACCCCGCGGCGCGTCGACACCATCCTCGAGAATTGGGGCATGGCGATGGGAATCCTCGCCGTGTTCGACATGGCCGGCATCGATGTCGGCGTCAACGTCCACAAATCGAACGCCGACAAGTATCCACCCGACCCGACGTACTACCAGGCGGACCTTGCACTGCACGAGGCCGGGCGGCTGGGGCAGAAGAGTGGCAGGGGCTACTACCGCTACGAGCCCGGCGATCGCACCCGGCACGACGACCCGGAGGCTCTCGAGATCCTGCGGGCGCGCGCGCGGCAGCTTGGCATTGCAGCGCGCGAGCACAGCGACCAGGAAATTCTCGAGCGCTGCCTATATCCCCTGCTCAACGACGGATTGCGCATCCTCGAGGAAGGCATCGCGGTCCGCGCGAGCGACGTCGACGTCGTGTGGGCGGCGGGCTACGGCTTCCCGCGCTATCGTGGCGGCCCGCTCTTCTACGCGGAAACGATCGGACTGCGAACGCTGCTCGATGGCTTGCGGAGATATCGCGAGCTCTTCGGACCGATGCACTGGCGGCCCGCGGCGTTGCTCGAACAGCTAGCGAATAGCGGCCAGAGCATCGCCGACTGGGAACGCGAACACACCCGCCGACAGTCCTGACACGGTCGAGAGGGCGCGCACGCTCAATCCGCGCGACCGAGCGTCCAGCCGCCGTCGATCGAGATCTGTTGCCCGGTGATGTAGGCCGAAGCGGGCGAGGCGAGAAATAGCGCCAATCCCTTGATGTCTTCCGGGAATCCCACGCGACGCATCGGCAACGTGCGGGCGACCGCCTCCTGCACCGCAGGGTTCTTGGCATGCCCGCCGCCGATATTGGTGACGAAAAACCCGGGCGCGATGGCATTCACGGTGATGTTGTAGCCCGCGAGCTCCAGCGCGACGTTGTGCATCAGGTGCACGGCACCCGCCTTGGCGGCCATGTAGGCGCTGCCGATCGCGGGCTCGCACTGATACGCAGCCACCGAGGTCGTCACGATGATGCGCCCCGACCTGCGGGGCTTCATGTGACGAGCCGCTGCCCGCACGGTCGCGAACACGCCATTCAGGTTGACGTCGATGACGTGATTCCAGCGTTCGTCGGTGTAGTTCTCGAGCGCGCCCGCCGGCACGCGCGGACGCTCGTCGCCGACCCACGCGCCCAGGAAGCCGGGCCCCGAGTCGATGCCCGCGTTGGCGAAGACCACGTCGAGACGTCCGTAGCGAGCGACCGCCTCGTCGAAGGCGCGGTCGAGCGCTGGATGATCGGTGACATCGACCACATGGCCGCGCACGTCGAGCCCGGCCCGCTGCAACCGCGCGCTCTCTTGCGCAACGCGCTCCGGGTTGGCATCGAGCAGCGTGACGCGCGCGCCGTTCTCCGCCAGCGCTTCCACGAAGCCGAGCCCCAGGCCGCTCGCGCCACCAGTGACAATGACCCCGTAGCCTTCGACCTTGAAGAGCTCAGGAATCTTCATGGCCGTCGGCGAGACGGTTGAGGAGATCGAGCAGTTGCACGCGCCCCCTGCGCCCGATCCGGTCGGTGAGGCGTGCTTCGTGCTTCGCATGCAGGTCACGCGCGCGCCGCAACAGCGCCTCGCCTTGCGCCGTGAGATGCAGCGCGTAGGCGCGACGGTCGTTGGCGCCGGGCTCACGCACCACCAGGCCGCGCGCTTCGAGCTCGCTGATGAGCGGCACGAAGTTCGCTTTTTGAATGCCCAGTCCCGCGCACACGTCCGACTGGCGCATGCCGGGGTTATCGTCGATGACGACCAGCACGCCGAACTGCGCGGGCCGCAGGTCTACTTCGCGCAGGGACTCGAGGAAATCGCCGAAGATCGCGATCTGCGCGCGCCGCACGGCGTAGCCGACGTAGCCCTTGAGCGGCGCGAGGTCGACGCCGCGGGTCGCCTCGGCGGACGCGTTGCGATGATGGCCTCGTTTGGAGCCGTTGCGTGGCACGGCAGCGTCACCGGGGTGCGGACGCGCTGCGGAAACGGTCGATGAGCTCCCGCGGGATCGGGCGCGACTTGATAGCGCCAGGTTTCTCCGGGTGCCTGCCCACCCACACGCGGGTCTCGAATCCCTCGATCGCGAGCTCGCTGCCCTTCATGAGGCGGTGGTGCACGCGGAAGCTCGAGCGCTTCCAGTCATGGATCGAGGTCACGATGTTCACGTCATCGCCGAATTTCGAGGGGATCATGAACTTGGCGCTGACGTCGACCACCGGAAAGCCGACGATGTCGTACTGCTTGAGCAGCGCCTGCTTGGGCAGCCCCACCTCCTCGAAGATGGCAACCGTGCAGGCGTCGAAGAAGGCGAAAT
>DATFEQ010000081.1:0-2939 GCA_035250905.1 Steroidobacteraceae bacterium
GACTCGATGCCGAGCCGGTGGCACGTGCGGATGATGCGGGCCGCGATCTCGCCCCGGTTGGCGATGAGGAGCCGTCGCAGGATCATTCGGGTTGCACGCGCATCAGGACCCGGTCCGGTTCGACCAACTCCGCATCCGCGACGCAGATCTCGACCACGCGCCCGCGCACACCCGCGGGGATCGAGTTCATCAGCTTCATCGTCTCGATGATGGCGACGACCGTATCTTCCCGCACCACGCTGCCCACTTCGACGAAGGGCGGCGCGCCGGGCTTGGGGGCGCGGTAGAACGTTCCGATGATGGGCGGCCGGATCTCGAGTGCCCCGGCCGGAGCTGGCGTTGCCTGGCGTTCACGCGGCGCGGGACTCGGTGGCGGCGCAGTCGGCGCAAGCGTTACCGGCGCGGCGCGCGTCTCGGTTTCCTGCGTCCAGCCGCTGCCGTCGCCGCCGCGGCGCAGGGTCAGACGAAAGCGGTCGGTCTCGAGCCGCAACTCCTCGAAAGGCGAGGCGTCGAGCAGGCGCAGGATTTCCTGCACGTCGTCATGGGTCAGGTTCACAACTGCCAACGATCCGGTGCGATGGGGCAATATAGGGCACGCGGAGGTGTGTCGTCATGCTCGAGCTCTATCACGCGGAACCGGTAGCCAATTCCATGAAGGTGCTGCTGTGTCTCAAGGAGAAGCAGCTCGAGTTCGTCAGTCACTACGTCGACCTGCTGCGCTTCGAGCAGCACCAGCCCGAGTTCGTGAAGATCAATCCCAACGGCCAGGTGCCCGTGCTGATCCATGATGGCGCGACCATCACCGAGTCGACGGTCATCAATGAGTACCTCGACGAAGTCTTCCCGCAGGTGAGCCTGACGCCTGCAAGCGCGGTGGAGCGCGCGCGCATGCGCGTCTGGAGCAAGTTCGTGGACGAGTATTTCTGCCCGGCGCTCAGCATGATCGGCTGGCATCACCTGGTGCGCAGAGTCGCTCAGCGGCTCGGAGCCGAGGAGCTCGATGAGGTGCTGTCGCGCATCCCGCTCAAGGAGCAGCGCGACAAGTGGGCGACCGTGGCGGGCCACTCCTTCACCGAGGAGCAGCTGGCCGACTCGCGGCGCAGGATCGGCGTCTCGATCGAGCGCATGGAGAAGATCCTCCAGGGCTCGCGCTGGCTCGCGGGCGCCACCTACTCGCTCGCCGACGTGAACAGCTACTCGATGGTCGCAGGCGTGCCGCGCTTCTTCCCCGCGCTCATGAACGAAGCGGACACGCCGCGCAGCGTCGCGTGGCTGGCCGCGATGAACGAGCGTCCCGCGGTGAAGGCCGCGCTCGCCATGCCCAACAAGGTGCCGGAAGTGCTGCGGACCCTGGGCTGAGCGTTTCGCTCTGGGTCGAAACTCATCTCCCTTTCGGTTGAGCCATGCGTGCGATGTTTGGCGCCAGATACGGCGTGCCAGCCGCAGGTGTCTGCATTATCCGGCACGATCTCGAAAAACTGTCCGTTGCGAAGGTCCACAGGGCGCGTCAGCGCACCCCGGTCGTCAATCCCGCGACCGCAGAGATCGTGGCGGTAGCAGATCCTGCGGCTGACCTCGAGCTGGCCATGCAGTCGCTCGATGTAGACGGTGCCGGGCTCGAGCTGATATCGGTCTGCATGCTCGTCTGACCCTCACAGACGGCCTGGGGACCGGTCGCGGCGGCCCCCGGGACACAATCTCACCCGGAGGCCGCTGCGACTCTGCACTGGAGAATGCGATGCTGGAGCTGTATCACTACGAGCCGTCCGCCAACTCGATGAAGCCGATGCTGTGCCTCAAGGAGAAGGGCATCGACTTCGAGAGCCGCTACGTCGATCTGCACCGCTTCGAGCAGCATTCGCCCGAGTTCGTCAAGGTCAATCCCAACGGCCAGGTGCCCGCCCTGATCCATGACGGCGCGATCATCACCGAGTCGACCGTCATCAACGAGTACATCGACGAGGTGTTTCCCCAGGTGCCGCTGCGTCCCAGGGACCCGGTGGCGCGCGCGCACATGCGCATCTGGAGCAAGTTCGTGGATGAGTATTTCTGCCCGGCGCTCAGCATGCACGGCTGGAACCGGCTGGTGCCGGGCATCGTCGCGCGGCTCAAGAGCGGCGAGTTCGATGCGCTGCTCGAGCGTATCCCGCTCAAGGAGCAGCGCGACAAGTGGAAGACCGCGGCGACGCATGCCTTCACACCGGAGCAGCTCGACGATTCGCGGCGCAAGATGGGCGTCTCGGTCGAAAAGATGGAAAAGATCCTCGAGCGCACCAAGTGGCTCGCGTGCGACGAGTATTCGCTCGCGGACGTGAACACCTATTCGATCGCCGCGGGTGTACCGCGCTTCTTCCCCGAGCTCATGAATGAGAAGATTTCGCCACGCACGATGGACTGGCTGCGCCGCATGAATGAGAGACCCGCCGTAAAGGCGGCGCTGGGCATGGCACGCATGCAGCCGCCCGCGCCTCCCAAATGAACGAACAGGTCGCGATCTCGCCAGCCGCCGTCCCGAAGGCTGCGGACAGCCACTTGTGGCCCAGTCCCGCCAAGGCCTGGTACGGCGTCGGCGTATTCACCGTCACGCTCCTGGTGCTCTTCACCAACCAGAACGTGGTCAACCTGCTGGCCGAGCTGATCAAGAAGGACTTGCAGCTCACCGACATTCAGGTGAGCCTGATCATCGGATTCGCGCCGGCATTCTTCAGCTCGTTGTTCATGTTGCCGGTGTCCCGGCTGGTGGACATCATCAGCCGCCGTCTCATCATCAGCCTCGGTTTGCTGATGGCGAGCGTGTCGAGCTTCTGGGCCGGCCTCTCGTTCACCTTCGGGCAACTCTTCATCGCGCGGCTCGTGGGCGGCATCGGCGGCTCCGGCAACGGGCCCGCCACGTTCTCGATCCTGGCCGACTCCTTCCCGCCCGCGAAGCTCCCCAAGGC
>DATFEQ010000088.1:0-2695 GCA_035250905.1 Steroidobacteraceae bacterium
AGGCTGCCGATCGGCGCGGAGCGGGACGGGGTGTTGTTGCCGCCTTCGGGAACGCTGCCGAGCTCGTACTGTGTATAGCGGTAGCCCGCGCGGGGCACGAAGTAGTACCCGGGGCCCGTGACAGGCCAGCTGATGGCGGGCTCCACGTCGACGCGCCCACCGGTGACGCCCTCGTCGCGCGGAAAGTACGCCGCTTCGCCGTCGAGAGCGTAGGTCAGTCCGAGTGGTCCCTTGTCGTAGCGCCCACGTGCCAGCAGGCGCGGGACGCGGGAATAAGGGCGCACCTCTTCGGGAATCGTCTGGTCGATGATCTGGTGGTTCTGCAGCTGGCCGAGCAGATCCCAATGCTCGCCGTAGTAGCGCAGCTCCGCGTTGCGCTCGACGTAGATGACGCTCGTGCCTTCGGAGCCCTGGCCGAAATCCTCGAAGTAATTCGTGTCGCTCGCGTTCGCCGCATCGACCAGCATGCGCCAGCGGCGCGCGAAATCGCCCACGTGGACCCAGTGGATGAAGCTGCGGTCGCGATCACGCAGCTCGTCGTTCGGCAGATACACGGCCTCGACGCCGCCCAGGGTATCCGCGCCCATGTAGCGAAACTCGCCGTCGAGCTCTAAGCCGCGCTCGCTGAGCACCCTGGGCATGAGCGTCAGGTCGTAGTTGGGTGCGAGATTGAAATAATAGGGTGCTGAAAATTCGACGCCGCTGCGGTCGGACACGCCGAAGTCGGGAAACAGGAATCCGGATTTGCGCTCGGCACCGAGCGGAAACGAGATCCAGGGCGTGTACAGGATCGGTATGCCCTTGAAGTCGAGGCGTACGTTGCGGCCCGTGCCGTTACGTTCGCCGATGTCGAGATCGATATCGCGCGCGGTGAGCATCCAGTCCTCGTTCCCCGCGGGACAGGTCGTGTACTGGACCTCATCGAGCGCGACCTTGCCTTCGCGGTTGATCGAGATTTCACTCGCCGCGCCACGCGCCGGGCGCGACGGCAGCTCGAACTGTGCGCCGCCGAGGCTCGCGCCGCCGGCGCCGTCGAAGCTGCCGTGCTCGCCGCGCACGCGGATGAGCGAGTCCTCGTACTCGACCTTGCCCTCGGCGCGCATCGCTCCGGTGGTGGCGTCGTACGAGACGTCCTGCGCGCGGATGCTCTTCTCTCCCTGGCGCAGCTCGACATTGCCGCTGAGGCGCGCATCGCCGTTGCGACCGAGCTCGGCACTGTCGCTCGAGATCTCGATGTCCTGCTTGGTGGTCTCGGCGTCCTGCGGGGTGGGTGCGGGGAGTGGCTCGACCGGCGGACCGCACAATTGTTCTTCGGCGTGGGCGCTTGCGCCGATGCCGAGGAGGAGCGCGAGCAGCAATGCCCGGGAAGCGCGACGGCGGTGAGACTCCAAGGCGGTCAAGTACTTGATTTTAGTGAGGGCTGCACTCTCGCACACATTATAATGGCGTTCAAACGCGTTTCCGGAGCCTGGCCATTACCGATTCCCGACTCGAGCTGCTGACCGCCTGGCTGGCGCGCGATCTCACCTTCGGCGCGGAGCGCATCGTGCCGGCTTCGGAGGACGCGAGCTTCCGCCGCTATTTCCGCATCTGGCGCGACGGCGAAACGTTCATCGTGATGGACGCGCCGCCCGAGAAGATTGGGCTCGATGCCTATCTCACCATCGGCGGCATGCTCACCGCGATCGGGGTGCACGTGCCGCGTGTCCTTGCCGAGGAGCACGGCCGCGGCTTCCTGCTGGTCACCGACCTCGGCACGCGCCAGTACCTCGAAGATCTCGAGCTCGGCCAGCACGTCGAGGCTCACTATCTCGATGCGATGATGGCGCTCAGCCGCATTCAGTCGCGCGGCCATGCGCATGCCGCGCACCTGCCGCCCTACGACCGCAAGCTCCTCGAGCGCGAGCTGCAGCTGATGCCGGAGTGGTTCTGCGAGCGGCACCTCAGGCTCGAGCTCACCGATGACGAGCGCGCGCTGCTGGCCGAGGCTTTCGAGTTCCTGATGCGCGAGGCGCTTGCGCAACCGCAGGTGTTCGTGCATCGCGACTATCATTCGCGCAATCTCATGGTGTGCCCCGGCGACAATCCCGGGATCCTCGATTTCCAGGACGCCGTGCGCGGCCCGGTCGCCTACGACGTGGTGTCGCTGTTCAGGGATTGCTACGTCGGCTGGCCGGCCGAGCGCGTGCGTGAGTGGGTGCTGCGCTATCGCGAGATGGCGGCGACGGCGGGCGTCGACGTTGGCGCCGACGAGCGGCAGTTCACGCGCTGGTTCGATCTCATGGGCGTGCAGCGCCATCTCAAGGTGCTGGGTATCTTCGCCCGGCTGTGCCATCGCGACCGCAAGCGCGACTACCTCGACGACCTGCCGCTCACGCTCCGTTACGTGCTCGACGTGTGCGGGCGCTACGCCGAGCTCGCCGAGCTCGCGCGTTTTCTCGAGACGCGCGCCATACCGCTGCTCGCCACACGGCGCGCCGAGGCTGGCGCTTGAAGGCGATGGTCCTGGCGGCGGGGCGTGGTGAACGCATGCGTCCGCTCACCGACACCACGCCGAAGCCACTCCTCAAGCTCGGCTCGCAGACCCTCATCGAGCGCCACCTGCGCGCGCTCGCTCAAGCCGGCGTGCGCGAGATCGTGGTGAATCTCTCCTGGCTCGGTGAGCGCATCCGCACGGCGCTCGGCGATGGCTCTG
>DATFEQ010000025.1:0-9358 GCA_035250905.1 Steroidobacteraceae bacterium
CAGGCGCCATTGCGGCAGCGTGTTGGTCGAGAAGCGCTGGTGGAAGACCGCCACCGAAGTGGCCAGCCGCTCATCGTCCAGGTCGGGGTAGAACGTCGTGAGATGCTGAGGCATGACCATGCCCTTGTAGACAATGGTCGATGCCGAGAGCCCCGGCACGTAGAAATACGGGTCCTTGCGCTCGAGCGCCTTCTCGGTTCGCCGCCGCGCGAGGAAGAGCTTGCGGTTGAACATGGCTTCGTCGATATCGAGGCGGCAGTTGACGAAGACTTGCTCGATGCGCGGCAGAGTCTTGAGCGCCTCCTCGCCACAGGCGTCGGGGTTCGTCGGCACGACGCGCCAGCCCGCTACTTCGAGCTCTTCGCGCTTGAGTTGCGCTTCGAAGGTGGCGCGGGCGCGTGCGGCCTGGTCTTCGAAGGTGCTGAGGAAGACGCAGCCGACGGCGAATCGATCCGCGAGCGTGATTGCCGCCTCGCGCGCGATCGCGCGCAGGAATGCGTTGGGTTTCTTGAGGAGCAACCCGCAGCCATCGCCCGTCTTGCCGTCGGCGGCGATGGCCCCGCGATGCGTGAGCCGGTTGAGCGACTGGATGGCGGTTTCCACCACCCAGTGACTCGGCTGGTCGTCGAGATTGGCGATCAGCCCGAAGCCGCAGCTGTCGCGTTCGTAGGCCGGATCGAATAGACCCGCAGCATGTTCGCGCATCGCATCCCCGTTTCTACAGCGGTGCGATCGCCAAGCCGTGCAGCGGCGCGACTACTGCCGCGCCGTCACGAGCTTCGAGCTTTCAGCACCGATGCCGAGCTAACAGATGCGAGCGTCGCGAGTGCACGCGTCGGCGATCGCGTCGGCAGGCGTCCGACTGAGGACGGGGCAGCGGATCAAGCGTTGGGTGTGCACTGCAAACATGGCCGCGATCATTCATCGCTGAAGGCCCTGACGTCAATGCTGCGATGCAGTGTCCCGTGTGCGATGCAGCACGCATGTGCCCGGTGGCGGTGTAACCTCACGCGGCTACGATAAAAATCGCCACGGCACAACCGTGGGCGACGAACCAGGTGAAGGACCTGAGCGTGGCCCGATTGGCCAGATAGCAGGCCAGGAACAGCATCCGGGCGGCGATGAAGACGACGGCGAGCAGGTCCACGAGGCCTTGTGGCCCATTGAGCAGGTGCGCCGTGAGTACCGCCACCGCGAAGAACGGAAACGCCTCGAACGTGTTCAGCTGCGCGGCGTTGGCGCGTTGGCGAAAACCCTCCTGCTGCGCCAGCCAACCGCGGGGGTCGCGGTTGTCGAAGCCCGGGTGGCCGCCCTTTGCAATGAGCGTCGCCACGTACGGCAATACACCGGCGAGGAACACACACCAGAGCGCGATGGTCATGGGAAGACTCCGCGGTTATGGTTTGGCGCGCAAGCATTGCACGCGCTCGACGCACCTCGCAAAGCACACGCCGCGGCTCGAGAGACTACTGGAGGAGTGATGGACAAGCGCATCCTCGATCTCTACGACGAGTACACCCACGCGCCCCTCGCGCGACGCGATTTCCTGGAGCGGCTCGCCACGCTCGCGGGCGGCATGGGTTCGGCGCTCGCGCTGCTCCCGCTGCTGCAGGCGAACAAAGCGGCGGCCGCGCAAGTGGCTGCGGACGATCAGCGCCTGAAAACCGAGCGAGTCTCCTTCCCGGGTCCGGATGGCGAGCTGCGCGGCTACCTCGCACGCCCGACCGGCGCGAAGGCACTGCCGGGCGTGATCGTCATTCACGAGAATCGCGGTCTCAATCCGCACATCGAAGACGTCGCGCGCCGCGCCGCACTCGCGGGATCGGGATTCGTGGCGCTGGCACCCGACTTTCTTTCAGGCGTTGGTGGCACTCCCGAGAACGAAGACCAGGCGCGCGAGCAGATCGGCAAGCTCGATCCGGACTGGACGCTCAAGGCCGCGGTGGCCGCTGCGGACTGGCTGCGCGCGGGCGAGCGCTCGACCGGGCGCGTCGGTGCCGTGGGATTCTGCTGGGGTGGCGGGCTGGTGGGGCGACTGGCGACCGCGGATCCCAAGCTCAACGCGGGTGTGGTTTTCTACGGGCGCGTCCCGCCGCTCGCCGATGTGCCGAAGATCAAGGCACACCTCCTGCTCCACTACGCGGGCAAGGACGAGCGCATCAACGCGGACGTGCCGGGCTTTCAGAAGGCGCTGGACGAGGCGAGTGTGCAGTACACGCTGCACATGTACGAAGGCGTCGAACACGCCTTTCACAACGACACTTCGGCTGCGCGTTACAACCTGGAGGCGGCCCAGCTCGCGTGGAAGCGCACGGTCGAGTTCTTCGACCGGACGCTGAAGCTGGCCTGAGCTCAGCCGAGGCGTTGCTTCAGGCGCTCGACTTCGGCGCGCAACTCCGCCACCTCGGCTTCGAGCCGCGTCAACCGCGCATCTGCCGGCGCTGCCGCTGAAGACACGGCAACGGCAACGGGTTCCTCGATCAGTGCCACCGGCGGCGGCTCCCCGGTGAAGAGCTGCGCGTAGCGCGATTCACGGCGCCCTGGCTCGCGCTGGAGTTTCACTACGAGCGCTCCGTCGGCGCGGCTCGCGAGGCTCTCCAGCGCCGTCTCGACTTCTTCCACGCCGCTGAGCGTAGTCATGCGCCCGGCCCGGCTGCGCAGCTCGCCGGGAGTCTGCGGTCCGCGCAGCATCAGCTCGCACAGGATCGCGACTTCGGCGTCGGCGAGTTGCAGCGAGCCGAACTCCGTATTGCAGAAGCGGTGCTGATACTTGGGCACGCGGCTGCCGAATCCCGACTTCTCCAGGATCAGGTGCTTGCGGTTGAGGGCGTCGAGCGTCTGCTGGACGGTGGCTTCATCGAGCGCCATCACCGGATCGCGGTTGCTCTTCTGGTTGCAGGCATTGGTGAGCGCGTTGAGCGACAGGGGGTACTGATCGGGGGTCGTGATCTGCTTCTCGATCAGGCTTGCGATGACGCGGGCTTCGAGCGTGCTGAGCTCTATCTTCACGAGGCCTCCTTCAATTCCGCGCACGACGCCAGCGCGCGCTCTGCAGTTGCCAGTCGTCATCTTCCTTCAGGAACCGCAGGTCGAATTCGTACACGTCGGCGGCCAGGGACCAGTCGCCCGCCGCATCGTCCTGCTGACCCAGCATGCCGACCGTCACGTGCGCCGTCGCAATGGTGTCGGATGGGAATTTCACGTCCTCGATCCGGGTGAGCAGGTGTACCGACTGGTTGATGAGAAAGTAGCCGCCCACGATGTCGCGCACCGCGGCCTTGTCCTGGCCCTGCGCATCCGCGTAGCGCTCCGACACCAGTGCCATGACCTCCGACAGGTCGCGAGCTTCGGCGCCTTTCTCCGCCGCCGCGACCACGGCGCGGATCTGGTCTTCGGGCGAGGGCGGGCTACAGGCTGCGGTCAGGACAAGGCAGGCCATGGCGCTACCCATCGACATCGAAGCGGTCGCTCCCATGGGTCTAGAATCAACCGCAGACGCCTCGCGGTGTCAACGTCAACGCACGCGCCAGGCCGACCCCACGTGAACAGAGAACGCAATCCCCAGGCCGAGCAGATGGCCGACGAGTCGATGGTCCGCAATCTCGCGGCGCAGGCTGAATGCATCTGGCCGCAGGAGCAGGCATTCCTGGCGCGCTATCAGCTCAAGAGCGAGGCGCGCATCGTGGATGTCGGCTGCGGGACCGGCGAGATCACGGCGCGACTGGCGGCGCTGTATCCGCGCGCCACCGTACTGGGCGTCGACCTCCTGGACCTGCTGGTGAACTACGCGCGCCGCCGCCACGCGGCGCTGGCACCGCGGTTGCGCTTCGAGCAGGGCGACGCGTTCGAGTTGCGTCTCCCCGACGCGCACTTCGACCTCGTCGTGTGCCGCCACATGACGCAACTCGTGCCCGAGCCTGAGAAAGTGCTGAGCGAGCTCACGCGGATCTGCGCACCGGGCGGGTGGCTGCACGTCCTGAGTGAGGACTACGGCATGCTCCACATGGAGCAGGGCGCGCTCGACCCGGACCGCCTGTGGCGTGACGGTTGCATCGCCTATCTGCGGTCCATTCACACCGACGGCCGAATCGGCCGGCGCACTTACGCACTGCTGAAGGCGCTCGGGCTCGAGGATCTGCGAGTCGACTACGTGACGGTCGACACGCTGCGCGTGCCGCGCGAGACCTTCGCTTCCATCGTTGATGCCTGGCGCGACGGCTACTCGGAGGTCATCAGCGAACATACGACGCTCACGGTCGCCGAGCTGCGCGCGCTGTTCGAGCAGGTGAGTGCCAGCATCCGCGATCCGGACCACTATGGCGTCTGGCAGGTGCCGATCGTAAGCGGTCGCAAGGCGCCCTCACCCCGGCCCTCTCCCGCAAGCGGGAGAGGGAGTGGCAGATGACGCCCGAAGCACAGGCCGTCCTCGAGTTCTGGTTCGCGGACGCCGCGCAGGGTGCCGAGGCGCTCGAGCGCCGCGCCAATTTCTGGTTCGGCATGGGGCAGGATGCCGCCGAGATCGCAGCGCTCGACGATCTCATCCGCTCGCGGTTCGCGCATCTGTTCGAGCAGGGCCTGCGCGGTGAGCTCGGCTCCTGGGCCGGGAGTCCACGCGGGCGTCTGGCGCTCATCATTCTGCTCGACCAGTTCTCCCGCAATATTCACCGCGGCACCGCGCGCGCCTTCGCCGGCGACGCGGCCGCACTGGCGTTGACCACGGAAGGCCTGAAAACGGGTGCGGACCGGCTGCTCAGCGCCTATGAGCGCGTCTTCTTCTGCATGCCGCTGCAGCATGCCGAATCGCTCGCCATGCAGGAAAAGGCGGTCGAGGCCTTCAGGTCCCTGGTGCACGAGGCCGACGAGCAGCAGCGGGCGTTCGTCGAGTCCTGCGTGCCCTACGCGCTTCAGCATCGGGACATCATTCGCCGCTTCGGCCGCTTCCCGCACCGCAATGCCATTCTGGGGCGCGCGAGCACGCTCGCCGAGCGGGCCTACCTGGTGGCGGGCGCGCCCGATTTCGGTCAGCAACCGGAATGACGGTGGGCGCTGGCGCCGCTCAGGCGGGCGCGAGCTGCAGATCGATGACTTCCTCGCCAGTGCTCAGCAGGAAGCTGCTGCCGCGCTGCGCCTTCGCCAGCGCCTTCACACGCCGCAGCTCGTCCGCGATCGCGTTGGCGTCCATGCGGCGATCCGCATCGATCTCGAGCGCCGCGACCGACAAGGTGGCGAGCGGGTAGGTGCGCAACACGCCGTCGCGATCCACCGCGCGGATGCCGTCGGCTTCGCGATGCTCGGCGGCGTACAGGCTGGGCACCGCACCCGAAAAATTCTCGACGAGCGCGAGCACCCGCGCCTTCCAGTCCTGGCTGCGCATGACGGCGATGAAATCATCGCCTCCCAGGTGCCCGACGAAATCCGAGCGCCCGCAGATGGCGTTGCGGATCATCTGCGCGAGCTGCAGCAGGAACTGGTCGCCGCGCGCGTAACCATACTGGTCGTTGTACGGCTTGAAGTGGTCCACGTCGAGATGGCAGACGACGAATTGGCGCCGTTGCGACAGCATGCGCTCGATGTGCGTGTTGATCTGCGCGTTGCCCGGCAGGAGCGTGAGCGGGTTGGAGTCCTTGGCCGCCTGGATCTGCTGCGCGGTGATCTGGCGCAACACGTCGATGATCTTGCCGATGCCCGCGTAACGGCCGTCGCGCGTGATGATGAAATCGTCGTTGACCTTGGGACGCGAGCGCCGCGTCACCAGCCGCCCTACCTGCTCGAGGCGCAGGCGCGAATCGATCAGGAGCGGCGGGGATTCCATGACGCTGGTCACGGGCTTGCGGTTGTAGACCTCGGGGTGCAGCGGCTTGGTGAGGAACTGGAACAGGTCGTCGCGCCGCACGATGCCGAGCGGACGTCCGTCGCGCACCACCGCGAGCGAATCCCAGTCGAGGTGCGCACGGAACATCGCGACCACGTCCTGCACGCGCGTTTCCGGCTCGATCGGTGGGATCCTGAGCACGAGCTCCTCAGCGCAAACCGCGGTCACGGTGGTGCCGCGCCCGGCGAGGTGCGCCATGGCCGCATCGTTCACACGGGGCTCGGCCTGTGGCCGTCCGAAGTAGTAGCCCTGCAGGTAGTCGACGCCGATGTCGAGGAGTTCGGTGCATTCCTCCGCGGTTTCCACGCCCTCCGCCACCACGCGGCTGCCGATGGCACGGCTCATTTCCACGATCGAGCGCAGGATCTCCGCCTTGACGCCGTCGGCGTGGATGTCGGAGACGAAGTAGCGATCGATCTTCACGTAATCGGGTCGCAGCTCGGACCAGGTCTTGAGACCCGAGTAACCGGCGCCTAGGTCATCGACCGCGATTTCGCAGCCAATCTCGCGCAACGCGTCGAGCGCGCGGCGAACCGCGGCATAGTCATCCACCAGACTCTGCTCGGTGATCTCGAGCACGCAGCGATTGGCCGGGAGCCCGAGCTTGGCGAGCAGGTTGGAAAGGCGCGTGGGCAACGATTGCGCGGCGAGCAGAGTGAAGGGCGAGATGTTCAGGAACAGGCGGCCCTGCAGGCTCGCGGTGCGAAAGCGCTGGATCGCACGCCCCAGGCAGCATTCCTCGAGCGCCACGGTGCAATTGGCGCGCAACGCGGCCGCAAACAATTCCAGCGGCGAATGCAGGCGACTGGTCGAGGGCCCGCGCGACAACGCCTCGTACCCCAGGATCCCGCGTCCAACGGGGTCGAGGATCGGCTGGAAGATGGTCTGGATGCGAGCGTGCTCGATGATCTCGGCCAGCTCGCTGGAAAGATCGGTCGCGGCACCCTGCTGTCGAAATGGTAGCGGCGTACTCATCTGCGGCCGCCAAATTAATGATCGCCCATACCCATCGCTGTGACCTGGCGCGCAGGACCTCGGCCGCAGATGTCAAGATTCCATGAAGTTCATGGGTCTGTGGACCAGGCGAAGCACGCGCCTAGGGGATTCTCTGAAGGCTGCACGCTAGACTCGCTACTCGCCGACTGACTATGTTCAACGACAGCAAGGACTAGGGAAATGCCCAGCAACGCGACCATCTCTGCGCTCTGCGTCACCCTCGGTATTCTCGCGGCGCTCACAGCGAGTCCAACGCTCGCCCAGGCGCCGAGCGAAACGACGCAGATTGGCAAGCTGATCTCGGAGCTCGGTCTCCAGGAAGCGCCGGCGCCCGTGCGTGAGCGACCGGGCTGGAGCAAACCCAAGGTCATCATCGTGCGCGACCCGGCTCCGAAGAGCATCGAGTGGCTGCGTGAAGTCGCGCCGGGCGTCGAGCTCATTGTGGCGAATGATTTCCCCGAGGCGATTGCCGCGGCACCGAAAGCGGATGCGCTCATTGGTTTCTGCACCGCGGACATCCTCGCGCAGGGTGCGCGCGTGCAGTGGATCCAGCTCATGAGCGCAGGCGCGGAGCGCTGCGTCAGCGTCCCCGCGGTGCCGGAACGCGACATTCTCGTCACCAACATGCAGCGCGTCGGCGGTCCCGTGATGGCTGAGCACGTGATGGCCATGACGCTGGCGCTGGCGCGCGGTCTGCAGACCTATGTCCGCGAGCAGGAGGCCGGTCGCTGGAACCCGGATGCGGTTGGCGATCAGGGCTCGCCCGCGCTACAGGGCAAGACGATGCTGATCGCCGGTCTCGGCGGCATCGGCACCGAGGTTGCCCGGCGCGCACACGCCTTCGACATGCGGATCGTCGCCACTCGCGCGAGCAACAAGCCCGCGCCGTCCTACGTGAGCCACGTCGGGCCGCCCGCGGAGCTCATCACTTTGCTGCGCGAGGCGGACGTGATCGTCAACGCACTGCCGTTGACGGAGGAAACCAAGGGCGTGTTCGACGCGCGCGCGTTCGCCGCGATGAAGCCGAAGGCGCTTTTCATCAACGTCGGCCGCGGCGGCACGGTCGTGACGGCGGACCTCTCGCGGGCTCTCAGCGAGAAACGCCTCGGCGGTGCCGGACTCGACGTCACGGATCCAGAGCCGCTGCCACCTGACAGCCCGCTGTGGAAGATGTCCAACGTGATCATCACGCCGCACGTGTCCACGGATTCCGACTTCGGCAGCGAGAGGCACTGGCTGATCGCGCGCGAGAACCTGCGCCGCTACGTCGCGGGTGAGCCGATGCTGTCCGTGGTCGACATCAAGCGCGGTTATTGACCCTCACCCCGACCCTTTCCCCAGAGGGGCGCGGGGCACGCGTCTGCTCCCTCTCCCGCTCGCGGGAGAGGGCTGGGGTGAGGGCGTCAGTCCACGACGTCAGGCTCGATAAAGCACCACCCGATCTCCGGAAAGCGCTCGCGGATGCGCCGCTCGAGCGCATTGATGTGCTCCACTGCGACGTCCACGGTGAGCTCGGAGCGCATCTTGATCTTTGCCGCGAGCATCACCTTCGGCCCCACCTGCAGCGTGATCGCGTTGAACAGCTTCTCGATCGCCGGGTCCTCGCTGATCATGGCGTTGATCCCCTCGCGCAGATCCTCTTCCGCCGAGGTGCCGACGATGAGCCGCTTGATGCGGATCGCGATGAACACGGAGATGCAAATCAGGACCACGCCGATGCTGACGGAACCGAGCGCGTCGAAACGCGTGTCGCCGGTCAGCATGGCGAGCCCGACAAATATGAAGGCGATCACGAGGCCGAGGAGCGCCGCGATGTCCTCGCCCAGCACGACCACGAGCTCGGCGTTGCGCGTGTGCTTGAACCAGTACTGGAACGTGCGCTCGCCCCGGAGCTTGTTGATCTCGCGTAGACACCCCAGGAGGCTCAGGATCTCGAGCCCGATGGAGATGCCCAGGACGATCAGGGCGATCCAGGCCTGGTTGAGGGGCTCCGGCGCATGCAGCTTGTGCCAGCCCTCGTAGATCGAGAAGAGCCCGCCCATGCTGAAGAGCAGCAAGGCGACGATGAAACTCCAGAAATAACTGAGCTTGCCGTAGCCAAGCGGATGGCTCTCATCCGCGGGGCGTTGCGACTGCTTGAGCCCCAGGTACAGCAGCACCTGGTTGCCCGTGTCCGCATAGGAATGGATGGCCTCGGCCAGCATGCTGCCCGAGTGCGTGTAGATCGCCGCTCCCGTCTTGGTGAGAGCGATGAACAGGTTGGCGAGAAAGGCGTACAGGATCGCCTTCGCCGAGGAGCCGTGTTCCGACATCGATCAGTCTCCGTTGGCCTCTCCCTGTTCTTGCTTCTCCATCTCTTCGATGCTGCGCGGCCAGTCGTCCTTGAGCAGCCGCGAGAGTGAACGATCGGCGAGGATGCGTCCAGCGGTCTGGCAGCGCGGGCAATAGTTGGTCTCGTTGCTGGCGTAGCGGATCCGTTGCACCTTGGTG
>DATFEQ010000051.1:0-25814 GCA_035250905.1 Steroidobacteraceae bacterium
ACTCCGGAGTGCAGCTCCTGAGTGCGCGCGGTCTGGAGGCGGCGTTGTTCCGCAGCGGTCACGGCCTCCCGACGGGCGACGTGAACGCTGCGGGCGTGCAGCTCTACAGCCTGTCGTTCTGGTCGCTGCCGTATCGGCTCGGCCGCTGCATCGAGCAGCTGCCGTACATGGATGGCTACGGCGGCAACTTCGTGCTGCTGCTGCCGAACGGTGTGAGCGCGTTTCGCTTTGCCGATGCCGGCAACTACGACGTCGACGCGCTGAGTGACGTGGCGGCGTTGATCCGTCCCTGGTGCCGCTAGCGGCGCATCAGTCCGCGGAGCCGACCTCGTCCGCCGTCCGGCCCCCCTTCGCTGCCCAGCGCGCCAGGCGTGCGGGCGACACGCCCATCATGTAGCCGAATACCAGCAGGCGATGGCCGAGCACGCGCCGCCACCAGCCATCGCGCTCCCAGCGTCGTTCGGACACGCCGATCGGCATTGGTAGCGCATCGAAACGACCTTGACGTCGCAGCCCCTTCACCAGCGGCACCTCTTCGAAGAGCGGAGTCGCGGCGAAGCCGCCACAGACGTCGAAGAACTCGCGCGCGGCAAAGATGCCCTGTTCGCCGTACGGCACGCCCCAGTGCGAGCGCAGGCGGATGGCCGCCTCGAGCACTGCCTTGTACCAACGCCGCGCGCCGCCGAAGCGCAAGCGAAAGTAGCCGCCGACTGCGCCCGAATCGATCGCCACCGCGATGGCTCCGAGAGATTCCGGATGCGGCTCGGAATCCGGGCGCAGGAACCAGAGCGTGGTACCCCGGGCCTGTGCCGCGCCCTTCATGAGCTGCACGCCGCGGCCGTGCACCGAGGGCAACCACTGCGCCTGTTGCCGCTCGCACAGCGCGCGAGTTGCGGTCCTGGAGGCGCCATCGACCACGATGACTTCCCGCGGCCGGCGGGGCCAGGTTCGAATCTGCTTCAGCAAACCGGCGAGCGCTGCATCCTCGTCGAGCGTCGGAATGACGATGCTGATTTCATAGGGGACGGTCATGCGTGACGCCGCATCACCGCATCCAGTCGGCGAAGACTCCGGCTGCCGGGACGGTCACGCAGGTGCTGACGTCGTCGCGTCGCTCGGCTCCCGAGGCAGGTAACTCAGCCTCAGCGCGGCGATATTACGCCTCTGTGTTTGCGAAGGGTAAGCGCATCCAACGCCCGCCACGCAGAGGCGGCACGTTGGACGCATGGCGATCGATCAGCGGGTCGGTGCGCGGCAGATGCGCGAACCGGTGCTCGCCAGGCACATCTCTTCGCTCGGCTGCCCGTCGCTCAGGGAGAACCGGATCGTCTGCGTCTTCTTCTGCTCGACCGGTCGACCGTCGACGGTGACCGGCTGGAAGCGCCAGGAACGCACCGCCTTGCGGACCGCGCCCTCGAACACGTTGCGCGGCTGCGCGGCGACGATGGCCACGTCGGAGACGCGTCCGTCGCGCCCGATCACGTAGCTCACGGTCACCCAGCCTTCGATGCTGTCGATTCGGGCACGATCCGGAAACTCCGGCTGCGGTTGCAGGACCGCGATCGCCCGTGCCTGGGCATCGTCCGCAAGCTCGCTCGCGTCCGCGCTGGGCATCAGGGGTGCGGCACCGCCGGCATCCTGGAGCACGGGTGGGTTCAACCACACGAGCTTCACGCCATTTTCCTGTGCGACGCGGTCTACGGCGGCCATGCGGGCACGATCGACCACGCTGCCGGCGGCCGCTTGCGGTGCGGTCACCAGCAGTGACTCGGTCGGCGATGTGGCCTCGGAATCGTTGCCGACCGCCTGCGCCCCGGTCACTTCCGGGGCGGCACCGGTCGCTTGAGGCGAATCGGTCGCCGCCACTGCGGCGCGGGAATCAGCCGGCTCGCGGGTGTTGGGGTCTTCGACGACCGGTGTGCTGCCCGTCTGGAGCGTCGACCGGCTGACCTCGGGAACAGGCATCGGCGTGCGCCCACTCGACTCGATGGCGAACACCCCGATCGACAGCGGAACCTGTGGCTCCGGGATCTGGACTTCGGGTTGGGAGAACGCGAGCCCTGGACCGTCGAGGGCAAGTCCCTCGATGCTCGGCGCGTTCGCCGGGGCTGCCGCGACCGGTGGTTCGTCCGCCTCGCGGCTGTTGACCCCCAAGGGTTGCAGCAGACCGCTCACGCTGACCGCGACGGTCGCGAGCATGGCGCCTATGCTCCAGTGCGCGGCGACGCGTGGTGGCCGACGCACGCCCACGAGCCGGCGGATGCGGGCCAGCAACTGACCGCCATCGCTCGCGACGCTGGTTTGCAGGCTCAGGGTCTGCACGCCCGCGAGCTCGGTGAGAGCCCTCGCGTACGCGAGCGCGTCGCCGGAACGGGACACGACCAGGTCGTCACAGCAGTGTTCGCGCTCCTCGCGCATCACGCGCGATACCCAGCGCACCACCGGGTGATAGAAGAGCAGGGTCTCGATCACGACCTGCAGCAGGTTGACGAGGTGATCGTAGCGGCGCACGTGTGCGAGCTCGTGCATCACGATGAGCTCGAGCTGCCAAGTGGTCAGGCCGGAGATTGCGCTCACCGGCACCAGGATCACCGGTCGCAGCCAGCCCACCACCATCGGTACGTGCACGCGCGCCGATTGCATGGCGCGCACCGCGCTGCGCACGCCGAGCGCAACGATGAGACGCTGCACGCGCTGTTGCCAGGCCGGTGTGAGCGGCGAGACATCGACGCGGGTGAGCAGGCGTACGTTGCGCCATTCGAGCAGCAGGCGCCCGGTCATGAGTGCCACCCCGACCGCCCAGACGAGCACCGCCCATGGCAACCAGGGATGAACGAACGTCTGCCAGTCGAGCGTCGGCGCACCGATCGAGACGCTCAGGAGCGGAGCCGATTCCACGATCGTTTCCGCGGAGATCACGGTCGCCGCGGAGTTCGGGTTCAGCCAGAGGAAAGTGGCGACCGGCAACGCTGCCAGGAGCAGCAGGAAGAAGAAGGCCAACCGATAGCGCGTCTGAGCCGAGGCATTGCCGGCGGCAGCCAGCGATACTCCGAACAGGACACCGATGACGGCGCCTTGCCAGAGGAAATGCAACAGCGTCCAGCCGAGCGTCGCGACCAACCCCTCAAGTGCCGGCAAGTCGAGCTCGATCATGGGGTACCTCCGTTCTCACGCGCGACGGCTGCAACCATCGCGTGCGTCCCGTCAGTTGTTCTGTGCACCCTGCAACCGGTCCAGCAGCGCGCGTATTTCGGCCAGCTCCTCCGGTCGCACTACATCGGCTCCGCTCAGGGCCTGGAGCACGAGTTGCGAGCGCGATCCATCGAAGGCGCCGTCGATCAACTGGCGGGTGAGCTGGCGCTGGGTCTGCTCGCGGCTCACGGCCGGGCGATACACATGCGCGCGCTGAGAGTCCTCCCGCTTTACCAGGCCCTTGTCCAGCATGATCTGCAGGAACTTGAGCACGGTCGTGTAACCCAGATTGCGGTCAACCCGCGAAAGTTCCTCGTGCACGCTGCGGACGGTGCTGGGCCCGAGCCGCCACAGCATTCGCAGGATGTTGAGCTCGGCGTTGGTGGGACGAACTGTGCGCAGCTCGCTCTTTCTCTTCATGGCATCGCTCCCCCGACAGGCCCAACTCATTATATGTCCTAACGAATCTCTTCGTATACTCGGCGCAAGTGCCTGTGCCGGTGACATAAGCCCGCGTCGGCGCCGGTCCGGTCGGACTCCCATGTGCGCCGCCGCACAATTTCGCACATTGCCTGAGAATCGGGTGAGGGTTTTTACGCTATTCCCTGTGAGGGCTGCGATGACCGGGCAGGACGCCCGACCCCAAGGATGGTCGAGGGATTGAGCGATGAGGCTGCGAAGGGGTTTGAGCCCTTCGCAGCCTGCCCCATTAATCGCGTGTTCATACGGATTGGGCTACAGTGCCCCCTGTGACGGCCCGGTTTGCTCTAGCCACCCTGCTGCTGCTGACCGCCTTCCCGGCGGCCGCTTTTCATTGCGGCGTCAGATTGGTCCACGAGGGGGACAGCCGCTACGACGTGCGCGCCAAGTGCGGGGAACCGGCCGATATCGAGACACGCTCCATCCTGCGCCAGCCGGTCGTCTGGTACCACGGGCGCCCCGTGCTGGCCGCGCCCGGCTCGCTCGTCGAAGTGACCGTGGAGCTCTGGACCTACAACTTCGGTCCGCACAAGCTCATGCGCCGCCTGCGCTTCGAGGACGGCGAACTGGTCGAAATCGAAACGCTGGGCTACGGCTACATCAAGAGCTGACGCTCCGCCTCTCCTGCTCCGCGATCCAGCGGTCAATCTTCGCCTCCAGCACGTCGAGCGGTAGCGCGCCATCGATCAGCACTTGCGTATGAAACTCACGCAGGTCGAAACGCTCGCCCAGGCGTTGCGCGGCGCGCGCGCGTAATTCCTTGAGCTTGAGCTCGCCGACCTTGTAGGCGAGCGCCTGTCCCGGGTTGGCGATGTAGCGCTCGATCTCCGACACCGCATCGGACGGCCCGACCGGGGCGTTGGCGCTCATGTACTCGATCGCCTGTTCGCGCGACCAGCCCTTCGAGTGCATCCCGGTGTCGACCACCAGCCTGACAGCGCGAAACATCTCGGTGCCGAGCGCGCCGAAATGGTCGTACGGATCCTGGTAGAAGCCGAGCTCCCGGCCCAGCGATTCCGCGTACAAGCCCCAGCCTTCGCTGTAGGCCGTGTAACCGCCGAAGCGACGGAAACTCGGCAGATCCTCGAGCTCCTGCTGGATCGATAACTGGAAGTGATGGCCGGGCACCGCTTCGTGCAGGTAGATCGCCTGCATCGTATAGCGTGGGCGCGACTTGAGATCGTAGGTGTTGACGTAGAAGACGCCCGGACGGGACCCGTCCGGCGTCGCCACCCGGTACGAGGCGGTGGCCGCGGAACGTGCCCGGAATTCCTCGACCGCGCGGATTTCGAAGTCGGCCTTGGGCGTCACTGCGAAGAGGCGCGGCGCAGCCTCGTCCGCCTTGCTCTTGAGCGCGCGATAGCCATTCAGCAAGTCGTCGGGCTTGGTGTAGTAGAAGCGCGGATCGCTGCGCAGAAAAACGAAAAATGCGGCCAGGTCGCCCTTGAACCCCACCTGGGCCATCACCCTCTCCATCTCGCCGCGAATGCGCGCGACCTCCTTGAGACCGATCTCGTGGATCTCGGCCGGCGTCAGGTTCGTCGTGGTCTGCAGTTTGACGAGGTAGGTATACCACTCGGCGCCGTTCGGCAGGCTTGTGATACCAACGGTCGCGCGAGTTTTCGGCAGGTATTCATCGCGCACGAACGCCTGCAGGCGCCGGTACGCCGGCACGATCTGCGACTCGATCGCCTTCTGGTAGGCGCCGGTGAGGCGCTTGCGTTCCTCGGCCGCGAGACTCTCGGGGAAATTCGTGACCGGGCGGTAGAAGAGACTCTGGGTCGCATCGGCCGCAATCAGCGGCTCGAGTTGCAGCAGCACCTTTTCCATGACGATGCGCGGCTGGACCACGCCCTGGGCGACGCCCGCGCGCATGTTGACGATCGCCTGGTCCACCCAGGTGACGAAGTCGTTGGTGCGCTTCAGCCAGTTCTCGTAGTCCTGCACCGTCGCGAATGGCTGCAGGCCCCCGCCCGCGCCCATCTGCGCGAACAGCGACGGCATGCTGAACGATTGGTTGATCGGGATGAGCTCGCCCGGGAAACGGAAGCCCTCGATCGCGAGCGAGCGATCGAGCTTGAAGACGTCGTAGGTGAGCCGCGCCTGGCCCGTGAGCGTCGCAGGATCGATTTCCTCGAGCTTCTTCTGATACTCACGCTCGAGAGCCAGTGAATCCGCCATGTACTGCGGGCTCACGGTGATTTCCAGGCGGTCGTTGTAGCGGTTGTCGCCGATGACCGTGGCGTTTATGGGGTTGAGGTGCAGGTATTCCTGCCAGTACTCCTCGACCAGCTGCGTGAGATGCTGCTGAGCGGCCTGGGCCGACACTGCGTCGGCGGGGGCCTCCTCGCGCGAGCACGCGGCGAACGCCACCAGCACTGAAACGCCAACAACCCGGAATAGGCTCATTACCTCGCTCCCTTCTCTTGTTCGATCCAACGATCCACCTTGGCTTCCAGCACGTCGATCGGCACCGAACCGTCGCGCAGCACGACGCTGTGGAACGTCTTCACGTCGAATTTCGGCCCGAGCGCCGCCTGTGCCTTGGCGCGCATGGCGCTGATGCGCAGCTGCCCGATCTTGTAGCCGAGCGCCTGGCCCGGGAAGGCGATATAGCGCTCCACTTCGGAAACCGCGTCGCTCTCCGCCAGGGTCGAGTGCTCGAGCATGTAGCGGATGGCCTGCTCGCGCGACCAGCCCTTGGCGTGGAGTCCCGTGTCGACCACGAGCCGCATGGCGCGCAGCATTTCATCGTTCAATCGTCCGTAATACTGGTACGCGTCGGTAAAGAGGCCAAGTTCCTTGCCGATCGACTCGCAATAGAGCGCCCAGCCCTCGGTGTAGGCGGTGTAGAAGTCGAAGCGACGGAAACGCGGCAGGTCCGTGAGCTCCTGCTGGATCGACAACTGGAAATGGTGCCCGGGCGCCGCCTCGTGCAGCGAGAGCGTCTCCATACCGTACTTCGGCTGACCCTTCAGGTCGAACGTATTGACGTAGAAGATGCCGGGGCGCGAACCGTCAGCCGCGGCGCGCTCATAGAAGGCTCCGGCGGCGGATTGCGCGCGAAAGGGCTCGACCGCGCGGATCTCGTAGTCCGCTTTCGGAAAGTCGGCGAACATCCTCGGCAGCAGGGCGTTGATGCGCGTCTTGAGCTCGCGATAGCCGGTGAGGAGATCCGCCTCGTTCTGAAAATAGAAGCGCGGATCCTCCTTCAGGTAGCGGAAGAACGCCTTCAGATCGCCGTCGAAGCCGACTTGCTGGCGCACCGCGTCCATCTCCGATTCGATGCGGGCAACTTCCTTGAGGCCGAGCTCGTGAATGGCGTCGGGATCCATGCTCGTGGTGGTGTAGAGTTTGACGAGAAACGCGTACCACTGCCGGCCATCGGGCAGTGCCGACCAGGCGACCGAGGTGCGCGCCTTCGGCAGGTATTCGTCCTTCATGAAGTCCAGCAGCCGCTGGTAGGCAGCGAGTGTCTGCGCGATCGTCGCGAGATACTCCTGAGTGAGGCGGGTGCGCGCCGCTTCGTCGAGATCTTGCGGCAGCGCGCGCAATGGCTGGTCGAACACGCTGTCCTCGGGCTTCGCGACGATCAGCGCCTCGAGCTGTGGCAGGACTTTCTCGACCAGCGGCCGCGGCTGCGTGATGCCCCGGGCGGCGCCCTTGCGCATGTTCACGATCGCCTGATCGATCCACGCCTGGAACGCCGTCATGCGGCTCATGAAGTTTTCGTAGTCCTTCGCAGTGGCGAACGGGTGAGCACCGGTCCCCGAGCCCAGAACGGCGAGGTCGGCCGCCGGATTGTTGAACTGGTCGACCGGCAGGAGCTCGCCGGGAAAACGCGCGCCCTCGATGAAGATCGTGCGCCGCGCCTTGAACACGTCGTGCGTCAGGCGCGCGCCGGGGGAGAGCGCGTTGGCATCGACTTTAGAGAGCGCCAGCAGGTGGTGTCGCTCGTTCGCGAGGGCCTTCTCGATCCATTGCGGCCCGATGTCGTTCGGGTACTGATCGTCGAAGCGGTGATCGCCGATCCGCGTCGCGAACACCGGATTGAGCACGAGGAACTCCTCGAAGTAGCTCTCCACGAGCTCGTTGAGGTGCTGGTCGGCAGTCGGCGCCGCGGCGAACGACGCGCCGGCGCACAGAAGAGCGCCCAGTGCGGCGAGCGCGCTCGAACGACAGGCAGTGTTCAATGGTCCTCCCCTATTCAGCAGCTTGCGCCGCGGCTGCCGCGCGACCGGCGGCGGCACGCACTGCGCGCCCCGAGATCAGATGAAAGCGGGTGCCGAGCAGCACCGCGGACGCAGTCAGTCCGGCGATGAGGCCGACCCAGACGTAGGTCGGTCCGAGACCCTTCGCCACTCCCAGCCCATAGGCCAGCGGAAACCCGATGGCCCAATACGCCAGGAAGTTCAGGAGCATCGGCACCCGCGCGTCCTTGAAGCCGCGCAGCGCGCCCGCGCTGCCGATCTGCAGACCGTCCGAGATCTGGAAGATAGCAGCCATCAGCAGCAGCCCCGCGGCGACGGTACGAACTGCCTCATCACGCGTATAAAGCGCAGCGATGTGCTCACCAACAAAAAGGATCACGATCGCGGAGCACGCCATGAACATGCCGCAGAGCGCGATTCCGACGAACCCCGCCCAGCGACCCGCGGCGAACCGCCCCGCTCCGAGCGCGTGGCCGACATGGATGGTGGTCGCCGAATGGATGGACAGCGGGATCATGAACATCAGGGCCGCGTAGTTGATCGCGATCTGGTGGGCGGCGACGACCGCCGCTCCCATCGCGCCCATGATCAGCGCGGCCGCCACGAACAGCGCGCCCTCCGAGATGACCGCTCCCGAAATCGGCAGGCCGAGCCCCAGGATCTCGCGCAGCGCGCGCCCGTCCGGCAGCTCGAAGTGCCTGAACAACGCATAGGGCCGATACACGCGATGCCGGCGGACATAGGACAGCATCACCGCGAACATGATCCACATCACGAGCGCGCTCGAGACGCCGGTGCCCACGGCGCCCAGCGCGGGAAAGCCGAGCTTGCCGTACATGAAGACGTAGCAGCCGAACACGTTCGCGATCAGCCCGATCATTGCGGTGTACATGATCGGCCGGGTCCAGCCGATGCCCTCGCTCACGAAACGCAGCGCGAGGAAGGCCATGATGCCGGGGACGCCGCAACAGATGGCGTACACGAAACCGGCCGCCTTGGGCACGATCGTCGGATCGATGCCGATCAGGTGCAGGATCGACTTGACCATGAGCATCGGCGCGATCATGGCCAGCGCGATCAGTTGACTGAGCCAGAGCGCCTGGCGCGCGAGGTGTCCGACGCGATCGTTGTGGCCGGCGCCGTAGGCGTGCGCGACCAGTGGGCTCAGTGCCATCAGGATGCCGAGGCCGGTCAGGTAGAAGAAGATGTGGAAGGCGCTGCCGACGGCCACCGCGGCAAGGTCGCCGGCGCTCAGACGACCGGCCATCAAAGTGTCCGTGAAGCTCATGCCGGCCACGGCGACGTTGTTCACCATGAGGGGTCCCGCCAGCCTCAGGATCGAGCGGGCGTCGCTGGCAAAGCGCTGACGGTGGGTTGCGGATGTGACGGGCACGCGAGACAGCCGGGCGTTACACCGGTCGATTAGCAGGAGCCGGGATTGGATGGCATTCTACGCGAGCCGCATCCTTGGAGGGACGATTCAATGCTGGTCGGTTCGCAGACACGACGTGTCGCCATCCTCGGCGGCGTGCGCACCCCCTTCGCGCGCGCGCACGGCTCCTTTGCCAACGTGGGCAACCAGGACATGCTCACCGCCGCCTTCAAGGGCGTGGTCGACAGGTTCGGGCTGCGCGGCGAGCGCCTCGACGATGTCGCCGGCGGCGCGGTGATGAAGCATTCGCGCGACTGGAACCTGGTGCGCGAATGCGTGCTCGGGTGCGGGCTCGCGCCCGAAACGCCCGGAGTGGATCTGCAGCGCGCCTGCGGCACGAGCCTCGAGGCCGCCGTTCTCATCGGCATGAAGATCGAGCTCGGCATGATCGAGTGCGGCATGGCCGGTGGCGTCGACACCGTGAGCGATCCGCCGGTGGTGTTTGGCCGCGATTACCAGCAGCTCCTGCTGCGCAGCTTTCGAGGCCGCACTTTCATGGAGAAGGTGAAGCCGTTCTTCGGCGTGCGCCCGCGTCACTTCAAGCCGGTGCTCCCGGGGGTGGTCGAGCCGCGCACTGGCCTGAGCATGGGCCAGAGCACCGAGCTCATGGTCAAACAGTGGAAAGTGACCCGCGAAGAGCAGGACTTGCTCGCGCTCGAGAGCCATCGGCGTGCGGCCGCTGCGTGGGAATCGGGGTTCTACGATGACCTGGTGATCGAGTACCAGGGACTGAAGACCGACAACAACGTGCGGCGCGACAGCTCGCTCGACAAGCTCGCCAAGCTCAAGCCCTCGTTCGACTTCAGCGGCGCGGGCTCCCTGACGGCGGGCAACTCGAGCCCGCTGACCGATGGGGCCTCCGCGGTGCTGCTCGCGAGCGAGGAATGGGCACGCGCGCGCAGGCTGCCGGTACGGGCCTACCTGAGTCATGCCAAGGTCGCGGCCGTGGACTTCGTCAACAAG
Organism: Steroidobacteraceae bacterium; assembly: GCA_035250905.1. Lineage (GTDB taxonomy): Bacteria > Pseudomonadota > Gammaproteobacteria > Steroidobacterales > Steroidobacteraceae > DATBVX01. The sequence continues at coordinate 10,279 of DATFEQ010000051.1, forward strand.
GAAGGCCTGCTGATGGCGCCCGCCTACGCAGTGCCGCGCATGCTCGCGGACGCGCGCCTGACGCTGCAGGACTTCGACTACTACGAGATTCACGAGGCGTTCGCCGCGCAGGTGCTGTGCACGCTCAAGGCGTGGGAGTCGGCGGAGTTCTGCCGCGACCGGCTGGGTCTCGCGAAGCCGCTCGGCAGCATCGATCGCGCGCGCCTCAACGTGATGGGCGGCAGCGTCGCCATCGGCCACCCCTTCGCTGCGACCGGGACGCGCATCGTGGCGACGCTCGCCAAGATCCTGGAACAGAAGAACGCACGCCGCGGCCTCGTCTCGGTCTGCACCGCGGGCGGCATGGGTGTCACGGCCATTCTCGAGCGCTGACCTCGGGAGTTCACATGAAGCGCTATATCTCCTTCCCGCGCGTCGAGGGCCAGGCGTCCCGCCAGGCGCATGCCGATCTGCCCGAGGGCACCTACGAGCGCGAGATCAGCAAGGAAGGGTTCTTCGGACCGGCGGCGCATCTCTATCACCGGCACCCGCCGACCGGCTGGGTGGATTTCGAAGGGCCGCTGCGGCCGCACGCCTTCGATCTCATCAAGCTCGGCCAGGCGAACTCCTCGCCGTGGGACGCCGCCGAGATCCTGCACAACGCCTCGGTACGGATCCGCTTCTGGCGAGCCACCGGCGCGATGGATCACCTGGTGCGCAACGCCGACGGCGATGAGCTCCTGTTCGTGCACCAGGGCCGCGGCGAGCTCTTCTGCGACTACGGTCACCTGTCCTTCGGCATCGGGGACTACGTCGTGCTGCCGCGCGGCACGATGTGGCGGCTCGAATGCGACGAGCCGCTGTGCGCGCTCCTGGTGGAGGCGACCAACGCGAGCTACTCGCTCCCGGAGAAGGGACTGGTGGGCCCGCACGCGATCTTCGATCCGGCCATGCTCGACGTGCCACGCATCGACGATGCATTCCGCGCCCAGCAGAACGATGCTCAGCGCTGGTCCGTCAGGATCAAGCGCCGCGGACAGCTCTCCACCGTGACCTATCCCTTCAACCCGCTCGATGCCGTGGGCTGGCACGGCGATCTGAGCGTCGTGCGGCTCAACGTGCGCGACATACGCCCGCTCATGAGCCACCGCTACCATCTGCCGCCATCGGCGCACACGACCTTCGTCGGCAATCGCTTCGTGGTCTGCACCTTCGTGCCGCGGCCGTTCGAGAGCGATCCGGGCGCGATCAAGGTGCCGTTCTTCCACAACAACGACGACTACGACGAGATGCTCTTCTATCACGCGGGCGATTTCTTCAGCCGCGACAATATCCATCCCGGCATGATGACGCTGCACCCGGCGGGCTTTACGCATGGGCCGCACCCCAAGGCGCTCAAGAAGGTGCTCAAGCAGTCGAAGAACGCGACCGACGAGATCGCCGTGATGGTGGACGCGCGCGATGCGCTCGAGATCGACGGCGCAGCCCAGTCGGTCGAATGGGCGGGTTACGTCGACAGCTGGAAGGGCGCCAAGGGGACCTGACCATCAAGCTGGCCACCTTCAGGGACGGAACACGCGACGGCCGGCTCATCGTGGTGAGCCGCGATCTCAAGCGCGCGGCACACGTGCCGCACATCGCGACTACGCTGCAGGCAGCGCTCGACGAGTGGGAGCGCAGTGCGCCGCGCCTGGCGGAGGCTTACGAGCAACTCGAGCGCAACAACAACCGCTCGGCGTTCCCGTTCGAGGCGCGCAAGGTTGCCGCTCCCCTGCCCCGCGCTTATCAATGGGCGGATGGCAGCTCCTACGTGAATCACATGGAGCTCGTCCGCAAGGCGCGCGGCGCGGAGATGCCGCCCTCCTTCTGGTCCGATCCGCTGATGTACCAGGGCGGCTCGGACGATTTCCTCGGGCCGATGGAGGAAGCGCTGTTTGTGAGCGAGGACCACGGCATCGATCTCGAGGCGGAGGTCGCCGTGATCACGGACGACGTGCCGCTGGGCGTGACGCCAGAGCAGGCGCGCGGACACATCAAGCTGCTGATGCTGGTGAACGACTGGTCGCTGCGCAACCTGATTCCCGCCGAGCTCGCCAAGGGATTCGGCTTCTACCAGTCGAAGCCGGCAACGGCATTCTCACCGGTCGCGCTGACGCCGGACGAGCTCGGCGATGCGTGGGACGGCGGCAAAGTGAACCTGCCACTGGTGAGCCATATCAATGGGCAGCCCTTCGGTCATCCGAATGCGGGTGTCGATATGACCTTCGACTTTCCGCGGCTCATCGCGCACGCCGCGCTCACTCGTCGGCTGCGCGCGGGCTCGATCATCGGCTCGGGTACGGTGTCGAACAAGGACCGCAGCGTGGGCTCGAGCTGTCTCGCGGAGCAGCGCTCCCTCGAGCAGATCGCCGACGGTCAGCCGCGCACGCCGTTCCTCAAGTTCGGCGATCGCGTGCGCATCGAAATGCTCGATGCGAACGGGCGGAGTCTGTTCGGCGCGATCGATCAGAAAGTCGTCAAAGCCTGAACACCGATTTCGACACTCATGATGCGGCCGGCCGTCGCACCAGTACCTTGCTGACGCGCATCCCCGAAAGCTCCGCGACCTCGAAGCGCCAGCCTTGCCACTGCACGTGATCGCCCACCTTGGGCACGCGATCGAACAAATAGAGAATGAACCCCGCGAGGGTATTGAACTGCCCCAGCGGCAGCTCGATGCCGAGGCGTGCCTGAGCCTCGTGGATCGCCATCGCTCCGTCGAGGCTCAATAACCCATCGCCCAGATCCCTGACTTCCGGCTCCTCCTGCCGCGCCGCGGGCAGATGACCGGCAATGGCCTCGAGCACATCGGTGTGCGTGACGATTCCCTGCAGCACACCGTAGGCGTCCAGGACCACGGCGATCTCGACCGGTGTCTGCTTGAACAGGCGTAGCGTATCGAGGATCGAGGCTTCTTCGCGCACCGTTACCGGCTCGCGCACGATCCTGCTGAACTCGCGCGCGTTCGGATCCAGGCTGTACTCGACGATGTCGGCCCTGCGCGCCACCCCGACTATCGCATCGACCGCACCGCGGCTCACCAGGAAATGCCGATGGCCGGAACCGCGGACCACCGCCAGCATCGCCTCCTTCGGATCTGCGGCGTCGATCCACGTGACGTCGGCTCGCGGCGTCATGATCGATTGCACCGAGCGATGAGCCAGCAGCAGCACGCCACGCATCATTTCCCTCTCGGCGGGTGTGAACACCTCGGACCGCTCTGCATCGGGAAGCAGGCCAGCATCGGCACTTGCGGCCTGCACGGCCGGCGCAAATACCGGCACTCCACCAATGAATCGCAGCACTGCATCGGCGGCTCGCTGTCGCAGCGGAAGGGTTTCCGCCCAGCGTCGCCGGTTGCGTAGCCCCAGTTGATTGAACGACTCGATCAGCACCGAGAAGCCTATGGCCGAGTACAGGTAGCCCTTCGGAATGTGATAGCCGAGGCCGTCCACGATCAGGACGAGCCCGACCATCAGCAGGAAGCCGAGGCACAGGACGATGAGCGAGGGGTGCGCGTTGACAAAGGCGGTCAGCGGCCCGCTGGCGACCATCATGGCGATCACCGCGATCACGACTGCCGCCATCATGACCGGCAATTCGTCCACCATGCCGATCGCGGTCAGCACGGAATCGAGCGAGAACACCGCGTCCAGGACAACGATCTGCGCCACGATCGGCCAGAAGCGGGCGCGCGCCGCTCCTTCGTGTCTTGCGTGCGGCGGTGAGGCTTCGAGCCGCTCATGCATCTCCATCGTCGCCTTGACCAGCAGGAACGCACCGCCGACGATCAGGATGATGTCGCGCCACGACAGCTCCACCGCCGCCACCGAAACGACCGGCACCGTGAGGCCCATGACCCAGGCGATGCTCGCGAGCAACGCAAGGCGCATCAGGCACGCGACCGCCAGCCCCACCACGCGCGCCCGGTTGCGCACCTGCGGCGGCAGCTTCTCGGAAAGGATGGCGATGAAGATCAGGTTGTCGATGCCGAGAACGATCTCGAGCACCACCAGCGTGAGAAGTCCGAGCCATATCGTCGGGTCCGTGAGCCATTCCATGCCGTCGTCCTCTGGGGTTTGACGTTCAGCGTATCGAGATCCCCGGACACATCAACGTTGACCGGCGCCGCTCACCGTGATTCGCATTCGTGGGCAATTTTTGCAGGGGTGGCCATCCGCTGGCTGAGCGCGCACACTAACTGCACCCTCGCGGAGAGATTCATGGGACAGACCGTTCAACTGACGGCCGGCGACGGCCACGGTTTCGCTGCGTACCGCGCCACGCCCGCGGACCAGCCGCGTGGCGGAGTTGTGATCGTGCAGGAAATCTTTGGCGTCACGCAGCACATGCGCGACATCGGCGAGCAATACGCGGCCATCGGCTACACCAGCGTGGTGCCGGCGATGTTCGATCGCATCGAACCCGGCATCGAGCTGCCGTACACGGAAATCGCGCGCGGTCGCGACTATGCCGGGCGGCTCAGGCTCGATCAGACGCTGCTCGACCTCAACGCCGCGATTACTTCGGTCGCCGCCGCCGGCAAGACCGGTGTCGTCGGCTTCTGCTGGGGCGGGACGATCGCCTACCTCGCGGCCTGCGAGGCACCGATCGCGGCGGCGGTGGCGTACTACGGCGGCCGCATTACGCAGTACCTGGACCGCAAGCCGCGCGTACCGGTGATGTATCATTTCGGCGAGCTGGATCGGAATATTCCGCGCGCCGCGGTCGACCAAATCCGCGCCTCGCACCCGGAAGGCATCTACCACCTCTATCCCGCCGGTCACGGTTTCAACTGTACGGAACGCGCGGACTACGACGGGCCGAGCGCGAAGCTCGCATTCGATCGCACCCGCGAATTCCTCGCACGGCACATCGGGTAACACCATGGAACTGAAAGACGGCAAGCTGCTGCGGCAGAAGTGCTACATCGACGGCGAGTGGCGCGACGCGGCGAGCGGCCAGGCGATCGACGTCATCAACCCGGCCACGCAGAAGAGGATCGGCACCGTGCCACGCATGGGCGTCGCCGAGACGCGCGCTGCGATCGAGGCGGCGAATGCCGCCTGGCCCGCATGGGCACGTCGCACCGCGAAGGAGCGCGCAGTAATCCTGCGGCGCTGGTACGAGCTGATGATGGCCAACCAGGACGACCTCGGCGTCCTCATGACCGCCGAGCAGGGCAAGCCCCTCACGGAAGCAAAGGGCGAGATCGCGTACGCGGCCTCGTTCATCGAATGGTTTGCCGAGGAAGGCAAGCGGCTCTACGGCGACGTGATCCCGGGTCACCAGGCCGACAAGCGCATCGTGGTGTTGCGCCAGCCGATCGGCGTGGTCGCCGCCATCACGCCCTGGAATTTCCCGGCCGCGATGATCACGCGCAAGGTGGGCCCGGCGCTCGCGGCAGGGTGCGCCGTCGTGTGCAAGCCGGCCACGCAGACGCCCTACTCCGCGCTCGCGATGGCCGAGCTCGCCGATCGCGCCGGCCTCCCCAAGGGCATCTTGAATGTCCTCACCGGTTCCGCCGAGGAAATCGGCGGCGAGATGACCGCCAATCCCATCGTCCGCAAGGTCACCTTCACGGGATCGACCGCGGTCGGCAAACGGCTGATGGCGCAGTGCGCCGGCACCATCAAGAAGATCTCGCTCGAGCTCGGCGGCAACGCGCCCTTCATCGTGTTCGACGATGCCGACCTGGATGCGGCGGTACAGGGCGCGATCGCGAGCAAGTACCGCAATACGGGCCAGACCTGCGTGTGCGCCAACCGACTCCTGGTGCAGGACGGTGTCTACGACGCATTCGCCGGCAAGCTCGTCGATGCCGTCGCGCTGCTCAAGATCGGCGATGGGCTCAAGGGCACCACCGACCAGGGACCGCTCATCGACATGAAAGCGGTCGCCAAAGTCGAAGAGCACATCGCCGATGCGCTTGCGAAGGGCGCCGCGGTGGCGGCGGGCGGCCAGCGTCATGCGCTCGGTGGCACCTTCTTCCAGCCGACCGTGCTCACCAACGTCAAGCCCGACATGATGGTGGCGCGCGAGGAGACTTTCGGACCGGTCGCGCCGCTGTTTCGCTTCAAGAGCGAACCGGACGCGATCCGCATGGCGAACGACACCGAGTTCGGCCTGGCGGCTTACTTTTACACGCGCGATCTCGCGCGCTCCTGGCGCGTTTCCGAGGCGCTCGAATACGGCATCGTCGGCGTCAACACGGGCATCATCTCCACCGAGGTCGCGCCATTTGGTGGCATGAAGGAATCGGGCATCGGGCGCGAGGGTTCGAAGTACGGCATCCTCGACTACACCGAGCTCAAGTACGTGTGCGTGGGTGGCGTCACGGCGTGAGCGCAGCCGCCGAGCCCGCACCGGCGCAACCGCCGCACGATCGACCTGATCATCCGCTCTCCGACCGGGCCGTGGTCGCTCTGCTCGCGACCATCAGCGCCTGCGGGCCGATCGCGCTCAATATCTACCTGCCCGCGCTGCCCGTGGTGGAGGACGTATTCGCAGCCAGTGTGCCGCGCGTACAGCTCACCCTGAGCGTGGCGTTTCTCGCGTTCGCGATCGGGCTCCTGATCCACGGACCCCTCTCCGACCGTTTCGGAAGGAAGCCCGTGATCCTCGTGGGCGTCGGCGTGTTCACGCTCGGGTCGCTCATCTGTTCCGCCGCGCCCACGCTCGACTGGTTGATCGCCGGCCGCGCGATCCAGGCGCTCGGGAGCTCCGCCGGGCTGATCGTGTCGCGCGCCATCGTGAGCGACCTGTATCCGCGCGAGAAGATGGTGCGGATGCTGGCCTACCTCACCATGGTCATGGTCATCGCGCCCACGCTGTCGCCTCTGCTCGGCGGCGTGCTGGTCGTGATGTTCGAGTGGCACAGCCTGTTCGTCTTCATGGCGGTCGCCGGCCTCGTGATCCTGCTGACCGCGTGGCGTCTGCTCCCCGAGACGCGTGTCGCCCGCCCGCGCAGCGCGCCGCGAACGTCGCTCGGTGCAGCCGCCTGGTCGCTGCTGCGGCGTCCCGCATTTGCCGGCTACTTGCTGCAGGGCGCGGTGATCTTTTCCGTGTACCTCGCGTTCATCTCGACGGCACCGCACGTGATGGTGACGGGTCTCGGCCGGCCACCGACCGAATACGGCACCTATTTCCTGCTGCTCGCGGGCGGTTACTTCCTCGGCAACTGGAGCGTCACGCGCCTGGCCACTCACATGGGCACCCAGGCATTGATGCACGCGGGTGTGCTGATCGCCGCCATCTCGACCTGCGCGGCCCTCGGCTTCGCGGCAGCGGGCCTGGTTCATCCGCTGTGGCTCTTCGTTCCGATCGGCGTGATGGGCTACGGCCAGGGAATGGCGCTGCCGAACGTGACAGCGAGCGCGGTGACGCTCGCCCCGGAGCACGCGGGCATGGCTTCGAGCCTGGTCGGGTTCGCGCAGCAGCTCATGGGCGCCGCGTGCGTGCAGTGGATCGGTACGTATCCGGTCGACACGCCGTTCCCGATGCTGATTTTCTGCGCTGCCGCGTCCGTGCTCGCGTTGCTCGCGCTGCGGGTGTTGCGGCCCGCCTGACGCGGGGCTCACTGTCACCACTTTGTCATTCTGCGGTCCGTGTCACCGCACATGGTCAGCGCCAGACCTTTTGGGTATGGTGCAAAACGCTCTTTCGAGTGTCGTGCTGCCAGAGTGACCCGCTACCTCAACACTGCACCGCCCCGCGACGCGCCTGAGCGCGTCGGCGTTCTGCTCGTCAATACCGGCACGCCGGGTACTCCCACGCCGCGGGGCGTGCGACGCTTCCTGGCGCAAATGCTCTCGGACCCTCGCCTGGTCGAGCTGCCGCGCGCGCTGTGGCTCCCGATCCTGCACGGCGTGGTCCTGCGCGTGCGCCCACGCCGCAGCGCGCACGCCTATCGCAAGATCTGGACCGCCGAAGGATCGCCGCAACTCGTGATCATGCAGCGACTCGCTCACAAGCTCGGCGGATTGCTCGAGCGCGGCCACCGTGGACCGATCGCGGTCCAGGTCGGCATGTGCTATGGCGAGCCGTCGATTCCCGGCGCACTCGCAGCGCTGCGTGCGGCGGGAGCGGGGCGGATCCTCGTCCTGCCCCTCTTTCCACAGTACGCGGGTGTCACCACGGCCTCCGCCTTCGACCGTGTCAGCGCGGAACTGCGGCGGTGGCGATGCATACCGGAGCTGCGCTTCGTGAACGGCTATCACACCGAGCCGCGCTACATCGAAGCGCTGCAGCAGAGCGTGCTGGAGGACTGGAAAAAGCACGGCCGTTCCGCGCATCTCCTGATGTCGTTTCACAGCATGCCGGCGCGGTGCGTGCAGAGGGGCGATCCCTACCAGTCGAATTGTGAGCAGACGGCGCGTCTGCTCGCGAGCGCGTTGCAGCTGCGGGACACCGAATGGAGCCTGAGCTTCCAGTCCCGCTTCGGCTGGCAGGAATGGTTGCAGCCCTACACGGTGGACGTGCTGCGTCGTTACGCAGGGAGCGGTCCGAAGCGGCTGAGCGTGATCTGTCCGGGCTTTGCCGCCGACTGCCTGGAAACGCTGGAGGAGATCGAGATTACCGCGCGCTCCATCTTTCTCGCCCACGGCGGCGAGGCGCTGACGTACATCGCGGCCCTCAACGAGCGCGAATCGCACGCGCGCTTCCTGGCGGAGTTGGTCACGAATCAATGCGCGGACTGGATCGACGCCGGCGCGCTCGGAGCGGCACACGAGCAGGCGACGAGCACCCGACTACGTCCGTCCGTCGGATTGTGACCGCCGCCGGTCGGCGGCTCATCGCGTTCCGTTAGCCGCTACCAGGACATTCTGGCACGATGCCCTCGTGCCCTGGGGATGAGGGACCCCGATGCTCGGTCGCTTTCTGGAAATCAGCATTCAGGCGCCCAGCGTGCTCGAGTCGCTCGAGTTCTACCAGAAGCTCGGCTTCACCCAAGCCGAAGTCGGCGAAGCGTGGTCACATCCCTACGCGGTGGTTACCGACGGCCGGCTCTTCATCGGCCTGCACCAGCACGAGATCGACTCCCCCTCGCTCACGTTCGTCAAGCCAGACCTGGTGCACCATCTCGAAGCGCTCGAGGACCTCGGCATCGAGTTCGAGTCGCGCCGGCTCGGCGAGGACGTGTTCAACGAGGCGACTTTCCGCGACCCTGCCGGCCTGGTGGTGACCCTGATCGAGGCCCGCACCTTCTCGCCGCCGACGCGCGGCATCGCGGAGACGTCCTGGTGCGGATATTTCACCGAGCTCGGGATCCCGACGCGCGATGCCGATCGGGGCAAGCAATTCTGGGAACAGGTGGGATTCGTCGCCGTGGCCGAGAACGGCGAACCGTTCCGGCGGATTTCGCTCACCAGCGATCATCTCGATCTCGGGCTGTATGCGACGCGTGAATTGCGCCGGCCGGTGCTCACGTTCAGCGACGCGGAAATGTCCGCGCGCATCGAGCAGATCGCCAAGCTGGGTGTGGAGCCCGCGCGGCTCCCCGCGGTCTTCGATCCACACACCACCGCGATGCTGACCGCGCCGGAGGGCACGACGCTGCTGTTGATGACCGAGGAGTCCGCGTTCCCGTCAACCGCGGGCACGATCCTGCAGCCTGACGAATAGCGCGAACGCGAGGATCAGCAGGTTGCACGCGCCGATGACGAAGAACGGCGCCGACTTGGTCCACACGTCGTAGAGCCAGCCGCCCAGCAGGTTCGCGGTGAGGATGCCGATCGAGCCGAAGATACCGGCCAGGCCGAACACCGCTCCGCGGATCCGCACCGGCGCTTCCTGGCCGAGCAGGACCTGTCCCGACAGGATTGCGCTCATCTCGCCGATGCCCATCATGATGGCCGCCGCGTAGATCATCGGGGAAAGCGGGTCGGGCGTGAGTCCCACCCACGTGTAGCCAACGAAGGCGAGCGCCATCGCGGCGATCACCACCGACACCCTGTTCATGCGGTCGGCGAGCGCGAGGAAGACCAGCGCCCAGACCAGCGCAGCGAGCTGCGCCACTCCGGCAATGACGCCGGCGCGTCCGATCGCCTCGCTGGCGGAGAAGCCGCGCTCGAGCCCCGCCTGCGTCAGACGCAGGCTGAAGTAGGTGCCGATCACGGCGATGTCAGCGCGCGCGGTGAAGTTGACGAGATACCCGAGCAGGACGCGTCGATTCGAGGCCGCGGCACCGCCTTCACGTAACAAGTGCCGCCAGGTCTCGTGCGTGGCCGCGAGTGGCTCACGCCTGAGTCCCGCGAAGCAGACGCACGCCGTCAGCAGGCAGAGCGCCGCCGCCGTCCAGTAGGTCAGGAAGCCGGCCGCCAGTTCGGAGAAACCAAGATCCTTGTAGCCCTGTGGCAGCCGCGACAGCAGGAACACCGCGATGAGGACGCCGACCACCTGGAAAATGCCGCTCAGCCCGACCAGCGCGCCGCGCGAGCGCTCCTGCGGCGTGTCCGCCAGCACGGTCGCCAGCATCGCTCCGACCGCGGAGGCGCCCACCGCCCAGAACATCGTCGTGAGCACGAGCTGCGGAAAGCTCTGCGACAGCGGGATCAGAGCGAAGCCCGCCCCGAGCCAGAGAAAGCCGAGAACGAATACGGGGCGGCGGCCGATCTTGTCCGAGAGAGCACCGCACGGGCCGACCAGCAGCAGCGTGATGAGCTCGTTCAGCACGCCGAGTATCAGCGTAGCCCGGCCCTGCTCGCCCTCCGGAAGGTGGAGGGCGTTGAGCATGTAAGGCTGGATGAAGCTCAGGAAAGCCAGCAGGCAGACGCTGAAGACCGCCGCGAACAGGTAAGCAAGCGCATTGCGGCGGGTGATTCCGGGCGCGAGCCAGATAAAGAAGAGGCGCTGCGTGCTCGACGAGTCGGTCACACGAGGTCCTGAGGGCCGCCGAGCGCGCGATGATAGCCGCCCACGCCGCGCTCCGTCGCCGGAAAGCGCTGCCGTCGTTGTTTTGTCGCTACGCGGGCCGGCATGGCAGCGCGGCGCCTGAGCCTTCAGACCGGGGCGTTGGTCCCGAAAACGCGCGCAACCGCCATGGAACGATTATCCTGTGCGCCTTTTGTTTCGGGCCGGACCGCAATGCGAACAACCCCGTCGGGCCGGCCGCACTCTTGGAGGACGTGGATGAAAGCTCTGGCCTGCGCCTTAGCGCTGCTCACGTTGAGCGGCGCCGCCTTCGCCGATGAAGGCATGTGGACGTTCGACAATTTTCCCAAGCAGCTCGTGCGCGAGAAGCTCGGCGTCGAGGTAACCGATCAGTGGCTCGACAAGGTGCGGCTCGCGACCACGCGCCTCGAGTCCGGCTGCACCGGATCCTTCATTTCGGCCGATGGCCTGATGCTGACCAACCACCATTGCGCCAGCGAGTGCCTGGCACAGCTGTCCACGGCGCAGGACGACCTGCTGGCGAACGGCTTTCTCGCCGGCTCGCGCGAGCAGGAGAGGCGCTGTCCCACCGAACAGATCTCCGTGCTGGTGGCGACCGAGGACATCACGTCGAAGGTCGCGGCCGCCATCAAGGGCCTGACCGATCAGGCCGCGAACGAGGCACGCAAGAAGGAGCTCACGCGGCTCGAGCAGGCCTGCGAGGAAGCGTCCAAGAAGGATCGGCGCATGGGCGCGCTCTCCTGCGAATCCGTCTCGCTCTACAACGGCGGCCAGTACTTCCTGTACAAGTACCAGCGTCACGACGACGTGCGCCTGGTGTTCGCGCCGGAGTCCGACATCGCGGCCTTTGGCGGCGATCCCGACAACTTCCAGTTCCCGCGCTGGTGCCTCGACATGTCGATCATGCGGGTCTATCGCGATGGCAAGCCCTTGCGGCCGTCGAGTCATCTCAAGATCAACTTCGCCGGACCGCAGGAACGGGAGCCGGTGTTCGTCTCCGGTCATCCGGGCTCGACCGACCGCCTGCTGACGGTCGAGGAGCTCGTCTCACAGCGCAACGTGTATCTGCCCAACTGGGTGCTGCGCAATTCGGAGCTGCGCGGTCGCCTGATCCAGTTCGGCAAGGCGGACGCCGAATCGCTGCGCATCGTGCAGGATCCTCTCAACGGCCTCGAGAACTCGATCAAGGTGCGCCGCAAGGAGCTCGATGCGCTGGTGGACGAGACCCTGATGACCACCAAGCGGCGCGACGAGCAGGCGCTGCGCAGCAAGCTCGGCAGCGATCCCGCCGCCCGCGCCTGGGACGACATGGCGAAAGCGCAGCTCGCCTACCGCAATCAATACGTGCCGTACGCCTTTCTCGAGAGTGGCGCGGGCTTCAACAGCGAGCTCTACCGGTTCGCGCGCCGCCTGGTGCGCGCGGCGGCCGAGCGCGCCAAGCCGAACGAGGAACGGTTGCGCGAGTACACCAACTCGGTGCTCCCGCAGCTCGAGCAGCAGATCAGGGCGCCCACACCGGTATATCCAACGCTGGAAAAAGCCACGCTGTCGTACTCGCTCGAGCGAATGCGCGAGTGGCTGGGTCCCGATGACCGCCTGGTGCGAGAGCTCCTGGCAACGGAATCACCCGATTCGCTCGCCGCCAAGCTGGTCGACGGCTCACAGCTCGCCGATCCCAAGGTACGCGAGGCGCTGTGGAACGGCGGCATGGCGGCGATCGAAGCGTCCAACGACCCCATGATCCGGCTCGCGCGCCGCGTCGATCCGGATGCGCGTGCGATCCGCAAGCGTTACGAGGACGAGGTCGAGGCTCCCAGGGATCGGGCCAGCGAGACCATCGCCGCAGCACGCTTCAAGATCCTGGGCACCAGCACCTATCCGGACGCCACCTTCACGCTGCGGCTCAATTTCGGCAGCGTGCAGGGCTGGATCGAGAAGGACGAGCCCGTGAAACCGTTCACCACGCTCAAGGTGCTGTTCGAACGCGCCACCGGTCAGGATCCGTTCCGCGTTCCCGAGAGCTGGCTCAAGGCGAAGCCCACGCTCGATCCCGAGACGCGATTCAACCTCTCGACCAACAGCGACATCGTCGGCGGCAACTCGGGGAGCCCCTTGATCAATGCCAGGGGCGAGCTGGTGGGCCTGATGTTCGACGGCAACATTCACTCGATCTCGGGCAGCTACTGGTTCGATGCCGAGAAGAATCGCGCCATCGCCGTGCATCCGGCGATCATGAAAGAGGGTCTCACCAAGGTGTACCGCGCCGAAGCTCTGCTGCGCGAGCTCGAAGGCAAGTAACGTCAGGCCACCTCAGCGTGTGGCGACCAGCTTGAACTTGACGGTGAGCTCGTCCTGCACCTGCAGCGCGCCCATCAGCGCGCTGAAGGGTGTCAGGCCGAGATCGGACTGCTTCACTTTAAATTCGCCGCTGGCGGTCAGCCGATCGCCGTCGACCTGCACCGCGACGGGCATGCGCACCTCGTGCTGCTGATCCTTGACGTCGACGAGCGCGGTGACCGTCAGCGCGCCGAGCGAGGCGCCTTCGACGGCCGTGGCGCTCAGCCTCACGTCCGGGAAGCGCTCGGCATCGAGTAGTGCGGCACCCAGCATGTTCTTGCGTGTGCCCTGCCTGGCCGAGTCGGGAACGTCGGGTGGAAAGTCCGGGCCCTCCTCCTTGCGGAGCTCGGCCGGATCGATCTCGAGCGACGCGACCGGCATCGCCAGCTCAAAACCGCTGCGCGCGATCTCCTCGTGCAGGTAAACCTTGCCCTCGACCTGGTGCGAGGCGACCAGATGGTTGTGGCCGGCGCTCGCGAGCGTGCCGGCGCGGTACGCGAGGATGCGTACCAGCGATTCCTCGGGAACCACCTGGTACACGCGCGCATTGCTGTAGTCACGCGCCGGTCGGCCGGGCTGGGTCGGGGCGGGCTCAGCGGGCTCGGGCCGCTGCGCGGTCGGGCATCCTGCCAACGCGAAGGCGATCGCAACCGGGATGAGGACACGCAATACGCGGGGCACGATTCACCTGTCGTTCAGGCCACAACCTGCAGATTCTAGCCAATGGCAGGCGGCGGACGACTGACGGAAGGCAGAAGCCTCCGTGTCGACAAGCGGTTGAGCCCGCCCGGCGGCTTCGCTAAGGTGACGCAGACCCTTCCCAGACGGGAAGCGGGCCGAAAGGAGCGTTTCCCGCATGCAGATCCGCAACACCACGGTTCGCTGGGGCGCGCTGTCGCAGTTCTTTCACTGGACGATCGTGGCCCTGATCATCGTACAGTGGGTACTCGCGGAGGTCGCTGAAGACCTGCCCCTGGGGATGGAAAAATTTGCCACCCTGGCGCGGCACAAGTCGATCGGCATCACCATCCTGACGCTCGTCCTGCTCAGATTGCTGTGGCGGCTGGCGAACCCGACGCCCGAGCTGCCCGTCACGCTCAAGCCGTACCAGCGCCGGCTCGCACACCTCACGCACTACGGGCTCTATGTGTTGCTGTTCGCACAGCCCATCAGCGGCTGGATCATGTCTTCGGCCGCCAATTTCCCGGTGAGCTACTTCGGCCTCTTCACGCTGCCCGACCTGGTTCAGCCCGACAAGCAATTCGCCAAGTTCATGGAGGAAGTCCATCACTGGCTGTTCCGCGGCATCGTGAGCCTCGCCCTGCTGCACATTTTTGCCGCGCTGTACCACCACTTCCGCCTGAAGGACGATGTGCTCAGGCGCATGCTGCCGTTCGGTCAGTTTCGCTGAGGCCCGCCATGCGCTTGCTCGCTGCCCTGTTGCTCCTCGCTCCTCTCGGCGTCGCTTCCGCGGCCACGCAGTACGCGGTGGATGCGGGACGAAGTCATCTCGGCTTCACCGCCAACCAGAGTGGCGGCGATTTCGACGGCCAGTTCGACAAGTTCACGGCGAAGATCGTCTTCGCAGACGCTGACCTCGCGGGCAGCCAGTTCGACGTCGCGGTCGATGCCGCCTCCGTGAACACGCAGGACGACGAGCGCGATACTGCGTTGCGCGGAGCGGACCTGTTCGACGTGGAGCGCTATCCCAAGGCGCGCTTCGTCAGCACCCGCTTCACGCGCAAGTCGGCGGGCCAATACGAAGTGGCCGGCAAGCTCACCATCCGGGATGTCACGCGCGACATCGTCGTGCCCTTCTCTTTCGCCACCGCGAGCGAGGGCGGCAAGCCGACCGCCACGCTCAAGGGCAGCGCCACGCTCAATCGCCTGGACTACGGCGTGGGCCAGGGGGACTGGAAGGACACCACGTGGGTGGCCAACGAGGTGCGGGTGAAGTTCGATCTGCGCCTGACGCCGCGCGCCGAGGCGCCGCCCGAGAAGTCGGCGCAGTCGCGAGCGGTCGTTCACTAGTGTCCTGTCTCGCTGGGACGTCGATGATCCACGGCGAGGGGTGCCGGGTCCGGGAGGTCTTTTCAGGAACGCCGTAAATACATCCCTGTAGGCTCCGGCGAAAACATCCCTGTTTTCGACGGTCCTGAAAAGACCTCCCGAACCCGAAGCCCCAACCGTGAGATGACTTGCTGGCTCGACACTAGTGAACGACCGCTCGCGACTGCGCCGACTTCTCGGGCGGCGCCTCGGCGCGCGGCGTCAGGCGCAGATCGAAC
>DATFEQ010000070.1:0-9959 GCA_035250905.1 Steroidobacteraceae bacterium
ATCTTGTAGTGGATCGAGACCTGTCCCGCGGCGGCGTTGATGATGCTGCCGGGGATGAAGAACGGCGAGATCTTGCGCGGGCTCTTGGTCTCCAGGTACTTGCCGGAGGTCTCCTCGATGGTATCGAGGCCGCCGATGCCCGCCCCCATGACGACGCCGACGCGGCTCGCGTTCGCCTCCGTCACTTCGAGGCCCGCATCCTTGATCGCCTGCACGGCGGCGCCGAAGCCGTAGTGCATGAAGGGATCCATCTTGCGCGCTTCCTTGGGTGTCAGATATTCCTCGATCTGGAAACCCTGCACTGCGCCGCCGAAGCGGGTAGCAAAGGCGCTCACGTCGAAGCGCGTGATCGGACCGATGCCACTGCGGCCCGCGCAGACCGCCTCCCATGCGCTCGCGACGGTGCTACCCACCGGCGAAACGATGCCGAGGCCGGTCACCACAACCCGACGTCGTGTCACGCTATTGACCTCTGGGGAATTCCTGGTGTGAGAAACACTACTGCGCCCCGCCGCTCCCTGGCGAGGCGGCACGGGCGTCGAATCAGGCCTTGCTGCGATGCTCGTTGATGTAATCGATGGCCTGTTGAACCGTGGTGATCTTCTCGGCGTCCTCGTCCGGAATCTCCGTTTCGAACTCTTCCTCGAGCGCCATCACCAGCTCGACCGTGTCCAGCGAGTCGGCACCCAGGTCGTCGACGAAGGAGGCGTCATTCGTGACCTCTTCTTCCTTGACGCCCAGCTGCTCGGCGACGATCGCTTTCACCTGCTGTTCGACAGTGCTCATCGGTGTGGTGTCCTCTGGTTCTTGTGCGACCCGGCAGGTCGCATGGGCGCGGTATTCTAGGTGAAGCCCCACTACCCCGCCACCCGGATCCGCGCGTAGTGGTTGTTTTTCTTGACTAATCCAGTGCTTTTGTGCCTGTCAAGGGGCCTTTCCGGCCCTTACGGCATATACATGCCGCCGTTCACGTGCAGGGTTTCCCCGGTGACGTAGCCGGCGGCGCTCGACGCCAGGAACACGACCGCCGCGGCGACGTCCTCGACCGAGCCGAGTCGCCCGAGCGCGATCGGACCCATGAGCGCGGCCCGTTGCTCCTCGCTCAGCTTGCGCGTCATGTCGGTCTCGATGAAGCCCGGCGCCACCACGTTGACGGTGATGGCGCGCGAACCCACCTCGCGCGCGAGCGACTTGCTGAAGCCGATGATGCCGGCCTTGGCCGCCGCGTAGTTCGCCTGCCCTGCGTTACCGATCAGGCCAACCACGGAAGCGATGTTGATGATGCGTCCGCGACGCTGTTTCATCATGCCGCGCAGGCAGGCCTTGCTCATGCGAAAGACCGACGACAGGTTGGTGTCGAGAATCGCCTGCCAGTCCTCGGCCTTCATGCGCAGCAGCAGGCTATCGCGCGTGATACCTGCGTTGTTGACCAGGATCGTGGGCACGCCTTCCTTC
Source organism: Steroidobacteraceae bacterium (assembly GCA_035250905.1). Taxonomy (GTDB): domain Bacteria; phylum Pseudomonadota; class Gammaproteobacteria; order Steroidobacterales; family Steroidobacteraceae; genus DATBVX01. The sequence continues at coordinate 1,456 of DATFEQ010000070.1, forward strand.
GCTTCGATGTCGGCGATCGCCTTGTCGATCCCGTCGGCGTCCGTCACGTTGAGCACGACGCCGCGTCCCTTCACGCCCGCTTCCTTGAATGCTGTGTCGATCTGCGCGGCACCCTCCGGCGTGGTCGCCGTGCCGACGACGGTCGCACCCTCCTTGCCCAGCGCGAGCGCGATCGCCCGTCCGATGCCGCGCGAAGCGCCCGTGACCAAGGCGATGTCCTGATCAAGCATCTGTGGTTCCCCAGCAGGCCGCGATGGCCTCGTCGATCGTGGCGCTGTCTTCGAGCGCATACACGGAGATTTCCTTGCGGCGCTCGACGCGGCGGTTGAGCCCGGTGAGCACCTTGCCCGGCCCACACTCGACGATGTGCGTGACGCCGCTCGCCACGATGCGCCTCACCGTCTCCGCCCAGCGCACCGGGCTGAACAACTGCTGCACCAGGGCTGCACGGATGCCCTGCGGATGGCCGTGCTTGCGCACATCCACGGTATAGATCTCCGGCACCAGCGGACTGCGCACCTCGGTGCGCTCGAGTCGCTCCTGCAGGCGCTCGGCGGCCGGCTTCATCAACGAGCTGTGCGAGGGAACGCTCACCGGCAGGTCGATCGCGCGCTTGGCCCCGCGCGTCTTGCAAGCCTCGATCGCGCGCTTGACGGCGGCGGCGTGCCCGGCGATCACGACCTGGCCGGGTGCATTGAAATTCACCGCTTCGACGACCTCGCCGCGGGCCGCCTCCCGACAGGCCGCCTCGACAGCGTCGTCTTCGAGACCGAGCACCGCCGCCATCGCGCCCTGCCCCACCGGCACGGCTTCCTGCATCGCGCGCCCACGAAAGCTCACGAGTTCGACCGCGGTCTCAAAGTCGAGCGAGTCCGCGCACACGAGCGCCGTGAACTCGCCGAGGCTGTGACCGGACATCACCGTGGGTGTGGGGCCGCCGCGCTTGCGCCAGACGCGCCACACAGCGACACCGGCCGCGAGCATCGCGGGCTGCGTGCGCTCGGTCGAGTTGAGCGAGTCTTCGGGACCCGCCTGGGACAGTTGCCACAGGTCATAGCCCAGCACTTTCGATGCTTCGGCGAATGTGGCGGTGACGGTGGGCTCCGCGTCCGCGAGCGACTTGAGCATCCCGACCGATTGCGAGCCCTGGCCCGGAAACACGAAGGCCACTGCCATGGGGAATTCCGCGAGCGATGAAGAGGCGGCGGATTATAACGGCTGACGTCGCGGGCGGAGCGCCAGCACGCCCACGACCGCGCCCAGCACGCCGTACAGATGTGCGTCCACGACGACCGGGCCGTCGGCGGAATCGAGGCTGTAGGGCATCGTCCCCACGAGTTGCTCGTAGAGGAGCTTGCCGATCAGGAACGGCACCAATATCCACGCGCCCGGCTCGCGCCGCCTGGCGTACGCGATCGTGCCGGCGGCCATCACGCCATGCAGGAGGCCGGAAAGTCCCACGTACCAGCGCACGTCACGCTCGATGAAGAAGAACGCGGCGTCGATCGTGACCAGCGAGCACGCCAGGATAAGGGCCCAGCCGCGCGGGCTGTAGTCCGGGAAAAACAACGCCCACATGAGCGCGAGTCCCATCACGTTGAGCGCGAGGTGCGTCCATCCAAGGTGCACGATGTGAGCGGTGACGAGGCGCCACCATTGGCCCTGCGCGATGAGCTCCCGCTCGTAGCGCAGCTGGAGCCTGCCGTCGTCGCCCAGGCTCTCGAGCGCGACCAGCACGGCGCAGATCGCCAGAAATGCCCATAGACGACGCGCGTCGAGATGCAGGAACCTGAGCCAGGCAACGGGCGTCGCGGTAATGGGAAATAACCCCTTTGTGTTATCGTGACGTTTCACTTATAGCCCACTTCCGGCGATTCGAGAATTCGCATGCATTTGAACGACATGGCTGCGCTACGCGCGCGCGCGGCAGGGTTCACCCTGATCGAAATCATGGTCGTGGTGGTGATCCTGGGAATCCTCGCGGCACTGGTGTTGCCGAACGTCATGGGGCGCATCGGGCAGGCGCAAACGACCAAGGTGAAGGCCGACATTCAGGGCTACGAAACCGCGCTGAGCCTCTTCAAGCTCGACAACTTCAAGTATCCAAGCACGGACCAGGGGCTCGAAGCGCTCGTCAAACCGCCCGCCGATCCGTCGATACGTAACTGGAAGGAAGGCGGCTACATCCGCTCGCTCAAGAAGGATCCGTGGGGCAACAACTACCAGTACGTTTATCCCGGCACGCACGGCACCGAGTACGACCTGTTCACGCTCGGTGCGGACGCACAACCGGGTGGTGAAGGCGATAATGCCGACATCGGCAACTGGAACCTGGACTGAGGCCTCCGGCCGGGGCCCTCGCGAAATCGGGGTCGGATTTATTTTCCGAAACCGTTTCCGCGCCCGGAAAACAAATCTGACCCCGATTTCGCGCGGCTTCACACTCATCGAGATCCTGGTGGTGGTCGTGATCATCGCGATCGTCGCCTCCGTCGCCGTGATTTCCGTCAACGCGCTGGGGCGCGACACCGAAATCGGCGACGAGACCCGGCGCCTCTCCGGGTTGATCGGCATGGTGCGCGAGCAAGCCGAGATGGAGGGACGCGACTACGGCCTCAGGCTCGAAGAAGGCAGATACGATTTCCTCCTCTTCGACGTGCGCCGCAACGACTGGCTCGTCATCGACGAGGACCGCCTGTTGCGCCCGCGCGAGCTGCCCGAGGGCCTGCGGTTGCGCCTCTGGCTCGAAGGGCGCGAGGTGGTCCTGCGCCCACCGCCAGATCGGAAAACGCCCCGGCCGCCGCAGATTACGCTGCTCTCGAGCGGTGACATCACCGCCTTCGAGCTCAGGATCGTGCGCGAAGGGAGCGACCACGAGGCGCACATCAGTGCAGACGCTGCCGGCAAGGTCGAGGTGCGCGCCGTGGACGAGGCGACCACGTGAGGAGCGCCGGCTTCACGCTCGTCGAGGTACTCGTGGCCCTCGCCATCGTCGCCTTCGGGTTGACCGCGCTCTTTACTGCGACCAGCCAGACGGTGCAGGCCTCGGCCTACCTGCGCGAGAAGACGCTCGCGCAATGGATCGCGCTCAACCGCATCACCGAGGCCCGCCTCGAGGGCCAGCCGCCCGCGGACGAGGAAATGAGCGGAGATCTCGAGTACGCGGGCCAGACGTGGCGCTGGGAGCTCAAGACGATCGAGACGCCAGTGGCAGGCATCGTGCGACTCGAGGCGCGCGCGGCGCTCGAAGGCGCCGATGAAAGGAGTTGGCCCGGATTTGCGACGGGCTTCATGGGCGATGCCATGGCGCCGCCCGGCGCTCCGTCACCCAACTGGCTCGGTGAGCCGGGCAAGAAGCCGCCCGGCCAGCGCCCGCCGGGGGACGAAGAACCCGTGCCGCTCGAGCCAACGCCCGCGGAACCCGAGCCCATAGAACCGGAGCCCGAGCCGCCGGAGGAGCCTTCGCAGTGATGCGTCGTGCAGGCGGCGGCTTCACGCTGGTCGAGTTGCTGGTGGCGCTCGCGATCTTCGCCATCCTGAGCGTGCTCGCCTATGGCGGATACAATAATTCCGTCAAGCAGAACGAGATCGCGCGCTCCAGCATGAAGCGGCTCGAGTCGCTGCAAACCACCGTGCGACTCCTGACGCAGGACTTCGAGCAACTGTCTCCACGACCGGTGCGCGACGTACTCGGTGACGGACGCCTGCCGGCACTCACCGCCGACAAGCGCGACCAGACACTCTTCTCCCTGACGCGCGCCGGATGGACGAATCCCGCGGGCCTCCCCCGCCCTACCCTGCAGCGCGTGTCCTACCTGCTCGATCCCGACGGCAAGCTCATCCGCCAGTACGTGACCGTGCTCGATGCCACGCTCGCGAACGAACCGGTGAAGCGCGAGCTGATCGACCGGGTGACATCGGTGGCGGTGCGTTACCTCGACAGCCAGAAGCAGTGGCAGGACCAGTGGCCGCCCCTCAACGCGCCGCCGGTCACGCTGGCCCGCGCACGTCCCGTCGCCGTCGAAATCAAGCTCGTGCTCGAGGATTTCGGCGAGATCACGCGCATCGTCGAGGTGGGTGGTTGATGCAGGCGCTCACCACATCGCGTCGCGGGCAGCGCGGTGTCGCGCTCATCACCGCCGTGCTGATCGTCGCGCTCGCCACCATCCTCGCGACACGCATCGGTTTCGACGGCGCGCTCGAGCAACGGCGCAGCACCACCGCGATGCTGCTCGAACAGGCGTATCTCGTCGGGCTGGGCGCCGAAGCCTGGGCCGCGTCATACCTCAGGAAGGACCTGCAGGACTCGAAGCAGGATCATCTCGGCGAGCGCTGGGCGACGCCCATTCCGCCGATACCGATCGAAGGGGGCGTGATCGAGGGCCGGGTCGAGGACATGCAGGGGCGCTTCAACCTCAACAACCTGGTGACCTCGGAAGGCGCGGTGAATCCCGAGGGCGTGCGTGAATTTCAGAACCTGCTGAGCGCGCTCGACCTCGAGCCCAAGTGGGCGGGCATCCTCGCCGACTGGCTCGATACCGATACCCAGCCGAACTTTCCCGACGGCGCGGAAGACAACATCTACACCTCGCAGACGCCGCCCTATCGCGCCGCCAACGGACCGATCACCAGCGTGAGCGAGCTGCTCGCGCTTTCCGAGTTTGGCCTCGAGCGCTATCAGCGCTTACGGCCGTTCGTGAGCGCGCTGCCGATCGGCACCAAGCTCAATGTCTGCACCGCGCCAGGTATCGTCATCGATGCGTTGAGCGACGGCACCAAGGAATTCGGCGTCGATCCGGAGGGGTTGGCGCGTCAGCGCGAGGAACGGTGTTTCCCGACTGTCGATGACCTGCGCGCGGCGTTCGGCGAGGATGTGTTCCAGCGCGTGGCCGAGCAGGTGGCCGAATCCAGCAGCTATTTCCGCGTCACCGCATTGGTCTCTATTGGCTCGACCGAATTGAGTCTGTACAGTCTGTTGCATCGCGAAAGCAGCGGCGTGTCACGCCCCGTGCTGCGCAGTTTCAGCACCGACTAGAGCGAAGATGGAGTCACTCGTCATACGGCTTCCGGAAGCGGCGGACGCACCAGCGTCCTGGCTCATCGTGGATGCCACGGGGGCGCGCCTGAGCGCCGTGCAGACGGGCCCGCTCAACCTGGCCGCGCCGCTGGCGGCGGGCAAGCGGGTCGTCGTGCTCGTGCCGGGCGTCGACGTGTTGCTGGCCGAGCCCGAGTTGCCCGTTCGAGGCAGCGCGAAGCTCGCGCAGGTGGTGCCGTTCGCTCTCGAGGAAAGCCTGGCGGAAGACGTCGATGAGCTGCACTTCGCGATCGGTCGGCGCGAAGGCACTCGCACGGGCACGCCGGTAGCGGCGGTGAGCCATGCGCGCTTGCGGGGCTGGCTCGAGCGCCTGGGCGCGGCGCAGATATCGCCAGACCTCGTCAGTGCGGACACCGACGCGCTGCCCCGCTTGCCTGGACAAACCGTCGTGCTGATCGACGCCGATCGCTTGTACGTCCGTCGCGAGGAAGCACCTCCGGCCGTGGTTCACGCCGAGCCGCTCGCGGACACGCTCGAGCTGACCGTGCTCGACGCGACGCCGACTGAAACGCACCTGCTCGTCTATCTCACTCCCGGCGACTGGACCCAGCACCAGGACGCGATCGATGGGCTGCGCGCACGTGTCGCGACGCTCAAGGTCCAGCTATTGCCGGATGGCGTGGTGCCGTGGCTCGCGCATCATGCCGTGACCGCCGCACCGCTCAATCTGCTCCAGGGCCCCTATGCACCGAAGTCGCACTGGGGCGCTCAATGGAGCGCGTGGCGGGTCGCAGCGATCCTCGCCGCCGCGCTGGTGGCTCTCAACCTGCTCGGCAAAGGCGTCGAGATCTGGCACCTGAGCAGTGTCGAGAAGCAGCTCGATGCCTCGATCGAGCGCGTGTTTCGCGAAGCCATGCCCGGTGAGCAGAACGCAGTGGACGCGCGCCGCCGGATGGAAGCGCGGCTGCAGGCCATTCGCGGTGGCCCTGGCGGTGACAGCCTGTTGGCGGCGCTCGGCACGCTCGGCGGAGCCGTGGCGCAGGTGCCCGAGACGAAACTCGAGGCGTTGAGCTTCCGCGGCAGCGTGCTCGACCTGAAGGTGACCGCCAAGGACGTCGGCAGCCTCGACCGCCTGCAGCGCCTGGTGACCGAGCGCGGCATGCCGGCGGAACTGCAGTCCTCGAACCCGCGCCCGCCCGGCGTCGAAGGGCGCATCCAGGTGCGTGGGCAGGGTGCATCGTGATGCAGGACCTGGTGCGCAAGTTCCAGGCGTGGCTCGCGGGCCTCTCGGAGCGCGAGCGGCACATGGTCACCTGGGGCGGCCTCGCGGCCGCGGTGCTCGTGTTCCTCGGCGCGATCGTGCTGCCGCTCTACACAGCCGCGGCCCGTGCCGAGCGGCGCGTCGAACAGAAGCAGCAGGATCTCGAGTGGATGCGCAGCGTCGCGGGCGAGCTGCGCGCTGCCGGGCCCGCGGGCGCGGCCGGATCGGGACAGTCCCTGATCGTGATCGTCGATCAGTCCGCACAGACGGCGGGACTCGGTTCTGCGGTCACCGGCACTCAACCGAGCGGCACGGGCGGCGTGCGCGTGCGTCTCGAGGGCGCGGCGTTCGATACAGTGGTCGCGTGGCTCGCGAGTCTCGAGCAGCAATATGGGCTGCGCATCGAATCGGCCACCATCGACCGCGGCGCTCAGGCGGGGATCGTGAACGCGAGCGTGATCCTGAGGAACTCCGGCTGAGCACCCGCTTCCCCAGAGTCCCCTGGCCGCTGGTTGCCGTCGGTCTGGTGGCGTTCCTGGTGACGTTGATTGTCGGGCTGCCGGCGCGATTGCTGGCGTCGCTGCTGCCGCCCCGCGTCACGGTCGGCACTCTGCAGGGAACCATCTGGAGCGGGCGGACCGACGCACTCGCGGTGGATGGCCAACCGGTCGGCGCCGTGCGCTGGCAGTTGCATCCGCTGCATCTCTTGCTGGGCCGCCTGGGGCTCGCCGCCGAACTGGATCGCCGCGACGGCCAGGCGCGGGCCGACTTGCGTCTCGGGTTCGGCGGGAGCTTCGAGGCGCGCGACGTCGAGGTGCATCTGCCGCTCGCGACGCTGCCACGCAATATCGTTCCCGGTGGCTGGACCGGGGCCGTGCGCGCGCAGCTCGAGCATTTCTCGTTGCCACAGGGAGCCGTGCCCCGGATCGACGGGACGATTGAATTGCGCAACCTCAAGGCGCCGCCTCCGCAGGGTGCGGCGATTGGCAGCTACAGCGTGCTGTTTGACGCGACTTCGCGGCAGAAAGATCGCCTGGTGGGAAAGGTGAAGGACATCGACGGGCCGATGCAGGTGACCGGCACGCTCAGCCTGGGCGCGGACCGCAGCTACGTGATCGAGGGCATGGTCGCGCCGCGGGCCGATGCCTCGCAAACCGTCACCGATACGCTACGCTTTCTCGGCGCGCCGGATGCGCAGGGTCGGCGCCCGTTCTCGGTCGCGGGAACGTACTAGTTCCGGCACGGGAGCCGAATCCGCCCGCAATCATCAGCTTTCCGGCGCCCACTCGCGCCAGGCTCCGAGCAGCGGAAAGTACAGGCCCACGCGCACGGGTTCGGGGGAAAGGCCGCGCATCAGCTGCGCATACAACGCCAGTTGCGGCCGATAGCGTTCCACTTCGCTGTCGAGGAACGCTTCCACCGCTGCGCCCTCGTGACTGCCGGTCTTGAAGTCCACGACCCAGCGCATCCCGGTGGCGTCCACGAAGGTACGGTCGAGGACAGCATGCACGACCTGGCCGTCGACGATGCCGCTCAACGCCTGCTCTGCACGGCTGTCGCGGTGCGCCTGGTCAAAGATCCAGCGGCCACGCGCGTCCGTGCTCGTGTTGTGCAGGGCACGCAGGATGACCTCGATCGCGGCATCGAGGTGCTCGGCGGGAACCCCACGCGCTTCCAGGCGACGACGCACGCGGGCGCGACAGGTTTCGATCGCCTGCGCGGATGGCAGGGTCGGCCCCCGCGCCCACCGCTCGAGCTCGGCGTGAACCACCGTTCCGATGTGGCGCCGCGTCTCGCCGGCCCACTCGAACTCGGGACGCAGCAGTCCGAGGTCGGGGCGAACGTCTCCGCTTCGCGCCACCGCCACCGACGGCGGCGGTGCTGGAAGGCGCCAATCGGCTGCGTGGCGCCCGATGCTCGCCGCTGGCGGCGGCGCCGGCATGACCACATCGTCGCGCAGCGCGCGCTCCGCGAAGGCGCGCTCGAAGTCAGCGCGAACGCTCGGCCACAGCAGCGCCAGCAGTGACTGCGATTCCGGTTCGCCCAGCTCTTCGGTGTGGTCCGAGCGCCGGGTGCGGACGTGGCCGAAGAGATGCAGCTGTTCGCGTGCCCGTGTGGTTGCGACATACAGCAGTCGGGCGCGTTCGAACGTCTCGCGCTCCGCGTCGCGCCGGGTCAGGTAATCGTCGAGCACGTCGCCATCGGAGC
>DATFEQ010000071.1:0-15761 GCA_035250905.1 Steroidobacteraceae bacterium
ATGCCTGCAGCTAGTAGCGCGGCAATGAACGCGCTCTGGAGAGGCAGCCGAATGGCAGTCTTCATTCTTGGGCGAGACTCTGTCGGGGAGGTGTTTTCGGGACCGTCGAAAACAGGGATGTTTTCGCCGGAGCCTACAGGGATGTATTTACGGCGTTCCCGAAAACACCTCCCCGGCAGAGTCCGCCTCTTCTTTACTCAGCCACTCGGCTCGGTCGCAGGCGGCTCAGTGGCCGGCGCATCGGTACCGAAGTCGACCGTCGGCGGCTTGGAGATCTCGGCCTCGTTCGCGACGCTGAAATTGGGCTTCACCTTGAAGCCGAACATCATCGCCGTGAGATTGGTCGGGAACGAGCGCACCGTCGTATTGAACGCCTGCACCGCCTCGATGTAGCGCTTGCGCGCGACCGTAATACGGTTCTCGATCCCCTCGAGCTGCGCCTGCAGATCGCGGTACGCCTGGATCGACTGCAGCTGCGGATAGTTTTCGACCACGGCCAGCAGTCTCGACAGTGCGCTCGTGAGACCCGCCTGCGCATCCTGGAAGCGCTTGAACGCCTCCTCATCGTTGATGAGCTCGGGCGTCGCGTGGATCGAACCCACCCGCGAACGGGCCTCGGTCACCTCGTCGAGGATGGTCTTCTCCTGCGCCGCCGCGCCCTTCACCACGTTCACCAGGTTCGGAACGAGGTCCGCGCGGCGCTGGTACTGGTTGATCACCTCGGACCAGGCGGCCTTCACCTGCTCGTCGGAGGACTGCAGCGTGTTGTAACCGCAGCCGGAGAGCAGCGCCGCAAGCAGTACGGTCGACAGCATTACGAGGCGCATGGGTCGCTCCTGTATCACCAGATCTCGACGCGCGCTTCCGGTGGCCGATAGAGCTTGTCCCCCGGCTTGACGTCGAACGCGCGGTAGAACTCGTTCATGTTCGTGACGATCCCGTTGCAGCGGTATTCGCTCGGGCTGTGCGAATCGGTCATGAGCCGCGAGCGCAGGTCCTCCTCCCGGTACTTGCGTCGCCACACCTGGCTCCAGCCCATGAAGAAGCGCTGATCGCCCGTGAAGCCGTCGATGACCGGCGCCGGCCGGCCCTGCAGCGAGAGCTGATACGCCTCGTAGGCGACCGTGAGTCCCGACAGGTCGCCGATGTTCTCACCCAGCGTGAGGTCGCCGTTCACCTTCATGCCCTCGAGGGGGCTGTAGGCCGAGTACTGCGTGGAGAGCCGCGCCGCCCGCTCCTTGAAGCGCTCGCCATCTTCGGCGGTCCACCAGTCACGCAGGTTTCCCTGTCCGTCGTACTTGCGACCCTGGTCGTCGAAGCCGTGGCTGATCTCGTGACCGATCACCGCGCCGATCGCGCCATAGTTCGTGGCGTCGTCCGCCGCGACATTGAAGAACGGGGGATGCAGGATCGCCGCCGGGAACACGATCTCGTTCATCGGCGGGTAGTAGTAGGCGTTCACCGTCTGCGGCGTCATGAGCCACTCGGTTCGATCCACCGGCTGGCCGAGCTTGCCCACGGCGCGGGCGTGCTCGACGGCGGCCGAGCGCAGCATGTTGCCCGGGAGATCGTCCTTCGCGATGCTGAGGGCGCTGTAATCCTTCCACTTGCTCGGATAGCCGATCTTGACGCTGAACGCCGCGAGCTTCTTCTGCGCCTCGACCTTGGTGGCGGGGCTCATCCAGTCGAGCTCGTCGATCGACAGGCGGAAAGCCTCGAGCAGGTTGGCCACCAGCACGTCCATGCGCTTCTTGGCGTCGGGCGTAAAGTGCTTTTCGACGTAGAGACGCCCGGCAATCTCGCCCATGCTCTCGTCGATCCCCTCGATGGCGCGCTTCCAGCGCGGCCGGATCTCGGCGATGCCCTTGAGGGTCCTGCCGTGCAGGTCGAAATGCAGATCGACGAGGTCAGTGCTCAGGTACGGTGCGTAGGCGTTGATCAGCTTGAACTTGAGATAGACCTGCCACTCGGCGAGCGGCACGTCTGCAAGCGCGGCGCCGAGCGCAGCAAAGAAGCTCGGCTGCGTGATCACGAAATCCTGTGGCGCAACCCCGGCGCCCTCGAAGAACGCGTTCCAGTCGAAGCCCGGCGTGAGCTTGTTGGCCGCGGCGATGCTGTACTTGTTGTAGGTCGCCACGGCGTCGCGGTTCTGCACGCGCGTCCAGTGCGCCTCGGCGAGGCGCGTCTCGAGCGCCATGATCCGCTGCGCGGCGGCAGCCGCGTCCGCGACGCGCGCCTTCTCGAGCACCCGGGTGATGTACGAGAGGTACTTGGCGCGAATGGCGACGAATTTCTCGTCGGTCTTCAGGTAATAGTCGCGATCCGGCAGCGTCAAGCCCCTCTGGTAGACGTAGGGGATGTACGCGGTCGTGTTCTTCTCGTCCTGCGCGATATAGAACCAGATGGGTTGCGTCACACCGAGCTGCTGCACGAAACCGAGGTAGCTGTTGAGGGCCCTGCGGTCCTTGAGCGCCTCGATCCGCGCGAGCTCGGAGGCAAGCGGCTCGAGCCCGCGCGCATCGGCGCGCGCGGCGTCCATGTAGCTCAGGTAGAAGTCGCCGATCTTCTGGGCGTCGGAGCCGGGCGCGTGCGTCGGCGCATTTGCGGCCTCCTCCACGATCGCGCGCAGATCCGCCTGCGCCTGATCGTCGAGCGCGACGAACGCGCCATAGTTGGAGCGATCCGCCGGAATCTCCGTGGTTTGCAACCATTGGCCGTTCACGAAGCGGAAGAGATCGTCCTGCGGGCGCACGGCGCGATCGAAGCCCGCGCTGTCGAGGCCGGTACCCAGCTTCAATTCTGGAGTGGCGGGCTGCGGCGGTTCCGGGCTCTGGGTCGTGGCGGCGCAGGCAGTCAGGGATGCGGTGACGAGCGTCATGACAAAGCGATTCATCGGACCTTGAATCTCGACCGGTTAGGCCATTGGGGGCGCGCAGTATATGCGAAAGCGCGCTGGCTACGAATCAGACGCGGCCGACGCGCACGTGGATCGGCCAGACTGCCTCGCGGGGCTGGTCCGGCGGGCCTTCCCAGGCCTGTTCGAGAGCCGGTCGCAGCGCCGTGAGCGGGTCGCGCCCCTCCGCCTGCTGGTAGCGCTGTACCGCGGACCAGCTGGTGAGATAGCCGATGACCTGCTCGAGCGTCCAGGCGCACTCGTAGCGAAACTCGGGCGCCGGGATTTCCGCGAACGGAAACGGCAACGTGCGGTACGCCTGCTCGACCAGTCGCCGCTCGGGCGGCCAGTACGGCCCAACCACGTTCTCGTAGAACTCACCCACCAACACATCGATCGCAGGACACAGGGCAAATGTCGTGTACGTCCAGACCGCGATCGTGCCACCCGGCCTCAGGACGCGGCGCACCTCGCCGTAGAAGCGCTCGAAGTCGAACCAGTGCACCGCTTGCGCCACGGTCACTAGATCGCAGGTTCGATCCGCCAATGGGGCGGCTTCGGCGAGCGCGACCACGTAGTCGATGCGCTCGTGCTCGAGACGATTGCGGATCTGAGCCGCGCTCGCATCGGAGGCCACCACGCTCGCGAAGTGCCTGGCGAGGTCGATCGCGGCCTGGCCGCTCCCGGTCGCACAGTCCCACACGCGCTCGTGCCCGCGCACGTGCCGTGCGAGCCATGCGTACAGCTCAGTGGGATAGCCGGGCCGGTGCGCGGCGTAGTGACTCGACTGCCGGGAGAAGTGATCCTTGAAGATCGGCGCCGTCATGGCGCCAGTTTAAAAAAAACCCCAGACCTTGTGGGTCTGGGGTCAGAGAAGCGGACTTTGATGAAGGGAAGGAAAGTCCGCTAGGGGATTCAGTGCAATCTCGACCAGTGCAGGATGCGAATGTCTTTCGACTCCATGTGGAGGCTGCGCGCCAGGATCGCGGCGATGTCCTTCAGATCGTTGGCGGCGCGCGGCGAGCGATTGAGCTCGACCACGCCGCTGAACTCGCTCAGGCGTTCCGGCTGCTCGTGCATGAGGAAGTGCGTGTAGTACTTGACGCCCATGTGGGCGGAGATTAGAGAGGCGCTTAAGTCAAAACTGTGATCAGACGCACAAATCACTTTGTTTTCAGGGGTTTCCCCACGTCATGAGCCGTTATCGCGCGCCCAGCGCACCCGCATCCAAGTACATCACGCGCCCCGGAGCAGCGCGGATGCACGCGGAGCTCGACCATCTGTGGCGAGTCTTGCGCCCACAGGTCACGGCCGCCGTGGCTGCGGCCGCAGCCCAGGGCGATCGCTCCGAGAATGCCGAGTACATCTACGGCAAGAAGCAACTGCGCGAGATCGATCGGCGCGTGCGACACCTGCGCAAGCGCCTCGAGGACATGGTGATCGTCGATCAGCCGCCGAGCGATCCGTCGCGCGTGTTCTTCGGCGCGTGGGTGCAGATCGCCGATGACGTCGGTGTCGAGCGGCTGGTGCGTATCGTCGGCCCGGACGAGTTCGACATGGAAGCCGATTTCATCAGCATGGATTCACCGCTCGGGCGCGCGCTCCTGCGCAAGGCGGTCGATGACGAGGTCACGGTGCTGCTGCCCGCGGGCGAGCGTACTTTTGTGGTGCTCGACATCTGCTATGGCGAGCGCCCGGTGAAATAAGGAGCGAGCTCGGCCGGTCCATTTACCAGGACCCCTGCCCGCGCCGAGGGCGCCATGAACATCCAGCAGCCGATTGCCGTGCTTCGTCTCGCCGCCGCTGCCTCACTCGCCCTCTGCGCGATCGCCCCGGCGTCCGCCGCCGAAGCGCCGCAGTTCACGCACACGCAGGCGAGCGAATGGATCAATTCCCAGCCCCTCACCCTCGCGGACTTCAGCGGCCGCGTGCTGCTCGTGGATGTGTGGACGTTCGACTGCTGGAATTGCTATCGCTCGATTCCCTGGCTCAAGGATCTGGAGACCAGGCTCGGACCGAAGGGACTGGCCTTGCTCGGCGTGCACAGTCCCGAGTTCGCGCATGAAAAGGAGCGCGACAGGGTCGTCGCCAAGGTGAAGGAGTTCGGCATCCGTCACCCCGTGATGCTCGATAACGACTTCTCCTATTGGAACGCGCTCGGCAACCGCTACTGGCCGGCGTTCTACGTCATCGACAAGCAGGGCCGGCTGCGCGGAAGCTTTGTCGGCGAAACGCACGTGGGCGACAGGCGCGCCCGCGAAGTCGAGGAGCTGGTTACGCGATTGCTGGTCGAGTAGCTCGTCAGACCACGCGGACGTTCTTGAACTGCCAGGGATCGCCCATGTCGAGATCCTCGGGGAACAGGCGTCCGCGGTCGAAGAGCGGATTCCACTCGGTGTAGACGCCGACCACGGGTCCGAGATACGGCATGCACACTTCGAGGTTGCGCTGATAGTCCATCTCGTCGGGCTCGACCACGCCGCGGCTCGGATTCTCGATCGCCCACACCATGCCCGACAGCACCGCGACGGTCACCTGCAGGCTCGTGGCATTGTTGTGCGGGACGAGATTGCGCGCGTCGTCGATCGAGAGTTGCGAGCCGTACCAGTAGGCATTCTTCTTGTGACCCGCGAGCAGCACGCCGAGCTCGTCGATGCCCTCCGTGATGTCGTCCATCATGATGCGTTTGTCCTCCTGCAGGCGCCAGTTGCGACCCGCGAACTCGTGCACCGACAACACGGCGTTGTCGCACGGGTGGTAGGCGTAGTGGCAGGTCGGCCGGTACACGACGTTCATGCCTTCGCGCACGGTGAAGTAGTCGGCGATCGAGATCGACTCGCCGTGCGTGATGAGGAAGCCGTGGAAATGCTCGGCTTTTGGCGTCCACGTGCGCACGCGCGTGCTGGCACCAGGCTGATTGAGGTAGATGGCCGCCTGGCAACCGAAATCGTGGCGCGCGCCGTCGCGGGGAAAATTGCGCTCGTGCGTGCCCCAGCCGAGCTCGGCGGGCTGTGAGCCCTCGCTCACGAAACCATCGATCGACCAGGTGTTGACGAACTCGTGCAGGCGCTTGGGTCGATTCGAAATCTGCGTGTCGCGCTCGGCGATGTGGACCACCTTGACGCCAAGCTTCTGCGCCAGCCGGCCCCAGTCCTCGCGGCTCGCCGGCGTGCCCGCCTGGACGCCCGCATCCGCCGCGATGTTGAGCAGCGCCTGTTTCACGAAGTGCGAGACCAGGCCGGGGTTGGCGCCATGCGTGATCACGGCGGTCGGTGCACGTGGGTTGCCCTGGCGCAATGTGAGCGCTTCCTCGCGCAGGGCGTAGTTGGAGCGCTTGGAAATCGGGATGGTCGGATCGGTGTAACCGCCCGGCCAGGGCTCGATGCAGGTATCGAGGTAGAGCGCGCCCTTCTCCCAGCAGAACTTGATGAGTGCGAGACTCGACACGTCCACCGACACGTTGAGCAGAAAATCGCCACGCCCCACCAATGGTTCGAGGATGCGCTTGTAGTTGTCGCGCGTCAGCGGGCTGTTGACGAACTTGATGCCGAACTCCTCGGCTTCGCTCTTGCCGCGCTCGTCGGCCGTAACAATAGTGATGCATTCGGGCTTCACACCGCCCAGGTGGCGCAGGATGAGCGGCAAGACGCCCTGGCCGATGCTGCCGAAGCCGATGAAGACAATGCGGCCGGGAAAATCGACGTGTATCTGGTGCTGGCTCATGATGGCTGAAGGTGTTGCGATCTGCTACGCATGGGCTGGCGAGGGTAGCAGTGACATGCATCGGCGCGCCACTCCGCGTGGCACCCCGCGCGGTTCTCAGCTGACGTTCGTCCCGGATCGCTCGCGCCAGTGCGGCGGATAAGTGCGCTCGTATCCGGGCAGCGACGCCATGCGCGCGAGCCAGCGTGCGAGCGCAGGATAGTTCGCCTCCATCGGCAGAAATCGCGAGCGCAGGTCCAGCGCCTCCTTGCGTTGCAGTGCGCGCAGCAGCAGTTGAATGCTGGGAAAGATGATGAAATCGGCTGCCGACACCGTCTCGCCCACGATCCACTCCGACTTGCTCAGGCGCCCCTCGATGCTGCGTGCTTCGTTACCCACCGTCTGAATGGCCTGCGTGGTCTCCTCGCCGCGCACGCCAGGGCCGCCGGTAAAGACGTTGTGCGTCACTTTCATGATGTGCGGCTCGACGTAAGACTGGAACTCGCAGATCACGCGCATGATCACGCCTGATTCCTCGGGCGTGCGGCCGAAGATCGGCGGCTCGGGATACTTGCGGTCGAGGTAATAGAGAATCGCGAGCGATTCGAAGCACACGTAGTCGCCGTCCTTCAGCACCGGCACCTGTCCGCGGAAGTTGAGCTTGAGCATGTGCGGGGACTTGTGCTCCTGCCGCGAGAATTCGAGCAGGTGCGAGACGTACTGCAGGCGCTTGTGCTCGAGCACGAGCATTACGCGCCAGGCGTACGGACTCCCGCTTCCCCAAAAGAGCTCGAGTGCCATGCGTTTTCTTGTGGCCGCGAAGTGGCGGCGTGCGAACCGCAGGAATTGTAGCTAGAGCGCGCCAGACGACGAAAGGTGCGTGACCGATATCTTGCCGGCAGGCCACACGGAGCCGATAGTCCCGTGGCAATGAGCTACACCACTCTGGTCGAACCAGGCGACCTGTTTGCCCACCTGTCGGATCCGGGCTGGGTGGCGGTCGATTGCCGCTTCGACCTGGCCGACCCGGCGGCTGGGGCGCGGCGCTATGCCGAGGGCCACATTCCAGGAGCACGCTACGCTCACCTGGACGACGACCTGTCGGACCCGATCACGCCCACGACCGGGCGTCACCCGCTGCCCGGGCCCGGGCGATTCGCGCAGCGCCTCGGCCAGTGGGGTATCGATGGTGCCTCGCAAGTCGTCGCGTACGACGATGCGAACGGCGGCATGGCCGCCCGGCTCTGGTGGCTGTTGCGCTGGGTCGGGCACAGTCGCGTGGCGGTCCTGAATGGCGGGTTGCGGGCGTGGCGTGCGGCCGGCTATCCGCTCAGCGAGCAACCGCCGGCTGTGACGCCGCGCGTGTTCACGCCGCACCTCGATCCGCGCATGTTGCTGGACGTCGATGCAGTCGCGAGCGAGCTGGCGGCGCGCAGGATCGCGCTGGTGGATGCGCGCCCCGCAGACCGCTTTGCCGGCCGCAACGAGACGTACGACCCCGTCGCCGGCCACATTCCCGGCGCCCGCAATCACCCATTTCAAAGGAATGTCGATGCCGCCGGACGCTTCCTGCCGGTCGAGCAACTCCGCGAAGCCTGGCGCCCGACGCTGGCAGGTTCGCCCGGGGAGCGCGTGGTCTCCATGTGCGGCTCCGGCGTGACCGCCTGTCACAACCTCCTGGCGCTCGAGATCGCGGGGACTCATGGCGCGCGCCTCTATCCGGGGTCGTGGAGCGAGTGGATCCGCGATCCCGCGCGGCCGGTTGCGACCGGTGATGACGGCGACTGACACGGGGTCGGCAAGCGCCTCTTTTCAATTTACTTCTGGTCCCTTTTTGCTATCGTGCGCGCAACTTTTTGAGGGGCGGCGCAGTGTCAGCGATTCCCGATAACGCGGCGAAGAAACTCCTCCCGGGCCAACCCTGGAAGATCGAGGACTCGCTCGAGCTGTACCAGGTGCAGGCCTGGGGCAAGGGTTACTTCGGGATCAATGCCGCGGGTCACGTGGTGGTGCGGCCCGACACGCGCCCCGACCGCGAAATCGACCTGCTGGAGGTGGTCGAGGGCCTGCACGCGCGCGACCTGCGCGCGCCGCTGGTGGTGCGCTTCTCCGACATCCTCGCGCATCGGCTGCGGCACCTGCACGATGCGTTCGCGACCGCCATCGCCGAGAACGAATACAAGAATCGCTACGCGGCGGTGTTCCCGATCAAGGTGAACCAGCAGCGCCTGGTCGTCGAAGAGGTGTATCGCTACGGGGAGCAATTCGGGTTCGGGCTCGAGGTGGGCTCGAAGCCGGAGCTGCTGGCGGTCATGGCAATGACCGAGGGGGATTCCGAACGACTCATCGTCTGCAACGGCTTCAAGGACGACAGTTACATCGAGGCCGTGATTCTGGCCAGCAAGCTCGGTCGCAAGATCATCCCGGTGGTCGAGAACTTCTCGGAGCTCGCACTCATTATCAAGCTCTCCGAGCGCTATCACGTCCGCCCACGCATCGGGGTGCGCGTGAAGCTCGCGAGCGAGGGCGCGGGACGCTGGCGTGAATCGGCCGGCGAGAAATCCAAGTTTGGCCTCTTCATCACCGAGATCCTCGAGATGTTCGAGGTCCTCAAACGCGCCAACATGCTCGATTGCCTGCAGCTCGTGCACTGCCATCCGGGCAGCCAGCTGCAGGACATCCGCCGCGTCAAGGATTCGATCAACGAGCTCGCGCACGTGTACGCGGAGCTCAAGATCATGGGCGCGGGCCTGCAGTACATCGATGTCGGCGGGGGACTCGGCGTCGACTACGACGGCAGCGGCACCAACTTCGAATCCTCGATGAACTACACGCTGAACGAATACGCGAACGACGTCGTCTACCGCATCGCAAGCGTCCTCGATGCACGCGACATCCCGCACCCGATGATCGTGAGCGAATCCGGGCGCGCGATCGCCGCGCATCACAGCGTGCTGATCTTCGACACGCTCGGTTCCTCCGCCCTCGACAAGTTTCGTGTCACCGGCCGCGAGGCCGAGGACTACAACGGCGATCACGACATTCCGCAGCCGGTGCAGGACCTGTTCGAGGCGTACCGGACCGTGAGCGAACGGCGCCTGGTCGAGTGCTACCACGACGCGCTGCAGGCGCGCGAGCAGACGCTGCAGATGTTCAACCTCGGGTATCTCAACCTCGAGTTTCGTGGGCTCGCCGAAAGACTCTACTGGGCGACCTGCGCCAAGATCCGCGACTACTGCCGCAGGCTCGACAGTGTCCCGGAGGAGCTCGAGAACCTCGAGCCGATCCTGAGCGACACCTACTTCTGCAACTTCTCCGTGTTCCAGTCGCTCCCGGACAGCTGGGCGATCGGGCAGCTCTTCCCGATCATGCCGATCCACCGCCTGAACGAGCGCCCGACCCGCAACGCCGTGCTGGCCGACATCACCTGCGACTCGGACGGCAAGATCGACCGCTTTGTGAGCCACCGGGACGTCAAGCGCACGCTCGAGCTGCACGAGCTCCAGCCCGGGCAGGACTACTTCCTTGCGGCGTTCCTGGTGGGGGCCTACCAGGAGACGCTCGGCGACCTGCACAACTTGTTCGGCGACACCCACGTCGTCCACATCCGCCTGCACGACGAGGGGGGCTGGTGGATAGAGGAAATCGTCAAGGGCGACACCGCCAACCGGGTGCTGGAATACATGGAGTACGACGTGGCGGAGCTCCATCCCAAGCTCTCACGCGACTGTGAGCGCGCGGTGCGCGAGGGGCGGCTCTCGCTCGCCGAGAGCCAGGCGCTCAAGCGCTTCTACGAAAGCGAGCTGGACGGCTACGCCTACCTCGAACCGGATGGCGAGGGCGCTCTGAAGTAGGCCGGCGCACCTATGGACCTGAAGAGTCTGGCCGCCGTGTTTGGCACGGTGTTGCTCGCGGAGCTGGGCGACAAGACGCAGCTCGCAACCCTCCTGTTCGCGACCCGGAACCCTTCCGAGCGGTGGCTGGTATTCGCCGCGGCGGCCGGCACGCTGGTCGTGGCGGCGGGTCTTGCCGTGCTGGCGGGCGGATTTGTGTCGCAGCACGTCAATACCAGGCTGCTCGCACGCGTGGCGGGGGTGGCCTTCATCCTGATCGGTGCCTGGACCCTCTGGCGGGCGTGAATTCCGGCCTCTTGCGTCGCAAAAGCCTGATTCATAGGGGTTTCCCGGCGGCGATTATTTGCCAAGCCACCGGGGCTAACGTAAGATCGCGCGCGGTTCGTACCCCTCATCATGCTTCCAGCGGGCGTTCGAGTGAGTTCTTCCTTCGAGGCTTTTCGCCCAGCAGCCAGCTCTAACTGATTGGTGCACGATCCAAGGCGCAGGCCTTGGTGCAGGGCTCACGTGTCTCTCCGATGCGCGCTCCTCGTACCTGACCTGTAATTAGAAACTGCGGTTCCAGATCGCCAGCTCCAGGGAGGCAGATCCGGCGCCGCTAGCAGAGTGAGAATTTGAATGACGACGATCTATGTAGGGAATCTGCCTTTCAGCGCCACGGAAGACGAAGTGCGCGGGCTTTTCGAGCGCCATGGCAAGGTTGAGTCGGTCAAGCTGATCAATGACCGTGAGACCGGGCGGCCGCGGGGCTTCGGCTTCGTGGAAATGGCATCGGGTGAGGCCCAGAACGCGATTCAGCAGCTCAATGGCTTCCAGATGGGTGGCCGGCCGCTGCGCGTAAACGAGGCTCAAGAACGTCCGACGCGCCCGAAGTTCGCCGGCGGTGGCGGTGGCGGACGCGGCCGTTGGTAAGAGCCTTCGACTGACAGGATTTTGAAGCTTCGGAACCCCGCCTCGCGCGGGGTTCTTTTTCATGGCGCCAGGCGCCAGGATTCACCGGGGTCCGCTCCGCTACGCGGACCCCGAACGTGCAGCAATTGCCGCAAGAAAGCTGCGCAATTGAACCTGCCGCCGGTGGAGTCCTCTCAGTGACTTCATAACCGGTCACCCCAGGAGAAAGCGATGGCGAATCGCAAGTGGACGAGCTTGGTACTGGCCGCCCTGGTCAGCGTGTTGGTCGCCTGCGCGACAGCCAAACCCGGGGCCGATTCGGCCCTGCCACAAACCGACGCGGCGACGGGTGCGGCCATCGACGCCGCGCTTGCGGGGAGCCACCGCTCGGCAGCCAACAAGGCGCGCGACGTCTACCGTCACCCCAAGCAGACCCTTACGTTCTTCGGACTGCGGCAGGACATGACCGTGGTCGAGTTGTGGCCCGGGGCCGGCGGCTGGTACACGGAAGTGCTCGCGCCCATTCTCAAGGACCGCGGCACCCTGTACGCGGCCCATATCGATCCCGTCGACGCCCCGCAAGGCGGCAGGGACGGTCTCAAGGCCTACCAGGACAAGCTCGCGGCCAACCCGCAGCTCTACGGCAAGGTCAAGGTGACCGTCCTCTGGAACAAGGGTGCGGACATCGCACCGCCCAGCTCGGCGGACATGGTCGTCACCTTCCGCAACGTTCATAACTGGATGGGCCGCGAATGGGCGCCGCAAGCCTTCGCCGCGGCATACAAGGCGCTCAAGCCGGGCGGCGTGTTCGGTGTCGAGGAGCATCGCGGCAATCCCGCCGTGCCGCAGGATCCGAAGGCCGCGAACGGGTACGTGAACGAGGACTACGCCATCAAGATGATCGAGGCCGCGGGGTTCAAGCTCGTCGACCGCTCGGAGATCAACGCCAACCCGAAGGACACCAAGGACTACGAGAAGGGCGTGTGGACGCTGCCTCCCAACTACCGGATGGGCGATGTGGATCGCGCCAAGTACGCGGCCATCGGCGAAAGCGACCGGTTTACGCTCAGGTTCGTCAAGCCTGCGAGTTGAGGCGGAAGCTCGGCCTACCAAAGATCGCGCAATCGCGCGCCGGCATCGATGCGCGTGCTCGCCACGGCGAGCTCGGGATCCTGAATCGTCGCACACGGCGCGGCGGTCTCGCGTAGCGTGCGCAGCACGCGCTCGCTGAGAAAACGGCTGCGTGCGCCGTAGACGTGGGCGTCGCCGTGTCGCGGTTGCTGGGTGATGTGAAACCGCAGCGGACAGATGAGCTCGAGCTGCGCGCGCGCCCGCGTCATGGCGACGTAGAGCAGCCGCCGCTCCTCTTCGATCTGCGCGGGCTTGCCACCCGCGAACTCCGACGGAAAGCTGCCATCGGTCACATTGAGCACGAAGACCGCGTCCCATTCCTGGCCCTTGGCCGAATGCACGGTCGAAAGCACCAGGTAATCCTCATCGAGCAGAGGTGGCCCGGCCTCGTTGCCGGTCGCGTTGGGCGGGTCGAGCGTGAGCTCGGTGAGAAAGCGCTCGCGCGAAGGATATTGCGTCGCGAGTTGCTCGAGCTGTTCCAGGTCCGCCGCGCGCACGTGGGCCGCGTCATACAGGCGCTCGAGCTCGGGCTCGTACCACTGACGTGCGCAGCGGGTCTGGCCGGGCCACGGTGTCGCCGGATCGTTGAGAGACACGAGCAGGTCGCCGAGCGTCTGAAAGCGCTCCGCAGCCGAGGCCGGCACGGACACGTTGCGAAGCGCGGCGATGCGATGTCCGCTGGCTGCGAGCGTATCGACGACCCGCCGCGCGTTCGCCGGCCCCATGCCGCTCAACAACTGCAGCACGCGGAATGCCGCCAGCGTGTTCTTCGGGTTGTCCGCCCAGCGCAACACGGACAACAGGTCCTTGACGTGGGCGGCCTCGAGAAACTTCAGCCCGCCGTATTTCACGAAAGGGATGTTGCGCCGGCTCAACTCGATCTCGAGCAGATCGCTGTCGGAGGAGTTTCGAAACAGCACCGCCTGTCGTCGCAGCAACATGCCCGTCTCGCGATTCGCGAGGATGCGGCTCGCCACGTATTCGGCCTGCTGGCGCAAGTCCGCCGCGGTCACCAGCGCGGGTGCCTCGCCGCCGGCACGCGCTGCGCGCAACTCCTTGCGATGTTGCCGCGCGCTCTCCGCGATCAGTGCGTTGGCTGAGTCGAGGATGGGTTGAGTGGAGCGGTAGTTCTGCTCGAGCGCCACGGTGGCGGCCTGCGGCGAGAAGCGCTCCGGAAATCCAAGGATGTTCTCGACCGTGGCGGCGCGGAATGAATAGATGGCCTGCGCGTCGTCGCCGACGACCGTCAAGCCGGCGCCATCGGTTTTCATGCGCAACAGGATGTCGGCCTGAAGCGTGTTGGTGTCCTGGTACTCGTCCACCAGCACGTGATCGAAGGCGGCGCCGACCGCGGCAGCCAGCCCGGCGTCGCTCATCAGGATCTGCCAATAGAGCAACAGGTCGTCGTAATCGAGGAGCTGCTCGGCCTGCTTGCGCCTCACGTACTCGCGGTAGAGGCGCTTCAGCTCATCGTGCCACTCGATAC
Organism: Steroidobacteraceae bacterium; assembly: GCA_035250905.1. Taxonomy (GTDB): domain Bacteria; phylum Pseudomonadota; class Gammaproteobacteria; order Steroidobacterales; family Steroidobacteraceae; genus DATBVX01. The sequence continues at coordinate 13,958 of DATFEQ010000071.1, forward strand.
ACCATGGATACTGGTCGCGCAGCGTATCCTCGAGCTCGCCCTGCGTATTCACGCGATGCGAATAGATCGCGAGGCAGGCGTCCTTGCGCGGGAAACGCTTCTCCTTCGCGGCGAGCCCCAATTCCTGCCGCGCGACATCCAGCAGATCCGCCGAATCGCCGCGATCGATGACGCTGAAGCTCGCGTCGAGTCCGAGGTTGCGCGCGTACTGACGCAGCAGCCGGTTGGCGATGGAATGAAAGGTGCCCGCCCAGCGCAGTTCTTCGCCCGCGCGCCCCGCGTGGGCGCGCTCGCGCAGCGTGGTGTCCAGGATGCGCTGCGCGCGCCGGGTCATTTCCTGTGCGGCGCGACGCGTGAACGTGAGCAGAAGGATCCGGTTTGGTGGCACGCCACAGAGCACGAGCCAGGCGACGCGGTGCGCGAGCGTGTTGGTCTTGCCGGTGCCTGCGCCCGCGATGATGAGCAGCGGTCCGGCCTGCCAGCCGTGACCCGTGTGCGGGGCATTCCCGTGCTGGGCGGCAAGTCGCTGCGCCGCGTTGAGCCGATCGAAAGTGGTGGCCGGCATTGCGGGAGGGAACTATAGGGCGAGACTGTATGTTTATCCAGATCGTGCCAAGTGGCGATCACGTAGGATGTGCTCCCTCTTCCCAAGGTGCGTCGCGATGGAAACCTTCACCGCCCCCGGTCTGCTGGTGCGCTTCCTGCTCGCGCTGTTGCTGGTGATGGTCACGTTCAATCCCACGGGTCACTCCTACGTGCACTGGTTTTTCCGCGATTTTCCGCACATCACGGCGCTCAAGGTGGTCGCGGGAATCGGGCTCGTGATCGCGTGGATCGTGTTCGTGCGCGCCACGATGCAGGCGATCGGGATCGTCGGCGTGACACTGTCCGGGCTGTTTTTTGCGGCGCTCATCTGGCTGTTCGTGAGCTGGGGCTGGATCGATCTGTCCCGCTCAGGCGTACTCACCTGGATCTTGCTCATCATCGTGACGCTGGTGCTGACCGCCGGTGTGTCGTGGTCGCACGTGCGGCGACGCTTCTCCGGGCAGGCCACCGTCGACGAAGTGGATGAGCGCTGAGCCTGACCGGGGAGTAGCGATGTCACAACCGAAGCATCTGACCGCGCTCAAGCTGCGCATCCCGCCCCGCAAGGGGCTCGATGCCGACATGCGCAAGTACTTCGACAAGTGCGATGAGAAGCTCGGCTTCGTGCCAAACGTGCTCAAGGCTTACAGCTTCGACCAGGTGAAGCTGCGCGCCTTCGTCGATATGTACAACGACCTGATGCTCGGCGATTCGCGCCTGAGCAAGCTCGAACGCGAGATGATCGCGGTGGTCGTGTCCTCACACAACGAGTGCTTCTACTGCCTGACCGCGCACGGCCAGGCGGTGCGCTTCCTGTCGGGCGACCCGAAGCTGGGCGAGCTGATGGTGATGAACTACCGCACGGCGCGCCTGTCGCGACGCCAGCGCGTGATGCTCGACTTCGCCCACAAGCTCACCGCCGACCCGGCGACGGTCGGCGACGCCGACCGCGAGCGCCTGCGCAAGGCCGGCTTTCGCGATCGTGACATCTGGGATATCGCCGCGGTCGCCGCCTTCTTCAACATGACCAACCGCTTCGCCACCGCGATCGACATGATGCCGAATGAGGAATACCACGCCCTCGCGCGCTAAGTCGCCCGTGGCCCGGCGGAGATCCTCACCCGCGCGTCGCGCAACCTCACTGGAACGGCGCAACGTCTTCAGCGGACGGGTGATCAGCGTCGACGTCGAGCGCGTCGAGCTGCCGAACGGCGCACTC
>DATFEQ010000040.1:0-31457 GCA_035250905.1 Steroidobacteraceae bacterium
CCGGGTGCGCCGAAGTGAGCGTGGCCGCGGAGCTCACCCGCCGTATCGACGTCATCGAAGCGGGATACGAATACCTGCTCGCGTACGCCGCACAGGGCCGACAGGACGACACCGGCTCGGAAGTGCGGGCCAGGCTCGCGGGGATGAGAGACGCGCTCCATGATCTGGGTGCACTGGTGGCGCAGCGGGCGGGCGAGAGCTCGTCGGCTGCGACTGAGGCCGCGGCGTTTCTTGGCGCTGTCGATACCGATGCGCGCACCGCGCATGGCGCCATCAGCCTGGTGTTGAGCCGGCCGGCGATCAGCTCGCTGCTCGTCGACAATCTCAACGCGTCGATCCACGTGCGCGCGCTGCTGACCGATCTGTTTCTCGTCGACCAGGCGCTCAAGGCCTAGTCGCGGTCTTTCTCTCGCTCAGGCGGCGATCAGCGGGTTCGGGCCCGTATCGTCGGCATGTGGAGTCTTGGCTGCCGTATCCGCAGGGATTCGACGAATCGCTCGGCGAACTCGGGCGAGGCAAGGGCGATCAGGCCGTTCTCAAGCATGTCGCCGGGAAGGTCGTAGAATCCGCGCCGGCGCCTGATGAATCTTTGGGATGACCCTGAGGCGGCGTGATTTCTTACTGAGGCCGCAGACGCATGGAATCCGGAGCTAAAATAAATAACGAATTCATCACGTTCAGACTTGATCTTCAGCAAGGACTGCTGATCTCGGGCGCGGACGGAAGAGTCTTTGCGATTTTCCTGATCGCTGCCATTTGCTGCTGAGAATCTCAGGCATGAAGGGACCGGGCGACAGAATGGTTTACGAGTTCAACCAGTTCCGGCTGGATCCGCAACATCGACAGCTCTTTTCAGCGGACGGTCGCCCGATCCCTCTATCAGGCAAGGTTTTCGACACACTCCTCTACTTTGTGGAGCATCGTGGCGAGCTGCTCGACAAATCGACGCTCATGAAGGCGATCTGGCCGAACGTCGTGGTGGAGGAGAACAACCTCAATCAGAATATCTCCGCTCTGCGGCGTGTTCTGGGCGAAAGCCCCAGTGAGCACCGCTTCATCGTCACTGAGGCCGGCCGGGGCTATCGATTCGTCGCCGACGTCAGAACCAAGGCGGTCCCCGCGGCCACGCCGCCTCCCACAGAACCGATCGAGCGCGCGACGCCCGTCGCTGTTGCCGCGGAGCCGTCGGTTGACGCCGAGCGCAGATCGATCGCCGTGCTGCCGTTTGTGAATGTCACCGGCGATCCGGGCAAGGAGTACTTCAGCGATGGCATGGCTGACGAATTGATCCACACTCTCTCGAAGGTACCTGGTCTGAGAGTACCGGCGCGCACCTCGTCGTTTGCCTACAAGGGCAGGAACATGGATGTCTGCCAGATCGCGCGCGATCTGAAGGTGGGCGCTGTACTCGAAGGCAGCGTACGCAGTGCCGGCGAGCGCATTCGCGTCACCACGCAGCTCATTGATGGACGGAGCGGGTACAACCTCTGGTCGCAGAACTACGATCGCCAGTTCGAGGATCTGTTCAAGCTACAGGAGGAGCTCGCGACGGCCATCGTGCAGGCGCTGCGGGTCCACATGCACGCCGATCTGCCATCGGTCGTGATTCAGAAAGCACCCACGCGCGATCTGGAGGCGTACGAGCTCTATCTGCAGGCACTGTCGTTGATGGGTAGTGCCGGCATCGAGAATCTGCGCGCCGCACGTGTGTTGCTGCAGGACGCGGCCACCCGCGATCCAGGCTTTGCACGCGCATTCACCGCTATTGGGATTAGTCACCTCGGCGGCATCATCGGCGGGCAATCCATGGATCTAAACGAGATCGCCGCCGCGCAGGAAGCTGCGCGGCGTGCGTTGGCGCTAGACGAGAACCTGTCGCAGGCGCATGCGCTCCTCGCTGCGGTGAACGTCTTGCGGGGCGACTGGCTGCCTGCAAGGCGAGAATCCCAGGCGGCACTTTCGATCAACGAGGCCGATCCGACGGTTCACAATTTCCTGTCGCAGCTTCATGGGAACGTCGGTCATCTGCGTCTGGCGGCGCACGCGGCGCGCGAGGCGTACCGCCTGGCGCCTGGCTACGCGGTATATTCGATCAACATCGCGGTCGCGGCATCTCTCGCCGGTCTGGACGCGGAAGCGGTCCACTACGCCAACCAAGGAGTCAAACTCGGCTACACGCCCAACCTGCCGATCCTCTCCATCATCCATGCGAACGCTGCATTCCGCGCAGCCAATTGGCAGGAAGCCGCAAATCGAATGCAAGGCGCACTTCCTCCAGAAGCGCACCTCTCAGGAGGTACGGAGGCTATCAGGTTGATTTATGCGGCAGCGACGGACTCCACCAAGAGGCCCGCGGCAATCGATGCGCTGCGAAACCTGAGGGCAAATGCCGCGGCCATGAACTCGGTCTTCCTGGTCGCGGTGTCACTGTATTGGTATGCGGTACTTGGCGCGCTCGATGCAGCTTACGACCTTGCGGACGAGCGACTACAGCGACTCGGGATAGTCGGCCTGACCTTGGGGGCACTCTGGCTCCCCGAGATGCGCGAATTCCGGCAGGATCCCCGCTTTTCCACGCTCGCTGATCGGCTGGGCCTTTTTGAGTATTGGAAAGAGTACGGCCCGCCCGACCACCACGAGCTGCGCGGCGGCAAGCTGGTCTGCCACTGAGCGAAGCGGCATTTGCTCCACAATGATGCGTATCTGATCCGCATCGGCGGCGCGTGGTCGTTCCGTCGGGACTGGTCGCGCCAACCGGTCCTCCGCCCCGCTCGAACCCGGTTGCCGACAGGCGCAATAGCGCTCTTTCAGCCTCGATTTCAGCAGTAAGAAGCGGCGTCTAAGCCTTTGCGGGATATGAGGAATCTGGTATCATGCTGTATATAAACCCAGTCTCGGAGAACTCCTCATGGACGGCGCCACGATGGGGGCAGAACGGGTACTCAACATCCGTCAGCTCGAGGCTCAAATCACCGAGCTCGCGGGTCATCTCAACGCCGGGAACTATCGCTTGCTTGCACTGATTGCGGAGTTCGATCGCCTTCAAGGCTGGTCCGATGGGGCCACGCAATCCTGCGCGCACTGGCTCAACTGGAAATGTGGAATCGACCTGGGCGCCGCGCGGGAGAAGATTCGCGTGGCCCACGCGCTCGAAACGTTGCCGCTGATTTCGACCGCCATGGCGCGGGGCGAAGTGAGCTACTCCAAGGTCCGAGCCATCACGCGCGTGGCCTCGCCAGCGACAGAGGAATACCTCCTGTCCATCGCCGTGCATGGCACTGCGCATCACGTCGAGACCCTGGTCCGCCACTACCGCCGTGCGCAGGAGGCCGAAGAGTTGTCGCGCGCGGCGCAGCAACACGCGACGCGGGAATTGAGGTACTACCACGACGAGGACGGTTCGCTGGTGTTGAAGGGGCGGCTGCCAGCGGAGGTGGGTGCACTCTTTATCAAAGCGATCGATGCGGCCGCAGAGCAGCTACCTCGGGCGGACGTTTCCGCGGAAACGTCAGACAAGGCGAGGCCGACGCCCGCGGCCCGGCGTGCGGATGCGTTGGCCGCAATCGCCGAGAGCTTTCTCAAGCACGGCGCCGAGGCGTTGAGTGGCGGCGAACGCCATCAGATCGTGGTGCACGTGGATGCCGCCACGCTGAGGGAGGGCACGCCCGGACGCTGCGAGCTCGAGGACGGTCCCGCATTGGCGGCTGAAACGGTTGGGCGTCTCGCGTGCGATGCGAGCGTGATTACGCTTCTTGAGGATGCGCACGGCACACCGCTCGACGTTGGTCGCAAGACGCGCAGCATCCCGCCGGCGATCCGCCGCGCGCTCAACGCCCGCGATCGGGGCTGCCGGTTTCCGGGGTGTACGCACAAACGCTACGTGGATGGTCACCACATTCATCACTGGGCCCACGGCGGCGAGACGAAGTTGTCGAACCTCCTCACGCTGTGCCGCTTTCACCACCGCCAGGTGCACGAGGGCCGCGTGTTGACCCGGATTCTCGATGACGGAGCCGTGCGCTTCCTGAAACCGGATGGCGAGGCCTTCGAGGGGGTTGCTCCGGATCACACACGACCGCTTGCCGATTGGACGCAACTCGTCGCGGCGCATCGCGCGAGTGAAATTCGCATTGATCAGAACACCGCCGCGACGCGCTGGCGGGGCGAACCCATGGACTACGGACTCGCGATTGATGGACTGTTGAGCATGGAGCGCCGCGCCAGGGTCGTTTCCGCGGAAACGCTGGGTGTTCCGTCGCATGGAATATGAAGCCCTGCCTCGAGTGGCCGGGCAATCCTTGCCTGATCAGGCGCTCCACACCGAAGCGGGCACGTAGACGTGACCGTCGAACAACGCGCGGGCCGTGCGTAGAATTCCGGATCGTTCCACTTTGAAGTTCGGTCCAGCGCCGGAGACAGCGAGCGTCACGGTGAATTCGCCACTCGGATGTTCAACGGACATCACGAGCGGTGACCCGGTCGGTTTCTTCACGATCCCCTCGGCGACCGATCCCGGCATCGCGCAGGCGGTCGCCACGCTGACCGCGCCGAGCACGCCGATCGCGGCGTGACAGCGATGCGGGATGAAAGTACGCGTGCAGACGTGGCCGCCGGCGCGCGGTGGCGCGATCAACGTCATCTTCGGCACGACCTTGTCACGCACGTCGCCGAGACCCATGAGCGGTCCGGCGGCGAGCCGCACGCTCTCGAGCTTCTTCCTGAAGTCCGTGTCGGCTTCGAGCTCCTGCGGTGACTCATAGCCCGTCTTGCCGAGTGACTTTGCCGGAATCACCACGACGGGCATGCCGTTGTCGATGCAGGTGACGTCGATGCCCTCGACGCGGTCGCGTGCCTTGCCGGTGGGCAACAACGAATCACACACGGACCCGGCGGTGTCCTTGAAGTCGATCTGGATCGGTGCCGCAGTGCCCGGGACGCCGGCGATCGCAGTGTCGCCGTGGTAGCGCACCACGCCGCCGGGCGTGAGCACGGTCGCCACCGCTGTGTTCTCGGTGTTCACGAGATAGATCGCGACCTGTGTCTTTGGATCGCGCGCTCGCACCAGCCCCTTTTCGATTGCAAACGGTCCGACGCCGGCGAGCATGTTGCCGCAGGTCGGGCTCACATCAACGAGCGCCTTGTCGATTCCCACCTGTGCGAAGAGATAGTCCACGTCGATGCCGGGGCGCGCCGACTTCGAAACGATGGCAACCTTGCTGGTCAGCGGCTCGGCGCCGCCGACGCCGTCGATCTGTCGCGGGTCGGGCGAGCCCATGACGGCGAGCAGCACGCGATCGCGCAGCTGCGGATCAGCAGGCAAGTCGCTCGCCAGGAAGAAGGGACCTTTCGAGGTCCCGCCGCGCATCAGCGTGCACGGGATCGAGGTTTGCGTCCTACTCATACTCGAGGCCGAGGGCCGCGAGCTTCGCGCGCATGTCGTAGATATCGAGCCCGAGCTCACCGGCGGCGAGGCGCTTGCGCTTCTGCTCCTCGTTCGCCAGCCGCTTCTTCGCAGCCTCCGCGACGTTTGCGGCCGTGGCGCGCGGCACGGCCACCACGCCGTCGTCATCCGCCACGATGACATCGCCGGGCTCGACCCGCTGACCGGCGCACACGATCGGCACGTTGACGGAGCCGAGTGCCGCCTTGATGGTGCCCTGCGCCCAGATCGTCTTGCTCCAGACGGGGAACTGCATGTCGGTGAGCGTGGCCACGTCGCGCACGCCCGCATCGATCACCAGCGCGCGCACCCCGCGTGCCTTCACCGAGGTCGCGAGCAGGTCGCCGAAGTAGCCGTCGGAAGAGGGCGCGGTCGGCGCGACCACGAGGATGTCACCGGGCCGGCACACTTCGACGGCGACGTGGATCATCCAGTTGTCGCCCGGCGGCAAAGTGACGGTCACGGCCGATCCGGCCACGCTCGCTCTCGGGTAGATCGGACGCATGTAGGGCGCCAGCATGCCGACGCGCTCCTGCGACTCGTGGACCGTGGCCACGCCCGCCGCGCCCAGCGCGTCGATGACGCCGGGTTCTGCTCGCGCGATGTCGCGCACGACGATGTGCCTGGTAATGGTCGTCACTCTCGGTTGGGCGAACGCTGGCGATTATAGGCAGCGGTCGCAATGGCGGCTATGTCACGCGGTATTGGCGGTGGCAGCAGCGCGGTGCTAGGGCGGCGCGATGCCCAACGCGTCCGTCGAGGAGATCTCCGGCCCGTGCTCGTTGATCGTGGTCCGGCGCAGGTCGCGCTTGTGCCTGAAGACATCCCAGCCCGCCCCGCGGTGCAACGTGCAGCGGTTGTCCCAGATGACGAGATCGCCCGCGCGCCACTGGTGGACGTAAATGAAGCGCTGCTGGGTGGCGAAAGCATTCAGCTCCTCGAGGAATCGCTGACCTTCCTCGAGGGGCCAGCCGATGATGTGGGCCGCGTGATTGCCGATGTAGAGCGCGGTGCGGCCGGACTCCGGTACCACGCGCACGATCTTCTGGGGCACGGGCGGCATGGCGCGCTTCATCTCTTCCGTGATGATCGTGTAGCCCGCGCGGATGCGGGTCTTCCAGAAGTAGTGCTCGGCGACCGCATCCTGGACGCGTGCCTTCAGCTCCGCCGGCAGGGCGTCGTAGACCGCGCGCGTGTCGACGTACCACGTGTCCCCGCCTGCGGGCGGCAGGACGCGTGCGGACAGGAGCGACCACTTGGTGGGGAGGCTGTTGAAGGAACTGTCGGTATGGAACTCTTCGTTGGCGCGGTTCGACGCGAGGCGCAGCGAGTCCGGCGGCAGGAAGTCGCCTTCCTCGTCGAGATTGGACACGTCGTACATCTCCGGCCGCAGGCGCCGCCTGAAGCCCTTCATGCCCATGTGGGGCGGCAGCTCGAGCGGTCCGAAGCAGCGGCTGAAGCGGATCTGCTCCTCGTCATCGATGCACTGCTCGCGCACCACGAGCACCGCGTATTTCGCCATCGCGTCGTTGACTGCCGCGATGAGAGCGGGCGATGGCGGCTCATGTAGATCGGCGCCGATGAGCTCCGCGCCAAACAGCGGGTGCAGGGGATTGAGTGTCAGGGGCGTGCTCACGATGCCTGCCGCGCGGCCGCCTTGAGAACCTCGACGACACCGCGGTCGGCATCCACGCGCACCCAGTCGCCGGTCTCGATGACGGTGAGCGGGTCGCGATCGAAATCGGTCACCGAAGGCACGCGCATGACGACCGCGCCCAGCGCCACCTTGGTGGTCATTTCGTTGAACAGCATCGCCTTCGGCGCGGTTCCGGCGAGGCGCGCGAAGTGGAACACGGCCGACCAGCCCGACGAGCCCTTGGCGCCGGGGAACACCAGCACCTTGTCCTTGAAACTGACGCCACGCAGCTCATGACGCGTCTCGACCACGGTGCCGGTCATGGGGTTGACCCCGCCCCAGCCGGAGAGGGTCTGATGCGTCACCAGCGCTTCGCCTTCAGCGACGCCACCCACCACGGTGCGTCCTCGCAGGAGAATTTTCTCGCCGCTCATGGAGGCACACCCTCCCAGCGCCCGGTGAGCGCCGCGTCGATGCAGTCGCGGGTGGTGCCGAACCACGCCTCGATACCCATGATCGCGGGCAGGTAGTGCACCTGCTTGGCCGAGTCGAGTGCCGCGACGCGCGTGCCGGGCGGAAGCGCTTGGCCGATCGCCGAGCAGGTGTCGGTGAGCAGCGCGCCGCCCGCCTCCTTGATCACCCGGGTCAGTCCTTCGCGATCGGCGAGCGCGCGCACCGCGCGCGAAGTGAAGATCCACAGGTTGCAGCTGGCGCTGATGCGCTTGCCGGCGAGCAATCCGCACGCCTCCCGGATCTGCTCGATGGCGGCATGGGGACAACCGAGCATCACGTAGTCGACATTGCGGTCGTGCCCATTGGCGTTGAGCGTCTCGTAGGTCCGGCGTTGCTCGGCCTTGCCGTAGCGAATCGTTTCGACGGGCCGATACGCTCCAAAAGCTTGTTCGAGCGTGGCGGCTTCCGGCGTGACGCCGAGGAGGTGATACAGCTCGACGCCACCCGAAGAGGCCGCGGCCGCGCCAAAGTGCTTGTAACGAACGATGTCCGGTTTGCCGAACCGCCCGGTCAGGACCGGGACCCGTTCACCGACGACGTCGCCCACGAAGTATCCGAGCATCCCCCAGTCCATGATGCTCTCGACCTCGACTTCGACCTCGATGTGATGCGTACCGCGGCGGTGCTCGTCGCGATGCAGGCCGAAGTCGGGGATCTTCCCCGTCAGCATCGCGGCGCTGGTGCTCTCGCGGCCTTCCGTGTTGGTGCGCGCACCGAGCACGGAGTTGCAATAGACGACCGCGGAGGACTCCATCCACGCGCAATGCTCGCCGAACGCCGGCGTGTTGCCGACGAGGTAGGGAGTACAGGTTTTCAGAATGCGCACGTCATGAGCGGCCGCGGCCGCTTCGCTTTGCTGGCTGATGCGCGCCAGCTCGGGCTTGGCGCCCAGCACCTGCCAGTTGTCCGGATCGACGCCGCCCTGCAGGTGGCAGGTGTGCACGACGGCGCGCGGCACCTCGACCACCTCGTCACTGTCGAGGTCGAAGCGCGAGAAAATCACGTCGTAACGATCGCCCGCGTCGCGGTAGTAGTTCTCCAGGAACGGGGTGGAGGAGCCGGGGACGCCGGCCACATTGTTGGTGTCGACGAAGCGCTCAGCGCCCAGGGCTTCGCCGTACCGCACCAGCAGCTCCATCGCCTTCTGGCACGCCTTGCCTTTCTGGCCATCCAGCATCGCCTGTTCGGCGTCAGTCAGCTTCATTATCCACCCTCACCCCGGCCCTCTCCCGCAAGCGGGAGAGGGGGCCTTCCTGACGCGCACGCTCAATGAGATAGGCGCGGATCGCGTCCGCGTCGGCATCGGTGATGACATCCGCAAAAGGCGGCATGCCGCTGCGCGCGCCGCGCACCACGATGTCGTTGAAAGCCGCGTGAGTCTCCGCGTTCATGTAACGCAAGTCCGGCGTCATGCCACTCGAGACCACGTTACCGCCGTGACAGATGCGACACCACTGCCCGTACAGGCTCGCGCCCTTCGCGATCGTCGCGGCGGTCGCGTTGGAGGGCGGCGGGGCGAATGCAGGGGCCGGCTCCGGTGGGGGGAGCGACGCGCTGCCGCCGAGCTTGAATGCGAGCAGGCGCGCTGGCGCGCGGTGAACGGGCGTGAGCCCCCCGCCGATGATGATCATGGAGCCCGCCCAGCCAGCGGCCACGGCGATGTATTGCTCGCCGTCCACTTCGTAGCTGATGGGGCCCGCGACCGCGCCCGTCTGGATCGGCATCTCCCAGAGCTTCACGCCCGTGTCCGCGCGATAGATGACGAAGCGGCCATCGGCGGCTCCCTGGATCAGCAGGTTGCCGGCGGTTGCGAGGACGCCGCCGTTCCAGGGCCCGCGGTGCTCGATGCGCCAGGCCTCCGAGTTGGTGACCGGGTTCCACGCGAGCAGGTAGCCGCGGGTCTTGTTGGGAATGATCTCGGTGACGCCCGGGGGCATCCTGGCGGCGGGATTCTGCGCCAGGTTCCAGCGCATCGGTCGATGCTCGTAGCTCGGCGTGCGGCTGTAGACGAACGAGGTTTCCTGCGCCGCGAAATAGACCAGGCCCGTGAGCGGGCTGTACGACATCGGATGCCAGTTGTGCGCGCCAAAGGGACTCGGCGTGATCAGTTTGCCTTCGGTGTCGGTGTAGAGGTTCTCCTTGATCTCGACCGGTCGGCCGGTCGCGAGGTCGTAGTGGCTCGCCCAGTTCACCGGCACGAACGGATTGGCGGACAGCAGCTTCCCGTTGCTGCGATCGATCACGTAGAAGAAGCCGTTCTTGGCGGCCTGCATCAACACCTGGCGCCGCGTGCCGCCGATCTCGAGCTCGACAAGCGTCATCTGCTGGACGCAGTTGTAGTCCCAGTTCTCGCCCGGGACGGCCTGGTAGTGCCACACGTACGCGCCGGTATCCGGGTTGACCGCGACGATCGAGCACAGGAAGAGATTGTCGCCGCCGCCGGGACTGCGTAAGTCGCGTTGCCAGGGCGAGCCGTTGCCGGTGCCGATGTAGAGCAGGTTCAACACCGGGTCGTAGGAGAACGAGTCCCAGGCCGTGCCGCCACCACCGGCCACCCACCACTCGCCGCTCCAGGTCCCGGCCGCCATCTCCATGGCCGGCGACTCGAACCCCTCGGCGGGATTGCCGGGCACGGTGTAGAAGCGCCAGGCCTGCTTGCCGGTCTCGGCGTCGTAGGCGGTCACGTAGCCGCGCACGCCGAATTCCGCGCCGCCGTTGCCGATGATGACCTTGTCGCGCACCACGCGCGGCGCACCCGTGATGGAATAGGGCTGGGTCCTGTCCGTCGTCTGCACGTCCCACAGCGGTTGACCGCTCGCGGCATTCACCGCGATGAGCCGGCCATCGATGGTGGCGACATACGCCTTGCCTTTCCACACCGCGGGGCCGCGGTTGGCAGGTCCACAGCACATGTAGCGCAGCCACGCGCGATTGACCTGTGGATCGAATCGCCACAGCTCCTTGCCCGTCTTCGCATCGAGGGCGTACAGGACGTTCCAGACGCCGGTCGTGTACAGCACGCCGTCGACCACCAGCGGCGTCGCTTCGATGCCGAGGCGCGAGCCGAAATCGACGAACCACGCGAGCCCGAGCTTGCCCACGTTGCCGTCGTTGATTCGCTTGAGCGGACTGAAGCGATCTTCGGCATAGGTGCGCCCGTGCGTGAGCCAGTTTGCCGGGTCTTCGGCTGCTGCGACGATGCGCGCGCCATCGACATTCGCGGCCGACGGCGGCTCGGCACTCTTCTTGTCTGCGCAGGCCGCGAGGAGGAAGCCGCCCAGTAGGACGGCAGAAAGACGAACGCTGCCATTCGAGGTTTCCCACTCCCAGGAGCGCGCGGACGGGGCAGACGTTTCGGGACCGTCGAAAACCGGGATGTTTTCGCCGGAGCCTCCAGGGATGGATTCACGGCGCTCCCGAAACGTCTGCCTCGTTCGGGCGCTCCCTTCTTCTCGTCCGTGCACCCACATCGACGTAGCAGCAAACATGACGAACGCGAGTCAGTCCGTCCGTTCCAGGTTGTCGTGCAGCCGCCGCTGCAGTTGCTGCAGGTCGATCTCGTGCACGGAGCCGGTCCCCGCGAGATCGAGACTGTGCGCGGCCGCGGTCCCCATCGCGATGCACGGCCCCATCACGCGGATCGCGGAGAGCGCGTGCGAATCCGCGTCGACGCAGCGCCCCGAGGCGACGATGTTGTCGGCTTCCTTCGGCACCATGCAGCTCAACGGAATGTAGTACACGTGGTTGTCCGCGAACCGCTCCCAGTGCACCAGCTCCTTGGTATCGTGCAGCTCCACCCACCACGCGCAGCGCGCGGCGGCGTCCGGCGGCCGCTTGGCCTCGCGGATATCGTTGAGCGTGAGCTGGCGGCGGCTCACGATCCAGCGCGTCTGGCGCAATCCCGGGTTGCCGTACACGCGCACGCGCGCGTTCGCGAAGATGCGCGGAAACTCGCTCCGCAGGAAACGCACGATGCTGTCGGCCTGCCGGCGCCCCTCGAACACCATGCTCGCGGTCTTGACAGGGTCGAGCGGGGTGTCGATGTGGCTGATGTTTGCCAGCATGAAATTCTTGCCGGGAAAGTGCATGAGCCACCCGTCGTGGCGCACCAGCCCGTATTCCTTGCCGTGCGAGATCAGGCGCGCATGCACATCCTTCATCACGAGCTCGCCGACGGTCTCGAGGTTGTAGCCCTCGATGAGGAAGTTGAGCGTGCCGTACACCGGCGCTTCCGGCTCACGCACTTCGAGGCCGGCCTCGTAGCTCAGGCTGGCATCGCCCGAGGAGTCGACGTAGCCATTCGCGCGCACGCGCACCGTCCCGAAGCGCGTGGCGAGCTCGATGTATTGCACGCGGCGGTCGCGGAACGACACGCCGGTCAGGACCGCGCCCACGATCGCGTGGATCCCGGCGGCTTCGACTTTCTGCTCCATCCAGCGCCCGAGCCGCACCTCGTCGTACTGAAACGTCACGGTCGAGTGGTGCATGCGCAGGAGTGACCCTTCCGCCGTCAATTCCCGGATCAGGTCATCAGCGACGCCATGGGTGATCTGGTACGGGTTGGCACCATGCGTGTAGAGGCCGATCAGCGTGCCAATGATCGAGCCCACCGCCTGGCCACCCAGTGCCGGTGCGCCGTCGACGAGCACGACCTTGCGGCCGATCTTCGCCGCTTCGAGTGCGGCGCTGACGCCCGAGATCCCCGCGCCCAGCACGCAGATGTCGGCGGCGACCGTTTTCACCTTGCGCTCGGGCGGGCGGCGGATGGTGCGAGTCGGGATGACCTCTGCCACGAGACGATCCTTTGGTGGCACGCGATTCGCGCAGCCTACTCGCGCTTGACCAGCACGGCGCCCGTGGACATCGGCTGGACGCTGCGTTGGTAGATCGAGAGATACCCGCTCGACTTCGGCAGCTTCGGCTCACCGCGACGCACGCGGCGCGCGGCGAGCTCCGCCTCGCCGACCTCGAGGTCGAGCTTTTGCCGATCGACGTCGATGCTGATTCGATCGCCATTCTCGACCAGCGAAAGCGGTCCGCCGACGGCCGATTCGGGTGAGACCTCCGCGACCGTGAGCCCCTTGTTGCACAAACCGGAGAGCTGGCCGTCGGTCACGAACGCCACTTCGTTCTGCAATCCGGCGGAATCGATGGCGAAGACCACCATGGAGGCGGGGCCGGCCATGGCGGGTCCACCCTTCGGGCCCATGCCGCGCACCACGAGCACGTGACCCGGCTGCACCTTGCCCTGTCCGATAGCGGCCATCGCCTCCGCGCCATCGTCATACACCAGTGCGGGCCCGCTGAATTGCGCCTTGCGGTTGTCGTCGCGCAATCCCAGCTTGACGATGGCGCTGTCTGGCGCGAGCGAGCCACGCAGGATCACGATCGGCGGCTTCGTGGAGAACGGACGCTCGAGCGGACGGATCACGTCCTCGTCATCGATCCTCGTGCGCTGGAGGTTCTCTTTGAGCGTGCGCCCCGTGACCGTCAGCGCGGAGCCGTCGAGCAGCGGCTCGAGCTGCTTGAGGAGCGCACGCGCTCCGCCCGCGGCCTCGAACGCCTCGATCGAATCCGGGCCATTGGGCCGCACCGCGCTCAGCACCGGTACCTTCTGGCCCAGTTCATTGAACAGTTGGAACACGTCCACGTCGACGCCCGTTTCGATCGCGGTGGCCTGCAGATGCTTGATGCAGTTGATCGAGCCGCTGACCGCGAGCACGGCGGCGGCGGCGTTGCGGAACGCGGCGGGCGTGAGGATGTCGCGGGGCCTGAGGTCTTCCAGCACCATCTCGACGATGCGCTCGCCGCTGCGCCGTGCGTTCTCGAACATCTTGGGGCTGTTGGCGAGCACCGGCGCGCTGCCGGGCAGGCTCATGCCGAGCGCCTCGCACACGACGTGCATCGAGTTCGCGGTCGCCATGCCGGAACAGACACCCGGCCCGCGGATCGCGTTGTCGCTCATGCCCCGCAGATCCTCGCAGGAGAGTTTGCCGAACGCCGCCTGCACCGAGCCGAAGAACACATCCTCGATATCGACATGCTTGCCGCGATACTCGCCGCTCGGCTGGTATCCGCACACCACCAGGATCGTCGGGATATTGAAGCGACCGGCGGCCATGAGGTGGGCAGGGGGCGTCTTGTCGCAGGAGGACAGGCAGATCATGCCGTCGAGCTGTGCCCCCTCGATGGCGATCTCCATGTCGTTCACGATCAGGTCGCGCGAGGCGAGGATGTAGCCGCCGCCGCCGCCCGCGCTGATGATGAAATCGCTCGGCGCCGCGGTGCGCACCTCGAACGGCACCGCACCGCTGCCGCGAATCGCTTCCTTGACGACTCGCGCGATGCCGTCGAGGTGGCTGAAACAGATGGCGAGCTCCGAGGAGCTGTTGACGACGGCGATCTTCGGCTTTTCCAGGTCCGCATCGCTCAAGCCCAGCGCCTTCCATTGCGCCCGGCGCACCGCCTCGCGCGGTGAACCCGGCTCAAAGTTGCTGCGTAGCGGCTTCTTCATCGTCCAGCTCTGCTGCTGCTGGAGATGTTAGCTTTCGGCGACCACTGACAGAACATGCGCTGTGGTGCGATCAGCCTTCTCGTTTCACGAACAATCCGCTAGGACGCCGCATCCGGCTCCCAGGGCGGCGACTGCATGCGGATCTTGAGGAACGCCACCAGTTCGCGGACGGCCGGTTTGCTCATCTTGATGCTCGGGACCAGCGCCTTGAGCCAGTAGGTCACCAGCGGAAATCCGGGCAGGACCTGGATCAGGCGCCCGCTCTGCAGGTCTTCCTCGACGAGATAGCGGGGCAGCACCGCGATACCCAGGCTGCGTCGGGCGGCTTCCAGCAGGACGCGCCCGTCGTTGGCATGGAAGCGGGAATGGATCTCCACGCTCAGGTTGCCGCGCGGACCCTCGAACAGGAGCGTCGTCCCGAGGAGCACGGACGTCAGGCAGTTGTGGTCCACGAGCTCGGTGGGATGCTCGGGCGCGCGCCGCTCCGCCATGTATTCCGGTGTGCAGCAGAGCGTCAGCGGGTAAGTGCACAACGGCACGTCCACCACGCCCGGATAGGACGCCGGCCGCGCCCCAACCACCAGGTCGAACGCCTCTTCGAGCGGATTCACCGAGCGATCGAGGAGCACGATGTCCAGGCTGACTGCGGGATTGCGCGCCTGGAACTCACTCAGGATGGCTCCCAGGTACTGCGAGGTGACCGTGGTCGGCGCCTTGATCCTCAGGTGTCCCTCGACACCGCGCGCCTCGGTTGCCGTGCCCGTGATCGCCTCTTCCAGCTCGGCGATCAGTCGCGTGAAACGTGGCAGCAACTTCTCGCCCGCGGTCGTCAGCGCGAGTCCGCGCGTCGAGCGCACGAGCAGCTGCGTGCCGACCTGTTCCTCGAGCCGCGTGATGCGCTTGGTCACGACCGAAGGCGCCACGCCGAGCTCGCGCGCGGCGCCCGAGAAGCTGCGCATGCGGGCCACGAGCAGAAAAGCGTTGATGTGCAGCAGCGTGTTGATGGCGTTCTTCTCGTTGCGAGAAAGCTGATCGCGTTTTTTGTTCCGTTCTCTCCCGGAAGGTTCGGTGCTACCGTCTTTTGAGAATTAAATCAAGTCGTTGAAATCCATCAGCACTCTCGGGGGGAAGCTATGGTCATTTCCGGCAAGTATCGGCCAGCGCTCGCACTCATCCACGGGTTGAGCGCCGCACTTCTCGGCATCGCGGCGCCCGCCGGGGCGCAGGACACCAGCGCCGGCGTATTGGGCGAGGTCACTGTTACCGCGCAGTTCCGCGAGGAACGGTTGCAGGACACCCCGATCGCCATCTCGGCCTTCACCGCCGAGAACCTCGAGGCCCGCGGAGTCTACAGCGTGACGGACCTGGACGCCTTCGTGCCCAACACCGTCATTGCACCGCTCGGCGCCGGCTGGGGCGCGACCATGGCGGCTTTCATTCGCGGCGTCGGCCTGGGTGACAACATCCTGTCGTTCGAGCCCGGCGTGCCGATCTACGTCGACGATGTGTACAACGGCCGCCCGCAAGGCGCGATCTTCGACCTGCTCGATCTCGAGCGTGTCGAGGTGCTGCGCGGTCCGCAGGGCACGCTGTTCGGCAAGAACGCGATCGGCGGCACGGTGCGCCTCATCTCCAAGAAACCGCAGGGCGATGGCACCGGCTCGCTCAGCGTGATGGTCGGCAGCTACGACCGCATCGACGCGCGCGGCTGGATGGACGTACCGTTGATCGCCGACAAGGCGTTCGCGCGCTTCTCGTTCTCGAGCAAGACGGCGGACGGCTTTTTCAAGGTGCTCGACTACGAGTGCGTAAACGGCGCGGGCTCGCTCGGCCCCGGCGGTCCCGGCCTGCCCGACGGTCCGTACAACGTGCCCGGCGGCTATCCCGGCGGACTGAACGGCATCGCCCTCGGCTCCGTGGCGACTCCGGGAAGAGGCTGCGTCGTCGACACGCTGCAGGACGAAAACGTCCAATCGGGGCGCGCCGCCTTTCGATTCCTGTTGAGCGAGGACATGGAGCTCAATGTCATCGGCGACATCACCAACCAGCGCCAGAAGGGACCGGGCGACAAGTACACGATTATCGATGGCGCCAACGGCCTCAACACATTCTGGGGCGCGGCGTTTGCCGACCCGGTGTTCGGGCCTGGCATGAGCTACGACGGGCGCTTCGTGACGAACGACATCTACACGAACTACAGCCGCTTCGACGATCCGCTCACCAATCGCCTGGTGCCGAACGTCAACAACCTGGAGCACTGGGGCGTGTCGGCAACGCTCGAATGGCAGCTCGCAGACGGTCTCAAGCTCAAGTCGATCACGGCGTATCGCGACTGGTGGAACGAATTCGGCCGCGATTCCGACGGCACGCCGCTGCCCAACAACGCGACCTTCGACGAGAGCACCCACCGCCAGTTCACTCAGGAGTTGCAGCTCACCGGCACGGCCGGCAAGGTCGACTGGGTGGCGGGCGCCTTCTACTACGACGCCCACGACACCAATCGCGGCTTCGATTTCCTCTATCCCACGATCATCTACCAGAACGATGCCTTCGATCAGCAGGACACCAAGAACTGGGCGGTGTTCGCGCAGGCGACATTCCGCGCCACCGATGCGCTCGCGCTCACGCTCGGCGGGCGTTACACGGACGACCAGAAGGACGCGACCATCTATCGCGCGAACTTTTTCGGCGACATCGTCATCGACAACGCGTTCGTGCCGACGACTGCCACCAACACCGACGTGACCGCCATCGTCGAGTACGCGTGGTCGGATGACCTGATGACCTACATCAAGTATGCGACCGGCTTCAAGGGCGGTGGCTTCAGCCCGCGGCCCGCGACCGAGCTGCAGACCGATCCGTTCGATCCGGAGTACCTCGACACGCTCGAGCTCGGTGCCAAGTCCGAGCTCGCGCAGGGGCGTGTGCGCCTGAACGGCGCGCTCTTCTTCTCCAAGTACAAGGACCAGCAGACGTTCGCGCAGCAGCTCGATGCGTCGGGCGCCAACTGGTTCCGCGAAATCAATGCGGGCGAGGCCGATATCTGGGGCGTCGAACTCGACCTTCTGGCCGAACCCGTGCCGAACCTGCGCATCGAGGGAACGCTCGGCTACCTCAACTACGAGCTGGTCGACAACGAGGGCAACGAGCTGCTGATCGAAGGCGATGGCTGCAACGGTGATCGCTGCTATTCGCCGCGCACGCCCGAGTGGACCGGCGCTATCGGCATGCAATACGCGTTCGGCATGTCGGCGGGCAGCTCGATCACGCCGCGCCTCGATGCCGTGTACCAGTCCGATATCTACTTCACGACCAACAACCAGGGACCGCAGGACGCCTACACACTCCTGAACGGGCGGATCACCTGGGTGTCGCCAGACAGCACCTGGGAAGTGGCGCTGTTCGGCCAGAACCTGACCGAAGAAGAGTACTTCAATGGCAAGCTCAGCCTGGTCGGCTTCTTCGGCCGCGAGCAGGGCAATCCCGGCACGCCGCGCACCTGGGGCCTGCAGTTCGAGCGCAACTTCCAGTAGGTCGCGCAGAGCCACGAGAGCGGCAGGGAGGGAAATCGGGGTCAGATTTATTTTCCGCTATCCTGCACCCCCGGAAAATAAATCTGACCCCGATTTCCCTCCGTTTAGGATGCACGCACTGATGGCAAGCAGTGCACTCATGGACTGCACGTGGCCGGAACCAGCATCGAAGTGACCGCCGGCACCCCGCCGGCCGCGGTGAGCTTCACGCCCGCCTACCGCGGCTACGTGCTCGCGGTCCTGTTTCTCGGCTACGTCGTCAACGTCATGGATCGCGGCGTGCTCGCGGTTCTCATCGAATCCATCAAGGGCGAATTCGCGCTCAGCGACACGCAGCTCGGCCTCCTGAGCGGCATCACCTTCGCGTTCTTTTATTCGACACTGGGCGTTCCGATTGCCATGTGGGCCGATCGGACGGTGCGCCGCAACGTGCTGGCCATTTGTTGCAGCCTATGGAGTTGCATGACGGCACTGTGCGGGATGGCCACCGGCTTCTGGTCGCTCGCGGGCGCGCGCGCCGGCACCGCGATCGGCGAAGCGGGCGGCTCACCGCCCTCGCATGCCCTGATCTCGGATTACTTTCCGCGCGAGCAGCGCGCCACGGCGCTCTCTTTATATGCGCTCGGCGTGCCGGTCGGCGCCATGCTTGGCCAATTCCTCGGCGGCTGGTTCAACCAGTTCTATGGCTGGCGCACCACGTTCATCCTGATTGGACTGCCCGGGCTTCTGGTAGCAGCGCTCATCCGCCTGACCGTGATCGAGCCCCCGCGAGGTCACTCGGACGGCGCCGCGGCGGCGGTCGCACGCGCTGCGGCGCCGCCCATCCGCAGCGTCGTCAAATTTCTGTGGCGCTATGTGTCGTTCCGCCATATGTGTCTCGCGGCGGCACTGCATTCGGTGGTCTGGTATTCGGGGAGCGCTTTGAATGGCGCCTTCTTCGCGCGCTCGCACGGCATGCAGAGCGGCGAGTACGGCACGTGGCTCGCGTTCTTCTCCATCATCGGCGCGATCGGCACGCTCCTCGGCGGCTTTCTCTCCGACCGCATCAGCAACCGCTTCGGCGATCGCCGCTGGTACATGTGGGTCCCCGGCATCGCGACGCTGATCATGGTGCCGTTCCAGTTCAGCTCTTACCTGGCCACCGATCTGCGGGTCGTGGTGCCGTCCTTCTGCGTGATGTTCATCTTTGCCTCGATGTTCTTCGGGCCGTCGTTCGCGGTAACGCAGGGGCTCGCAACCCTGCGCACGCGTGCGGTGGCGACCTCGATCCTGCTGTTCGTGCAGACCTTCATCGGTCTCGGCCTCGGGCCCTTCCTCGCCGGCGCGATCAGCGACCGGCTGCAACCCACCCACGGGACGCAGTCGCTCGCGATCGGCCTGGTCGTCGTGGGGCTCGCCAACATCTGGGCGGCGGCGCACTACTTCCGCGGCGCTCGTACGCTGCGTCAGGACTTCGCCGCCACCCAGCGTTTGATCCAGAACGGGCAGGCTTGAGCCTCACCCGCTGAAGGAATTGCAGGACACGTTCGGATGCCAGTTCACGAATGCGCCGTTGGGGTTGTCCCTCCAGGCCCAGACGTGCAGCGTATAGAAGTTGGGCAAGCCGAATCGATTCGGGCTCTCGAACAGATGGAAGAGCTGTCCGCCCAGTTCCGGCGGGGCCGGGTTGTTCGCATGCCAGGCGTCGGCGAGCACCAGGAAGTCAGCACCGATGAGCCGCAAACGCCCGTTGGGCAGTGGCTCGTAGATCACGATCTCAGGTTGCTCGGCGTCGAGCTTGCCGTCGCCGACCAGGGACATGTTCACGTAGTGCAACCCCATCGCTCCGTCGTCGTCGTCGCTCACGCAGCCAAAATGCAGCTCATAGCCCTCCGCTTCTGCCACGGCGACGTCCCGGAAGCGCGCCGTCGCCTGGCGCACGGTCCGGATGAAGTCGCTCGAGTCAGGTTTGTGATGCTTCGCGGCGGATTGATGGTGTGAAGCTGTGGTGGCCGGTTGTCCCTCGTCCGCCACGGCGTCAAGCGCCAATCCGCCTGCAGCGGCGAGCAGAGCCGCCACATAACAACCAAGAGACTTCGCCGATCCTGCAGCTTTCATGTCTGGGTCCTCCTGTGGTTGGTCTCACCTGGCCGGTGCGCCCCGGCGCTGGCCAGGTCGGAGCCCACAGAATCGCGCGCGCCTGGACGACACAACAGATGAGGAATGTCCCGGCGGGCGGCGGTCTTGCCGAAAGTCTGGTGACATTTGTCCCGGCGCTCCAGGTCAAGTCGAGAACCCAGGCGAGCGTGTTGGCTTGCGACCAGGGGTTCCAGTGACGACGGACCGCGTGCTGGTGCTGAGGACACCGTTTCCTTCATCATGCGGTCCGCTGGCCGGGCGCCAAGGGGAGATCCGTGGTGGCGAAGTACCAGTCGAACATCGACGTCGATTCGCTGGTGGCGATCGACGTTCACACCCACGCCAGCATCTCGAGCCGCACGCCGCCTGACGCCTGCACGCTGCGCATGGAGGAGGGCATGGCGAAGTACTTCAACTCCTCGCTCCCGCCCGCGATGCCCGAGATCGCGCAGTACTATCGCGAGCGCCGCATGGCGGCGGTCATCTTCACGGTCGATGCGGAGTCGGCCTTCGGCACGCCGCGCATCGCCAACGAGGAGGTGGCAGAGCTGGCCGCGGAGAACAACGACGTCCTGATTCCGTTCGCCAGCATCGACCCGGCCAAGGGCAAGCTCGGGGTCCGCGAGGCGCGGCGCCTGATCGAGGATTACGGGGTACGGGGCTTCAAGTTCCACCCCTCGATGCAGGGCTTTTATCCGAACGATCGGCAGGCTTATGCACTCTATGGGGTCATCGAAGAGGCGGGGTTGCCGGCTCTCTTTCACACCGGGCAAACGGGTGTGGGGGCGGGGACGCCCGGGGGAATGGGGATCCGCTTGAAGTACTCGAACCCGATGTACCTGGACGACGTCGCCGTGGATTTCCCCGGCATGACGATCATCCTCGCGCACCCCTCGTTCCCCTGGCAGGAAGAGGCGCTGGCAGTCGCGACCCACAAGCCCAAGGTCTACATCGACCTGTCCGGCTGGTCGCCCAAGTACTTCCCGCAGATCCTGGTGCAGTACTGCAACACCTTGCTCAAGAACAAGGTGCTGTTCGGTTCCGATTACCCGGCGATCACGCCGGACCGTTGGATAGAGGATTTCGGGCGGCTGCCGATCAAGCCGGAAGTGCGCCCGCTGATCATGAAACAGAATGCGGCTGGGCTGCTCGGGCTTGCGTCGGCCGGGAGGAAACAATGACTCGAGGTCTTTGGATGGTGCGCGTGGGCGTGTGTTGCAGTCTTGGTGTGCTGGCGGCCCTCGCATGGACGCCGCCCGCGGAGGCGCAGAAGCGAACCATCACTCACGAGGACGTGTGGCTCATGAAGCGCGTCGGTGCGCCGGTGCCGAGCCCGGACGGCAAGTGGGTGATCGTGTCGGTTACGGAGCCCGCCTACGACGCCGACGACCAGAGCTCCGAGTTATGGATCGTCCCGGCGAAGGGCGGGGTGCCGCCGCGACGACTGACGGCCAGCCCGGCACGCGAAAACGGCGTCACCTGGAGCCGCGACAGCCGCCGCATTGCCTTTTCGAGCAAGCGCGAGGGCGACGAGGTGGAGCAGATCTATGTCCTCGATATCGCGGACGGCGGCGAGGCCATCCCCGTCACCGACCTCTCGACGGGAGCGCGCTCGCCGCAATTCTCCCCGGACGGCAGCCGCATCCTGTTCGTGAGCACGGTCTATCGGGGCGCGATGAACGACGAGGACAACAAGCGGCTCGCGGAAGAGCGCAAGGCGCGCAAGTACCACGTGCGCGCGTACGAGGGCTTCCCGATTCGGCACTGGGACAAGTGGATCGATCCCGAACGCCAATCGCACGTGTTCGTGCAGCCGGTCGACGACCCGAAGGCGGCGCGCAATCTGCTGGCCGGCACGGAGTTGACCCGTGGCCCCGGCTTCTCGGGCCGCTGGACGGATTCGGGAGAGGAAATCGATGCCGTCTGGGCGCCGGACGGACGCTCGATCGTGTTCGTGGCGAGCACCAACTGGAACACGCGCGCCTACGATTTCGCCACGACCGATCTGTTCAGCGTCGATGCCAACGGCGGCCAGCCGGTGCGACTCACCCAGGGCCGCGACTCCTGGTCGCAGCCCGGCTTCAGCGCGGACGGTAGCAAGCTCTATGCGCTGTTGGAGCCGGAATCGCGCTTCACCTACACGGCTGAGCGGTTGGCTGCGCTCGATTGGCCGAAGGTCGGGGCGGCGCGCGTGCTCACCGAGCGCTTCGACCGGGCCATTACTTCATACGGCGTGCCGCGCAGCGGCACCCGGGCCTACGTGCTGGCCGAGGACGCCGGGCACGAAAATCTCTACTCGTTGGCGCGCAGCGGCGGAAACGTTGAGCCGCTCGGCGACGCCCCGAGCGGTGCCTACTCGAACCTGCGGGTGCCCCTGACCGCGAGCATGCCGCAGATCTTCGCCAACTGGGAAAGCGCGACCAGTCCGGGCGAAGTGGTGCGCGTCGATCCCGAAACCGGGCGACGCGTGTTCCTCACCAGCTTCAACCAGGCACGCGCGGCGCAGATCGATTGGCAGCCGGTGCGCCACTTCTGGTTCGAGAGCACGGGTGGGCGGCGCATTCACAACATGCTGGTGCTGCCGCCCGAGTTCGACGAGTCGAAGCGCTATCCGCTGTTCGTCGTGATCCACGGCGGCCCGCATTCCATGTGGCGCGACCAGTTCGTGTTGCGCTGGAACTATCACCTGCTCGCCTCGCCCGGCTACGTGGTGCTGCTCACCAACTACACCGGCTCGACCGGCTTCGGCGAGCAATTCGCGCGCAACATCCAGGGCGATCCGCTGAAGACACCGGGCGAGGAAATCAACCAGGCCGCCGACGAAGCCATCAAGCGCTTCGCTTTCATCGACGCCTCGCGCCAGTGCGCAGGTGGTGCGAGCTATGGCGGGCACCTCTCCAACTGGCTGCAGGCAACCACGACGCGGTATCGCTGCCTGGTGAGTCACGCCGGACTGGTCAGTCTGCAGTCCCAGTGGGGAACGAGCGACACGGTGTACCAGCGCGAAATCATGAACGGCGGCCCGCCGTGGGAGCAGGGCGCCATCTGGCAGACGCAGAGCCCGATCCGTTACGCGAACCAGTTCAAGACGCCCACGCTGGTGACCGTCGGCGAGAGCGACTTCCGCGTGCCGCTCAACAATGCGCTCGAGTACTGGACGGTGCTGCAGCGCCAGCAGGTGACCAGCCGGCTGATCGTATTCCCGGACGAGAATCACTGGATCCTGAAGGGCGAGGACAGCCGCTACTTCTACCACGAAGTGCACGCCTGGCTGGCCCGGTGGCTGAAGGAATCGTGAGGAGAGCTCCGGGCTGAGCGCAGCTAGTAGGCGAATTTCCCACGCAACACGGCAAGTTGCGGGATTCCCACGCCGGGACCTTTCGGTTACACTTCGCGCCCTCGATTCGCTCGGGGATCGAGGCTTGTGAAAACAAGTGCTTAGCGCGGATCAGGCCCCCGAGGGGGCCTTTTCGTTTGTGCGGCGGTTCCCTGGCCGGGAACCGCAGGTCGAATAAGAGAATGCGAACGGTGGGCCCTCGGGCCCATTTTCGTTTGTGGGGCTGGCGGCGTGTTGCGCGATGAGTTGTTTCGCCTGCTGGAGCCTGCGGTGAACTCGCTCGGCTACGAGCTGGTCGAGCTGGAGTTTGCGCCGGCAGGCTCCGGGGGAGTGCTGCGGCTCTACATCGACGCGGTGCCCGGCATCACGCTGGACGATTGCGAGCGCGTGAGTCGCCAGGTGAGCGCGGTGCTCGAGTCGGAAGACCCGATTCCGGGGCACTACACGCTCGAGGTGTCCTCGCCGGGCCTCGACCGGATACTACGCACGCGCGCGCACTTCGAGCGCTTCCTGGGCAGCCGCGTCAAGGTGCAGCTCGGGACGCCGCTCGACGGGCGCCGGCGTTTCACAGGCACGCTGCTCGAGGTTCGTGACGAGGGTGTGGTGGTCGATGTCGACGGCATGCGCACGCTCCTCGGTTTCGCGCAGATTCAGAAGGCGCGGCTGGTGCCGGTGCTGTGAGGGGCTAAGAGGTTGAGCTCATGAACAAAGAGATTCTGATGGTGGTGGACGCCGTCTCCAACGAGAAGGGCGTCGACAAGGAGATCATCTTCGACGCGCTCGAAGCGGCGCTGGCTTCGGCTACCCGCAAGAAGCATGGCGAGGACATGGACGCGCGCGTCGCCATCAATCGCAAGACCGGCGACTACGACACGTTTCGCCGCTGGAAGGTATTCGCGGACGACTCGACCGAGCTCGAGTTCCCGGAGCGGGAGCTCCGGCTCGAGGACGCGCACGAGATCGACCCGCAGGCGGAGCCGGGCGGATACGTCGAGGTGCCGATGGAATCGGTGGTGTTCGGCCGCATCGCCGCCCAGACGGCCAAGCAGGTCATCGTGCAGAAAGTGCGCGAGGCCGAGCGCGCGCAGGTGGTCGAGGAATACAAGGACCGCGTCCACACGCTGGCGAGCGGCATCGTCAAGCGCGTCGACCGCAACGGCGTGTTCGTCGATCTCGGCGGCAACGCCGAGGGCTTCATCGCGCGCGACGAGCTGATCCCGCGCGAGCCGGTGCGCTCGCAGGACCGTATCAAGGCGTACCTGCGCGACGTGCGCTCCGAACCACGCGGCCCGCAACTGTTCCTCTCGCGCACGACGCCCGAATTCCTCATCGAGCTCTTCAAGCTCGAGGTGCCCGAGGTCGGGCAGGGACTGATCCAGATCCTGGGCGCCGCCCGCGATCCGGGCGTGCGCGCCAAGATCGCGGTCAAGACCAACGATCCGCGCATCGACCCGGTCGGTGCCTGCGTGGGCATGCGCGGCTCGCGCGTGCAGGCGGTGTCGAATGAGATCGCCGGTGAACGGGTCGACATCATTCCGTGGGACCAGAACCCGGCGCAGTTCGTCATCAACGCCATGTCGCCCGCCGAAGTCCAATCGATCGTGGTGGACGAGGATTCGCACAGCATGGACATCGCGGTCGCCGAAGACCGCCTGTCGCAGGCCATCGGCCGCGGCGGTCAGAACATCCGCCTGGCGAGCGAGCTCACCGGCTGGGAGCTCAACGTGATGACGGAGACGGCTGCCGAGGCGAAGAGCGAATCGGAATCGCGCGAGCTGCGGGAAATGTTCATGAAGCAGCTCGACGTGGGCGAGGACGTCGCCACCATCCTGGTGCAGGAGGGCTTCTCCACCATCGAGGAAGTGGCATATGTGCCGGCGAGCGAGCTGACCGCGATCGAGGAGTTCGACGAAGACATCGTGAAGGAGCTCAGGAACCGGGCGCGCGACGTGCTGCTCACGCAGGCGATCGCGAGCGAGGAGACGGTCGAGTCGACCTTGCCGTCGGATGACCTGCTCACCCTCGATGGCATGGACCCGGATCTCGCGTTGAGCCTCGCCCGCGGCGGCGTGCGCACCCGCGAGGAGCTCGCGGAGCAATCGGTGGACGAGCTGACCGAGGTCGGTCACATCGATGCGG
The DNA here is from genome assembly GCA_035250905.1 of Steroidobacteraceae bacterium. GTDB lineage: Bacteria > Pseudomonadota > Gammaproteobacteria > Steroidobacterales > Steroidobacteraceae > DATBVX01. Next base: position 25,231 of record DATFEQ010000040.1, read on the forward strand.
ATCGCGCCGCGAAGCTGATCATGGCGGCCCGCGCTCACTGGTTTGAAGCGGCCGGCCAGAACCAAGGCACCGCCTAGGAGCCGTCCATGCCCGATGTGACAGTTGCACAATTCGCCGAAGTCCTGAAGGTGCCGGTGGAGCGCCTGCTGACGCAGCTCGACCAGGCGGGCATCACCGTCGCGGGTGCCGACGACACCATCAGCGACGAGGCCAAGATGGAGCTGCTCACGCATCTGCGGCGTAGCCACGGCCACGGCGCGGACACGGCGGCCGCGCCGCGCAAGATCACGCTGAAGCGCAAGTCGCAGAGCGAGCTCAAGCTCGCGAGCGCGCAGGGCCGGGCACGCACGGTGAACGTGGAAGTGCGCCGCCAGCGCACCTATATCAAGCGCGACGTGCTCGAAGAAAAGGCACGTCTGCAGCAGGAAGAGCTCGACAAAAAGCGCGAAGCCGAGGAGCAGGCGCGCCGCGACAGCGAGCGGGCCGAGCAGGAGCGGCGCGACCGCGAACGCCTGGAGGCCGACAGCCGCAAGCGCGCCACCGAGGACGAAGCACGTCGCCTGGCGGCGGAAGAACAGCAGCGCCAGAACGAGGCGCGCGAACGCGAAGAGGCGGCCAAGAAGAAGCGCGAGCAGGAAGCGCCCAAGCCCGCACGACCGCGCGAGGAGGAAGCTCACACCCGGTATGGGCGCACGGAGCTGCATGTCGCCGGCGACGTCAGCGCGCGCTACAAGAAAAAGAAGCGCCTGCGCTCACGTACCACCCCCGTTGCGTCCGAGGCGCGTCACGCCTTCGAAATGCCGACGGCGCCGGTCAAGCATGAGGTCAGCATCGGCGAGACCACCAGCGTCGCCGAGCTCGCGCAGAAGATGGCGGTCAAGGCGAACGAAGTCATCAAGGTCATGATGAACATGGGTGTCATGGCCACCATCAACCAGCCGATCGACCAGGACACGGCGGTCCTGGTGGTCGAGGAAATGGGGCACACCGCCAGGATCGTGCGCGAAAGCACGGTCGAAACCGAGTTGCAGGGCGAAACCGCCGAGTCCGCAGACCTCCAGCCGCGCCCGCCGGTGGTCACCGTCATGGGACACGTCGATCACGGCAAGACCTCGCTCCTCGACTACATCCGGCGCACCAAGGTCGCGGCGGGTGAGGCCGGCGGCATTACCCAGCACATCGGCGCCTATCACGTCGAGACGCCCAAGGGCGTCATCACGTTTCTCGATACGCCGGGCCACGCGGCCTTCACGGCGATGCGTGCACGCGGCGCCCAGGTGACCGACATCGTGGTGCTGGTGGTCGCCGCCGACGATGGCGTGATGCCACAGACGGTCGAAGCCATCCAGCACGCGCGCGCGGCGGACGTGCCGATCGTCGTCGCGGTCAACAAGATCGACAAGAGCGATGCCGACCAGGAGCGCATCAAGAGCGACCTGGCCAAGCAGCAGGTGATGCCGGAGGAATGGGGCGGCGAGAACCTGTTCGCGTTCGTCTCGGCCAAGACCGGCCAGGGCATCGATCAGCTGCTCGACACCCTGCTGCTGCAGGCCGATGTCCTCGAGCTCAAGGCGCCGAAGGACGGCATGGCCGCGGGCGTCGTGCTCGAGTCGAGCCTCGAGAAGGGCCGCGGCACCGTGGCCACCATCCTGGTGAAGCGCGGCACGCTCAAGTTGGGCGAGTACATCCTGGTGGGTCAGGAGTTCGGCCGCGTGCGCGCGATGTTCGACGAGGCCGGCAAGGCCATCGAGAGCGCGGGTCCGTCCATGCCCGTGGTGGTGCTGGGGCTGTCCGGCACTCCCAACGCGGGTGATGAGCTGATGGTGGTCGAGAACGAGCGCAAGGCGCGCGAGGTCGCGCTCTACCGCCAGGGCAAGTTCCGCGACGTCAAGCTGGCCCGCCAGAGCCCGACCAAGCTCGAGGACGTGTTCTCGCAGACCGAGGAGAACCGCTCGGGCGTGATCAACCTGCTCATCAAGGCCGATGTGCAGGGCAGCGCCGAAGCGCTGCGCGATGCGCTGACCAAGCTCGCGACCGACGAAGTGTCGGTGAAAGTCATCGCGAGCGGTGTCGGCGGGCTGACCGAGTCGGATGTGTCGCTGGCGGCCGCTTCCAAGGCCCGCATCATCGGCTTCAATGTGCGCGCTGACGCAGCCGCGCGCGACATGATCAAGGAAACCAGCGTGGATGTGCGCTACTACAGCATCATCTACGAGGCCATCGACGACGTGAAGCAGCTGATGTCGGGGATGCTCACTCCCGAGATCAAGGAGCAGATCGTCGGGCTCGCCGAAGTGCGCGAAGTCTTCCGCTCCAGCAAGTTCGGCACCGTGGCGGGGTGCATGGTGATCGACGGCTTTGTCCGTCGCAACAATCCCATTCGCGTGCTGCGCGACAACGTGGTGGTTTTCGAGGGTGCGCTCGAGTCGCTGCGGCGTTTCAAGGACGACGTGAACGAGGTGCGCGCCGGCACGGAATGCGGCATCGGCGTCAAGAACTACAACGATGTGCGCTCCGGCGACCAGATCGAGTGCTATGCGCGCGTGGAAGTGGCCCGTACAGTCGACGCCTGAATGTCGAAAGATCCGCATCGCAGTCGCCGCATCGAGGGCGAGCTTCAGCGCGTCCTGAGCGAGCTGCTGCGGCGCGAGATCCGCGATCCGCGCGTTGGCAGCATCACCATCACGGACGTGCGCGTGTCCCCGGACCTCAAGCACGCCAGGGTCTTCTACACGCGCTTCGACGAGGAACGCGACGCCGCCGAGGTGCAGGCGGGGCTCGATGGCGCGGCACGGTTCCTGCGCGGTCTGGTGGGGCGATCGCTCAAGCTCAGGGTTGCGCCGGAGCTCGCCTTTCGTCCGGATGAGCAGCTCGCCGCTGGCGTGCGGCTGAGCTCGCTGATCGACTCGGCCGTGGCGCACGACGCCGAGACGCACGTCGACGATGGACCCGAGCAATCTCCCGACACGCGAGGCGCGCGCGAGGACTGAGGCGTTCCACATGCCGGTCGCGACCGACATCGATGGCATCGTGTTACTCGACAAGGCGACCGGGCTGAGCTCGAACGATGCCTTGCAACAGGTGAAGCGCCTGTTCATGGCGCGCAAGGCCGGCCACGGGGGCAGCCTCGACCCCCTCGCGAGCGGCATGTTGCCGATCTGCCTGGGCGAGGCGACCAAGCTCGCGGGCGCGCTGCTCGATGGGCGCAAGTGCTACGAATTCGTCATCCGGCTGGGCGCGAGCACCACCACCGGCGACCTCGAGGGCGAGCTGGTCGAGGAATCCGCGGTACCCACGCTCAACCGGCCTGACGTTGCCCGTACGCTCGCCGCATTCGTCGGACGCCGCGAACAGATCCCGCCCATGCACTCGGCGCTCAAGCATCGCGGCGAGCGACTCTATGCGCTCGCGCGACGCGGCATCGAGGTGCCGCGCGCGCCACGCACGATCGATATCGATTCGCTCGAATTGCGCGCCCTCGAGCCGCCCCACGTGACGGTGCGCGCGATCTGTTCGAAGGGCACCTACGTGCGCACGCTCGCGGAGGAGATCGCCCGGGAGCTGGGCAGCTGCGGCTACGTCGAGGACCTGCGACGCCTGTGGGTCGAGCCGTTCCACGCTGAGCCGATGGCGACACTCGAGACGCTCCAGGGCGCCGCGCGCGCTACCGGAGCGCTGGCGAACTGGCTGCTGCCACCCGATCGGGGCGTGCAGAGCTGGCCGCGCGTCGACCTCGATGCCGAGGACGCGCGCCGGCTGCTCGATGGTCAACCGGTCCGGGCGGCCGCGGGCGCCGAGGGCGAAACGCTCGTTCGCATGTACGGCCCCGCGGGACGGTTCCTGGGTATCGCGCGCCGCGACCCGGAAGGGCGCGTCACGCCGCGGCGGCTGATCGCGGATGCGCGCGAGCGGCTCGCCGGGCGCACGCCCGCGGGGTGAGTGCGCCACCGCCGGGATCATCGCCATTTGCCCGTTGCTCAATGGCTTGTGGCACTGCAAGGCAGCGGGTAGAATGCGCGCCTTCGTAAAAGGGGCATAGAGAAATAGCTTGAGGAATATCCTCCAATGTCATTGAATAGCCAGCAGAAAAGCGGCGTTCTCGCTCAGTATCGACGGGGTCCGAAGGACACCGGATCACCCGAAGTCCAGATCGCGCTGCTGTCAGAACGCATCAACGGATTGAGCGAGCACTTCACCGCTCACAAGCGGGACCACGCATCGCGTCGCGGGCTGCTCAAGATGGTCAACCAGCGCCGCAAGCTCCTCGACTATCTCAAGGTCACATCCCCCGACACGTACCAGTCGGTCGTCGAACGCCTCGGTCTCCGGCGCTGAGTGCGTAGTTGCCGGCGCGTGTCGGCGGCGCGGCGAAGGACCCCCGGACCCACATCATCCTCAAGGCAGGCAGCGTGAGCGCAGCTAAGAAGACTTTTGCTTACGGTGAACACAGCGTCACCCTCGAAACCGGCGAACTCGCGCGTCAAGCCGACGCGGCGGTGTTCGTCACCATGGCAGACACCGTCGTCCTCGTGACCGCGGTCGGACAGAAGACCGCGGCAGAAGGCCGCGACTTCTTCCCGCTGACGGTCAACTACCAGGAACGCACCTACGCGGCGGGCCGCATACCGGGCGGCTTCTTCAAGCGCGAAGGCCGTCCGAGCGAGAAGGAGACGCTGACGTCGCGTCTCATCGACCGCCCCATCCGCCCGCTCTTTCCGGAGGGCTTCAGCAACGAAGTGCAGGTCGTGGCCACCGTCCTCTCGGTGAATCCCGACGTCAATCCCGACATCCCGGCGTTGCTCGGTGCGTCGGCCGCGCTCGCGCTGAGCGGCATGCCGTTCCAGGGCCCGATCGGCGCCGCGCGCGTCGGCTACAAGGACGGCCGGTATCTGCTCAACCCCACCAACACACAGCTCAAGGAATCGCAGCTCGACCTCGTGGTCGCGGGCACCGCGGATGGTGTGCTGATGGTCGAGTCCCAGGCATCGGGGCTCACCGAAGAAGTCATGCTGGGAGCCGTGATGCACGGTCACGACCAGATGCAGGCCGCGATCATGGCCATCAACGAGCTCACGCGCGAAGCGGGCAAGTCGAAGTGGAACTGGCAGCCGCCGGCAGCCGACACGGCGCTGCAAAGCGCGGTCGCCCAGCATGCGGAAGCCGCCCTGGCGGAGGCTTATCGCATCACCGAGAAGCAACAGCGCTATACGCGGGTTGCCGAGATCAAGGCAGCCGCGGTCGCGGCGCTCGCGAGCGGCGAGGGCGCGCGCTGGACGCCGCCGAAGGTGGGCGACGAGGTGTTCCGCCTCGAGAGCCGCATCGTGCGCAATCGAATTCTCGCGGGCGAGAAGCGCATCGACGGGCGCGACCTGCGCACCGTGCGCCCCATCACGGTCAAGACCGGCGTGTTGCCACGCACGCATGGCTCGGCGCTGTTCACCCGCGGCGAGACGCAGGCGCTCGTGGTGACCACGCTCGGCGTGGGTCGCGATGCGCAGATCATCGATGCGCTCGAAGGTGAGCGCAAAGAGCCCTTCATGCTCCACTACAACTTCCCGCCGTTCAGCGTCGGCGAGACCGGGATGATGGGCTCACCCAAGCGGCGCGAAATCGGCCACGGCAATCTCGCCAGGCGCGGCATCGCCGCGGTCATGCCGGACATGACGACCTTTCCCTACGTGATCCGCGTCGTCTCGGAGATCCTCGAGTCGAACGGCTCGAGCTCCATGGCGAGCGTGTGCGGCACCAGCCTCGCGCTGATGGATGCGGGCGTGCCGATCAAGGAGGGCGTCGCGGGCGTCGCGATGGGCCTGGTGAAGGAGGGTGAGCGTTTCCAGGTGCTCACCGACATCCTCGGCGACGAGGATCACCTGGGCGACATGGACTTCAAGGTGGCGGGCACGAAGGGTGGCGTCACTGCCCTGCAGATGGATATCAAGATCGATAGCATCACGCGCGAGATCATGCAGGTGGCACTCGCGCAGGCACGCGATGCGCGGCTGCACATCCTGGAACAGATGAATGCCGTGATCAGCACGCCACGCGCCAACATGTCGGAGTGGGCGCCGACCATCATCACCATGAAGATCGACCCCGAGAAGATCCGCGAGGTCATCGGCAAGGGCGGCGCCACGATCCGCTCGATCACCGAGGAGACCGGGACCACGATCGACATCGAGGACGACGGCACGATCAAGATCGCGGCGGTCGACAAGACCGCCACGGAT
>DATFEQ010000087.1:0-5429 GCA_035250905.1 Steroidobacteraceae bacterium
ACGCGCAGATCCTGCGTCAACGTCTGGCGGTCGCGCGCGATACGCGTGGTGAAGTCGTACGGCACACCCCAGAACGCCTCGTTCCCCCAGTCGCCGTCGAAGCCGTAGAGGATGTCGGAATCGGCGAATGCCGTGATGCTCGTGACCTCGAGCGCATCGCCCAGGAAGCGCGCGTCGAGCGAAGCGCCGGCGGTGCGCTGCGCGTCGTTTCCGGGGTCATCCGACTGCGTGGTGCGGGAACTGTCGATCGCGAAGGCGTCGTAACCATTGTCGAGATCGACCCAGAGACCGGCGATATCGAGCCGCAGTCGTTCGCTCGGCTCCACGTGCAGACGCGCGCGCGCGGTGAGCTCATCGCGCCCGTTGGTGTCGTCACGGCCCAGGAACGCGTTGTGGCGGAAGCCGCCGCTCTCGAACTGCTGCACGCCGACGCGGAACGCGCCAGTCTCGGTGCCCGCAATGGCACCGCCCACCACGGCGCCGAGGCCGAGCGCATCATCCTGCGCGGCGCTCGCCTCGGTGAGGAACTCGAGCTCGCGACGCGGCGCGCGCGTCGTCACCTTGATGAGGCCGCCGAGCGCGTTCGCGCCATAGCGCGTGCCCTGCGGGCCGCGCAAGACCTCGACCTGCTCGACGTCGAAGAGCGTCGCGACCATGCCGACGCCGCTCAGGTCGATGTCGTCGATCAGGAAACCGATCGAGGGATTGGGTGCGCCCTGGTATTGCTCGAGGTCGCCGACGCCGCGCAGCTGGAAGTAGCGCGGCCGCGAGCTGCCTGCGGCCCAGTTGAGGTTGGGCACGAGCCCCAGCACGTCCTGCAAGTGCTGCACGCCCGTGTCCGCGAGCGCCTGCCGATCGAGCACCGTGATGCTCGCCGGCACTTCATCGAGCGCGGTTTCACGCCAGGTGGCGGTGACCGTGATCTCGCCCAACGGCTCGGCGGTTCCCTGTGCCACGGCGGTGATGCTGGAAAGCGCCAGGGCGAGCGCCGTGACGACCCAAGAAAAGATGTGTGGAAGGCTCACTACCTGCTCCCTACGCCGGTGCTAACCGGATCAGGTTCAACGGGTTCGCTGATGAGCCCACCGGGCCGTCAGCATCTCAGGTCCATTCAGACCACCCCAAGGTCGCCGGGATTGTACAAGCCGGAACTTGACACCGGAAGGGAGAATGAAAAACAGTGGCATCCCTTTTCCCGGCGCCGCCCGGAGAGGTCTTCGCGGATGCCGCAGCGCTCCTACAGGGTCTTCCAGGTCGATGCGTTCACGCAAAAGATGTTCGCGGGCAATCCCGCAGGCGTGGTGCTGGACGCGGACGACCTGAGCGACACCGAAATGCAGCAGATCGCCCGCGAGGTCGGGCGCGGCGACACTGCGTTCGTGCTCGCGCCCACGAGCTCCGAGCACGATCTGCGGATGCGCTTCTTCACTCCGAAATGCGAAGTGCCGTTCGTCGGTCACGCGACGCTCGCCGCGCACCACGTGCGCGCCACGTTGTCCGGCCCCTCGCCCCGGCCGTTGCGCCAGCAATCGGGCACCGGCCTCATCAGCGTGGACACGCGTGAAACGCCGGCTGGAATCGAAATCGGCATGCGCCTGCCGGCGCCGAAGGCGGTGCGCCGGCTCGAATCGCAGGAGCTCGACGCGCTGCTCGATGCGCTCGGCGTGAGCCACGTCGACATCGAGCCGCGCATTCCGGTCGAGATCTACGCCACGCGCAACGCGCGGCTGCTCCTGGGACTGCGCCACGCGCAGTCGCTCGAGACGCTCAAGCCGAATCTCGAGGCACTGGCGCGCCTGACGCCACACGTGGGTGCCGACGGCTACTTCGTGTTTGCGCTCAACGACGCGCGTGAGCACGCGCGCGTCGAGTCACGCATGTTCTGCCCGGCGATCGGCGTGCCCGAGGATGCCGTGAGCGGTAATGCCCACTCGATGCTCGGCGCGCTGCTCGTGCGTCACGGCCTGCTGCAGGGGTCCGGAAACGTCGCGCGCCTGCACGGCACGCAGGGCCGCTCGGTCGGCCGTCCGGGCGAGGTGTCCGTGGAAGTGGAGCTGCGCGACCGCGAACCGCAGAGCGTGCGCATCTCGGGTACCGCCGTGATCGTGTTCCAGACGACCCTGCAGCTGCCGGCGTCGCGATAGCCTCGAAATCGGGGTCAGATTTATTTTCCCTTGCGCTGGCGACCTGGAAAATAAATCTGACCCCGATTTCGCTCATCGAGCCAGCCTCAGAATGGCCCAGCCGGCGATGGCCGCCAGCAACGATCCCGCCAGCACGCCGATCTTCACGGTCTCGAACAGCTCCGCCGGCTGGCTCGAGAACGCGAGCGAACCGATGAAGAGGCTCATCGTGAAACCGATGCCGCACAGGATCGCGACGCCGAGGAGATCGACCCAGCGCGTGCCCGACGGCAGCGTCGCCAGGCGCAGGTGGATCACGAGCCAGCTCGTGAGGAACACGCCCAGCATCTTGCCCACGACCAGGCCGAGAATGATGCCGAGCGGGATGGGCTGGAGGAGCGTATCGAAACCCGCGCCCGAGAAAGAGACACCGGCATTGGCGAGCGCGAAGAGCGGCAGGATGCCGAACGCCACCCACGGATGCAGCGTTTCTTCGAGTTGATGGCCCGGACTCCCATGATCGCCCGCCGGACGAAACGGGATGGCGCACGCGGTGACCACGCCGGCGAGCGTCGCGTGCACGCCGGACTTGAGCACGCACACCCACAGCACGATGCCGACCAGGATGTAGGCCGCCACCCGTCGCACGCCCGCGAGACTGAGGCTCACGAGCACCGCGATGGCCATCGCGGCGGCGATGAGCATCGGGGGTGAAAGGTTCTCGGTATAGAAGAGCGCGATGATCACGATGGCGCCGATGTCATCGACGATCGCCACCGAGGCGAGGAACAGTCGCAACGCCAGCGGCACGCCGCGCAGCGCCGCGAGCGCCGCCAGCGCGAAGGCGATGTCGGTCGCGGAAGGAATCGCCCAGCCGCGGAGCGCGATCGGATCGCCCCAGTTCACGGCCGCGTAGAGCGCGGCGGGCACTGCCATGCCGCCGACCGCGGCCGCGACCGGCAACGTGAGCTTCGCCGGTGTCGAAAGCTCTCCCGCGACGATCTCGCGCTTGATCTCGAGACCGACCAGCAGGAAGAACACCGCCATCAGGCCGTCGTTGATCCAGAGCAGGATGGGCTTGGCGAGGCGCCAGTCGTCGAGGCGCACTTCGAAGACGAGATTCAGCGTGCGCTCGTAAGACGCACCCCAGGGCGAATTCGCGAGCAGCAGCGCCACGGCCGCCGCGCCCAGCATGATGAGGCCGCCGAGCGACTCGGTCTGTTCGAAGTTGCGCTCAGGCACGATCACTCGCGATGCGCTGCGCGACGCTCACGCGCTGCGACCGCACGATGAGCCAGAGTGCCGGCAGCCCCACCAAAATGCCGGCCACGAAGGGCGCGCGAAACGAGAGCACCGCATAGAGACTTCCGGACACCATCGGCCCGACGATGCGCGCGAGACTGGTGGCGGATTGATACGTGCCCATCACGACGCCGCGCTCATGCGCCTCCGCCTGCTTCGAGGCGAGACTCGAGAGACTGGGGAGATACGCGCCGAGACCGAGGCCGCAGAGCACGCCGCCGCCGATCATGACCTCGACGTCATCGGCGAGCGCGAGCAGCGCGAGCCCGAGCAGGTAGCTCGCGACCCCGCTCACGGCGACGCGCTTCTCGCCGAACGTGCGTGCCAGGCGTCCCGCGGCTCCTCCCTGCATCAACACGACGAGCGCCCCCATGAGCAGCAGGAAGAGACCGAGCCGGCGTGGCCCGAGGCCGAGGCGATCCATGGCCCAGATCGCGATGATCGACTCGAGCATCGAATGCGCAATCGTGACCAGCAGCACGGCCGCGATGAGCATCATCAGCGCCGGTCGATCCAGTAACTGGCGCCATGCGGTGCGGGGCCCGCGGTCGTGTTCGTGTCGCGCCCGGTGCTCGGTCGTGTGACTCTCGGGCAACCACGCGAGCACGGCGATGAAGGCGAGGACGCTACAGGCGGCGGCGACCAGCGCGGGCGGCTCGAAGCTCGCGCTCTGCAGGTTCTCGCCGGCGAGCAGCCCACCGAGCGCGGGACCGAGCATGAAGCCCACGCCGATCGCCGCTCCCACGATGCCGAGCCCGCGGGCCCGATCGTCGTCGGGTGTGACATCCGCGGCATACGCCATCGCCGCCGAGATGTTGCCCGCCATGAAGCCGCCCAGCACTCGCGACACGATCAGCCAGCCGATGCCGTCGGCGTACGCGAGGATGAGATAGGAGGCGGCGGCGCCGAGCATGCTGGCCATGAGCACCGGGCGGCGGCCGATGCGGTCGCTCAAGCGCCCCCAGAGCGGCGCGGCGATGAACTGGCAGAGCGAGTAGACACCCAGGATCGGCGTGATCTGCTCAGGCGTCGCGCCGAGACGCACGGCCATGTAGGGAAAGAGCGGAATGATGATGCCGAAGCCGAGCAGGTCGACGACCACGATGAAGAAGAGGACGAACAGCGGCTTCATGCAGCGACAACCCGTCCATGCTTCAGGTGCAGCACGCGGTTGATGGCCGGCACGAGATCGCTCTCGTGATGGGTCGCCATCACGACCTGCACGCCGGTGTGCGTGAGACGCTCGATCTGCCCGAGCACTTCAGCGCGCGTCGCGGTGTCCAGGCCCGCGCACGGTTCGTCGAGCAGTAGCAGGCGCGGTGTGTTCACCATCGCGCGCGCGAGCAGCACGCGCCGCAGTTGACCATAGGACAGCTCGCGTGGCGAGCGTGCGGCCAGCTCTTCGAGCTCGAAGGCGCGTAACCAGCGCTGCGCCGCGCGACGATCGGCGCGCGAGGGTGGATCGTTCAGGCCGATGCTCGCGTGTCGTCCGGAGATGACGATGTCCTCGACCGACACGTCATCGCGCGCGTAATCGCTCTGCAACTCGGGCGACAGGAAGCCCACGGTCTTCTTGAACGCCTCGATGTGCGTGCCCTGCGGGAAACCGCGCCGCTCGAGGGCGCCGCCCGCGGCCGGTGTAAGATCGCCGTACAGCAGCTTGATGAGGGAAGACTTGCCCGCGCCGTTGCGGCCGAACACCGCCCAGTGCTCGCCCGGATGAATCTCCCACGAGATCCGCTCGAGCACGCGGTGACCGTCGACGTACACGTCCGCGTTGCGGATCGAGACCAGCGCTCGCCCCGTGCGCAGGAGCTTCCTTGCGTTGGGCACCGCCTTCGAGCGCCCACGCGCCCTGGACACGACTGGCGCGCCGAACACACGTGCGAGACGCGCGCGCGAGAAGCGACCCGCGTGCCGCACCCGGCCCCGGTCGAGGACCAGGAGATGCGTCAGCGATTCCGGCAGGTCCTGCACCCGGTGCGCTGCCAGCACCCACGGCAT
>DATFEQ010000103.1:0-4576 GCA_035250905.1 Steroidobacteraceae bacterium
GGCCAGTATCGCGGTGTCGCCAACGCGGACGACTCCTTCACTGAGCGCGATTTCGAAGACCTTCACGAGGGCGGTTGCCGCGGAGTGCGCTTCAACTTCGTGCGCCACCTGGGCGGCATGCCGGATCTCGACCAGTTCGACCGGGTGATCGGGCGCATCCGCCCGCTGGGCTGGCACGTGGTGTTGCACTTCGACGCCGCGGACGTGGTCGAGTTCGGCGCGCTCCTGCAGCGCCTGCCGGTGCCATTCGTCATCGATCACATGGGGCGCGTGCCGACGGCGGCGGGCCTGCAACAGGAACCGTTCCAGCGGCTGCTCGAGCTCGCGCGACGCGACACGTGCTGGGTCAAGATCTGTGGCGCTGAGCGCATCTCGAGCGCCGGCCCGCCGTTCACCGATGCGGTGCCGTTCGCGCAAGCGTTGATCGAGGTGGCGCCGGATCGCATCCTGTGGGGCACCGACTGGCCGCATCCCAACATCACGCGGCACATGCCGAACGACGGCGACCTGGTCGACCTCATCCCGCTGATGGCGCCGGAACCCGCCATGCAGACGCGTATACTGGTGGACAACCCCGATCGGTTGTACGGCTTCGAGCCGCCAAGGCAGCGCAGTACTCCATGAGCGATCCATCCGACACGCCTCCGCCGGGCACACCGGAGGAATTCAGCGACATTCCGGGCACCACGCTCTTCGACATGCAGCGCTCGCGCCAGGGGTATCACCTGAACATGTTCTGCATGTCGCTGATGAAACCGGAGAACCGCGCCGAGTTCAAAGCGAACGAAGCCGCGTACCTGCAAAAATTTCCCATGACGCAGTCGCAACGCGAGGCGGTGCTCAAGCGCGACTGGAACCGGATGATCGAGCTCGGCGGCAACATCTATTTCATGGCGAAGCTGTTCTCGACCGACGGGCTGTCGTTCCAGCACGTGGCGGCGCTCATGACGGGCTCCACGCAGGAGGAGTACGCACGGATGATGCTCGAGGGCGGGCGGCCGATCGAGGGCAATCGGAGCAAGTCGGAGCGCAAGCGCGGTGGCTAGGATCATCGCCAGCGTGAATTGCTCGCACGTGCCCGCGATCGGCGCGGCCATCGACCTGGGCAAGATGGCGCAGCCCTATTGGGCGCCGGTGGCCCGGGGTTTCGAGCCCTCGAAGGAGTGGATCGCCGACCTCAAGCCGGACGTGATCATCCTGGTCTACAACGATCACGCCTCCGCGTTCTCACTCGAGATCATTCCCACCTTTGCGCTGGGGTGTGCGGCAGAGTTCCCACCCGCCGACGAAGGCTGGGGTCCGCGCCCGGTGCCGGTGGTGAAGGGCCATCCGGAGCTCGCCGCGCACATCGCGCAGTCGGTCATCCTCGACGAGTTCGATCTCACCATCGTCAACAAGATGGATGTCGATCACGGCCTCACGGTGCCGCTGTCACTCATGTTCGGACAGCCGAAAGAGTGGCCCTGCCGCGTGATTCCGCTGCCCGTGAACGTCGTGCAGTACCCGCCACCCACGGGCAATCGCTGCTACCACCTCGGCAAGGCGCTGCGCAAGGCGGTCGAGTCCTACCCCGAGAACCTGCGCGTGGTGATCTTCGGCACCGGCGGCATGTCACATCAGCTGCAGGGCCCACGCGCCGGGCTCATCAACCGCGAGTTCGACACCAGGTTTCTCGACAACCTGGTGACCGATCCCGTGGCGCTCACGAAGATTCCTTTCCTGGAGTACGTGCGCGAAGCGGGCTCCGAGGGCATCGAAATGGTGATGTGGCTGATCGCGCGCGGCGCGCTCGACGACGAAGTGCGCGAGGTCTACCGCTTCTACCATGTGCCCACGTCCAACACCGCCCTGGGCCACATCATTCTCGAGAACAGGCACTGAGCGGATCGAGGACAGGCACATGAAAATCGGGCTGGCGGGGCAGGGCGCGTTCGGAGTCAAGCATCTCGAGGCGATTCAGAGGATCGACGGTATCGAGGTGGTCACGCTCGCGGGCGGCAGCGCCGACTCGACCGCCGAGGTCGCGCGAAAATTCAGCATCCCGCACTGGACCACGGACCTCGCGCAGAGCCTGGCGCAGCCGGGCGTCGAGGCGATGATCCTCGCGACACCCACGCAGTTGCACGCCAGGCAGACTGAGCAGTGCCTGCGCGCGGGCAAGCACGTGCAGGTCGAGATCCCGATGGCGGACAACCTCGCCGACGCCGAACGCGTGGTGCGCGCGCAGAAGGAAACAGGCCTGGTGGCCATGGCCGGTCACACGCGCCGCTTCAACCCGAGCCACCAGTGGATTCACAAGCGCATCCAGGCGGGCGAACTCAGGATCCAGCAGATGGACGTGCAGACGTACTTCTTCCGCCGCACCAACATGAACGCGCTCGGCAAGGCGCGCAGCTGGACCGATCACCTGCTGTGGCATCACGCCTGCCACACCGTCGACCTGTTCCAGTACCAGACGGGAGAGACCGCCGCGCAGGTGTTCGCGCTGCAGGGACCGATGCATCCCGAGCTCAAGATCGCCATGGACATGAGCATCGGCATGAAGGTCGCTTCGGGCGCGATTTGCACACTGTCGCTGTCCTTCAACAACGACGGGCCGCTCGGCACCTTCTTCCGCTACATCTGCGACAACGGCACCTATGTCGCGCGCTACGACGAGCTGCTGGACGGCAAGGGCAACGCCATCGACGTCTCCAAGGTCGACGTGTCGATGAACGGCATCGAGCTGCAGGACCGGGAGTTCTTCGCGGCGATCCGCGAGCAGCGCGAGCCGAACGCGAGCGTGCGCCAGGTGCTGCCCGCCATGCAGACGCTGCACCGCCTGGAGCAGGCTCTGAAGTAGCTCAGGAGCGCCGCCGTCCGGCCTGCGCCCGCGGACGCGCTTGTGTCGCTGGCGTGACGCGGTTGCGGCCCGAACGCTTGCTGCGATAGAGCGCCGCGTCGGCTTCGCGCAGCAGCGCTTCCAGGGCCGCGCTGGCCGTGAGCGAGTGATCGAGCGCGGCGACGCCGAAGCTCGCCGTGACGGCGAGCGGTCCCGCCCGCGTATCGAGGGGCTGCCGGCTGCATTCGCGGCGGATGCGTTCGGCCGCCGCGATGCTGGCGTTGAGGTCCGACTCCGCGAGCACCAGCGCGAATTCCTCACCACCGTAGCGAGCGATCCAGTCGCCCGAGGGCCGGATGATGCCGCGCAGGCGCTTGACGAACGCGCGCAGCACATCGTCGCCGACCAGGTGACCGTGGCGATCGTTGATCTGCTTGAAGCGATCGAGGTCCGTCATGACCAGCCCCAGCGGCCGGCTGTGGCGGTGGGCACGCTCGATCTCGACCAGGACGTGATCGTTGAGGTAACGCCGGTTGTAGGCGCCCGTCAGGGGATCCGTGACCGACAGCTGCTGGATCTGAGCGTTGGCCTCGCGCAGTGACTGCTCGAGATGCACGATGCGCCGGCCCGCAGTCAGGCGCGCCAGCAGCTCTGCTTCGTTGGCGGGCTTGCACAGGTAGTCGTCGGCCCCGGCCTCGAGTCCCGCCACGACGTGCTCGGTCGAAGAGTTGCCCGTGAGCATGAGGATGTAGAGGTAATTCGGCAGGCTCGCCGCACGCAGGCGATGACAGAGCGTGATGCCGTCCATGCCCGGCATGTCCCAGTCCGTCAGCATCATGTGGTAGTGGCCCATCCCGACCATCTGCAGGGCCTCGGAGCCCGATTGCGCGGTATCGACGCTATAGCCCGCATGTATCAACAGGCGCTCGAGCAAGACGCGCTGGGTCGGATCGTCCTCGACGAGAAGCAGGCGAAGTTGGGTATCTGGACTCATGGAAATACTGACCATCCATGGTTCGGTTCAGTTCGGCGCCGGGCAGTTGCGAACGCTACGTCCGGCATTGCATGACGCGGAAGTGGCACACGCGAGAATCGCGGGCCACGTCACAAAGTCCGTGCGGGTTCAGTTCGCCGGCTTCCGATACTTCTCGTAGGTCTCGGTCACCCACTCGAAGTAGCGGCGTGTCCTGTGCTCGGGGCGCATCGTGCTGAGCGGCTCAGCCAGTACGGAAGACACCTCGGCATCGGATTCACCAACCCGGCAGATCGGTGAAAGCAGCGCGCACGCCGCCAGGTCGGCGCGCGAGAAGCGGTCGCCGACCAGGAAAGCGCTGTCCCTCAACGCGTGGTCGAGTTGTGTCAGTGCGGCGTGCAGCCTGGCCGAGGCGGCGCGGGCGGATTCGGCCCCGATGCCCATCGCGTGCGACATCCTTGCGCGGACTTTGGGAAATGCCAGGACGAATGCGGGTCGCCGGTACCACGGAATGGCGTCGAGCAGAAAACGCAACGCGCGAGCGCGATCGGGCAGCGTGTGGTAGTAGAACCAGAGACGCAACGTCACCCCGATCTCGCAATCCAGGAACTCCTCCCACTCGAGCGCGGCGCGCGCCTGCGCGGGCTCGGCCGGGGTGAGCGGATGCTCGGGATACTTCTGATCGAGAAAGCTCAGGATGGCCGCTGACTCCTGAATGACGGCCCCATCATCGACCAGGATGGGCAGACAGCTCCTGGATGCCAGGCGTCGCGCGACCTCCG
>DATFEQ010000021.1:0-25477 GCA_035250905.1 Steroidobacteraceae bacterium
AACGCCGCGCAATTTACGCTCGTGGGCACCATGCCGGTGCCGTTCTTCGAGCTGCTGACTGGCACCGAGCACCAGCGCGAACGGACTTTCTTCAGTCCCAACGCGAGCTCTTCGCGAGAGATCATGGTGGGTCCGGCAACCGCGTTGCGAGATGCGTGGGAGACCTCCATGTACGATCACCTCTCCGCCGCCGGCGCCAGGACCTTCCTGACCCTCTACAGCCCGAAAGACGAGTGCTCCAAGCCTGGCGTGCGCCGCGCCTGGCTGGATTCGGCCTACTACATCGCATCGAACACCAACGTCGCCCTGGGCAGCAACGAGCTGCGCGTGATCTGGGATCGGCTCGCTGCAACGCCGTGCGCGCAGCAGTTGAGTAAGCAGGACCGGGAGATGTTTGCTCTCTTGCGTGCCGTAGCCGTGCGTGACGTGGAACGTGTGGCCTCGACTGGCGCAGCACTCTTTGCGGCGGACTACGACTTCGCCGACAGCGCCTACCGGCCCCTGGCGCTCATTTCCACGGCCGCCGCCCAGATCGCTCTCGATGAGCCTCACGAAGCACTGGCGCTCATCGACAAGAACGCTGAACGGACGCCGCAGACCGCCGCGCAGGCATTGGCGTTGCACTGGCTAGCGGCAATCGCGACGGCGGATATCGATGGGACTGGCGCAGCCGCGGCGCTGGCGAAGTCCGACTGAGGCGAATCCGGCGCAAGAGTGCCTTCCAGACACGCCCGTCGCCAGCCGACGACGAGACTGACACTTCTTGTCACTAAGTGACGCAGCAGGTCCATGCGTCACTTCTTGTCGACGCTATTACGTCAAACACGCCTCGCATTCACACCGTAAAACCTCTCTGATTCAGAGAGTTACACGGTAGAGAGGAGCGTGGCACATGGCTTGCACCCCCAACAGGCACTGGCGGCTAACGCGCCGTTGGTCGTGCATCCAAGTAATTCAGGAGCAACAAATGCTGAAGCAAGTACAGAAGGGTTTTACCCTGATTGAGTTGATGATCGTGGTCGCGATCATCGGCATCCTGGCGGCCATCGCCATTCCCGCTTACCAGGACTACACCATCCGCTCCCAGGTGACGGAAGGCATGAACCTGGCTGGCGCGGTCAAGGCGGCTGTCGCTGAGACCTTTGCGCAGACGGGCCGCTGGCCGAAGACGTTGACTGACGTCGGTATTGTCGACGCCGCTGGCGCCGAGACACCGCCGATGGGCAAGTACGTGTCGAAGGTCGACTTTATCGGCCCGGGCACGCTGCAGATCACCTACGCGAGCAAGACGACGGCCGCTGGCTTCCAGGCCAACGAGCTGATCAATGCTAAGACGCTCGCCTTGCAGGCTTTCGTCAGCAAGAACATGGATGTGGTCTGGCGCTGCGGCCGTGCGCTCGCTCCCACGGGCGATGGCACCACGGTCGCTACAGACGCCGCAGCCGTCGCGTCCACTGACTCAGCAGCCGCTGGCAGCACGAACATCACGGCGAAGTACACGCCGGCTGTTTGCCGCCAGATCAACTAAGACTTGGTCTCTGGCCAAGGCCTGGGAGGCCCCTCGCGAGAGGGGCCTTCTTTTTTTTGGAGTGGCCCACGTGGTTCCGTGGACCCCTGTGAGCACGATCACGCAGGGAATCGGGCTCAATGTGCGAGGATGCCCGCCGATTTAACAATTGATCCTCGCCCGCAGTTGGGTAGACTGGCTCGCGGTTGGGGGTGCAGACTGTTGTCAGGGCTGAAAAAAGTCGATGAATGACAACGCCATGATGGCGCTTGGCGCCAGCAAGTCCGGCTTGGGTGGCCTTCCGCAGAGGCTCGTCCAGGATGGCCTCGTGGACGAGGCCACCATGATGGATGCGCTGGCGGCTGCCAAAGAGAGGCGGGTCAGCGTGGTCACCCAGCTGGTGAACAGCGGCGCCGCCAACGCCCGCGAAATCGCCATCGCCGCTTCCCATGAGTTCGGCGTTCCTCTGCTGGACCTCGACTCCGTCGCCCTGGACCTGGAAACGGTCAAGCTGGTCAGCGACAAGCTGCTCCTCAAGCATCGCGTCCTGCCCCTGCTGCGGCGTGGCAAGCGCTTGTTCCTGGCGGTTTCCGACCCCACCAACCTGCACGCGATCGACGAGATCAAGTTTGCGACCGGCCTCGGCATCGAGGCGGTCGTGGTCGAGGACAACAAGCTCCAGCACGCCGTCACCAAGGCGATCGAGCAGGTCGATACCTCGATGCCCGCGCTCGCGGAAGAGGACTTTGACCTCGAGAATCTCGACGTCACGGCGGGTGAGGAGGGTCTCGATTCCGAAGCAGTCACCCGCGACGACGTCGAAGACGCGCCGATCGTCCGGTTCGTGAACAAGGTGATGCTGGACGCGATCAGGAAGGGCGCCTCGGACATCCATTTCGAGCCGTATGAGAAGACCTTCCGTATTCGCACGCGCCTCGACGGTGTGCTGAAAGAGGTGGCGATGCCACCGGTGCAGCTCTCGGTCAAGATCGCCGCACGTCTCAAGGTCATGTCGCGGCTCGATATCGCGGAGCGCCGCGTCCCCCAGGACGGCCGTATCAAGATGCGGCTCTCCAAGAACCGGGCGATCGATTTCCGCGTCAGCACCTGCCCCACGCTCTTCGGCGAGAAGATCGTGCTGCGTATTCTCGATCCGTCGAGCGCGATGCTCGGCATCGATGCGCTCGGCTACGAGTCGTTCCAGAAGGATCTCTATCTCAAGTACCTGGCCAAGCCGCAGGGCATGATCCTGGTGACCGGGCCGACCGGCAGCGGCAAGACCGTGTCGCTCTACACCGGCCTCAACATCCTCAACAAGGAAGACACCAACATCTCGACCTGCGAAGACCCCGCGGAAATCCAGATGGCGGGGATCAACCAGGTCAACGTCCATCCGAAGGTGGGCCTCACGTTCGCCTCCGCGTTGCGCGCGTTCCTGCGCCAGGACCCCGACGTGATCATGGTCGGTGAGATTCGCGACCTCGAAACAGCCGAGATCGCACTGAAGGCCGCGCAGACGGGTCACCTGGTGCTGTCGACTCTGCACACGAACGACGCGCCGCAGACCCTCACACGCATGGTCGACATGGGCGTCAAGCCCTACGCCATCGCGACGTCGGTGAGCCTGATCATTGCCCAGCGCCTGGCGCGCAAGCTCTGTCCGAATTGCAAGCAGAAGCTCGATATCCCCACGGAGGCCTTGCACAAGGAAGGCTTCGGTGATGAGGAGATCAAGAAAGGTCTGACCATCTTCGGCCCGAAGGGCTGCTCCCAGTGTGTGGATGGCTACAAGGGACGCCTCGGTATCTACCAAGTCATGCCGGTGACCGAGGCCATCGGCCGCATCATCATGGAAGGTGGCAATGCCATGCAGATCTCGGCCGAGGCCAAGCGCTCGGGCGTGTGGGACTTGCGCCAGGCGGGGCTCAAGAAGATCAAGGACGGCCTGACGAGCATTGACGAGATCAACAGCGTGACGGTGGATTGACGGGGATGATGAATCGGCGATGAGGGGTGAGGCAAAAAGGTAGCGATCCATGGCCCAGAGTGCGACAGCAATCAGGAAGGACATCCAGTTCAACTGGGTGGGCACCGACAAGAAGGGCAACAAGCTCAAGGGCCGCAGCCTTGCGGCCAGCGAGCAGGCCCTGCGCGCCGACCTGCGCCGGCAAGGCGTCGTGCCGGTCAGGATCAGCAAGCAGAGCAGCCTCTTCAAGGGCGGCGGCAAGGTCACGCCTGCCGACATCGCGATCTTCAGCCGCCAGCTCGCCACCATGCTCACTGCGGGCATTCCGCTCGTGCAGAGCTTCGAGATCATCGGCAACGGACACGACAAGCCCGCGATGCAGAAGCTCGTGCTCGCGATCAAGGCTGACATCGAGGGCGGAACCTCGCTACATGAGGCACTTGCCAAGCACCCGCTCTACTTCGACGACTTGTTTGTGAACCTCGTCGAAGCCGGCGAACAGGCGGGCGCGCTGGAAAGCCTCCTCGACAAGATCGCGACCTACAAGGAGAAGACCGAAGCGCTCAAGAAGAAGATCAAGAAGGCGCTCTTCTACCCGGCTGCCGTGATGGCGGTCGCTATCATCGTCACGGTTATCCTGCTCATCTTCGTAATTCCTCAGTTCGAGTCGCTGTTCAAGGGATTCGGCGCCGACCTGCCGGCGTTTACGCAGATGGTCATCAACATGTCGCGCTTCGTGCAGGACCAGGGTTGGTGGCTTGCCATCCTGGCCGGCGGCGGCATCTACGCGCTCCTCTACTTTCACAAGCGCTCGCGCGCCATGCGCGAGTTCATCGATCGGCTGTCGCTCAAGATGCCCGTCATCGGCCCCATTCTCACCAAGGCGGCCATTGCGCGTTACGCGCGCACCTTGTCGACCATGTTCAGCGCCGGCGTGCCGCTCGTGGAAGCCCTCGAGTCCGTGGCCGGCGCCACCGGAAACATCGTGTACGAGTCGGCAGTTCTCCGGATGAAGGACGAAGTGGCCACGGGCCAGCGTCTGCAGCGGGCCATGGAGAACACCGGCCTCTTCCCCAACATGGTCGTGCAGATGATCGCCGTGGGCGAGGAGTCGGGCTCGCTCGACGAGATGTCCGGCAAGGTCGCGAGCTTCTATGAGCAGGACGTGGACAACGCGGTCGACGCCATGAGCAGCTTGCTCGAGCCCCTCATCATGGCGATCCTCGGCGTGCTGGTCGGCGGCCTCGTCATCGCGATGTACCTGCCGATCTTCAAGCTGGGCGCCGTCATCTGATCGCTCCCAGGCACTCTGCGAATAGGAACGCCGCGCACCCGCGCGGCGTTCGCGTTTCTGGATGCGGTACGCGTATGCTCGCCGCCAGCACGGAGCCGTTCGCATGCCCATGATCGAGCTGCTGGGGACAACCCCGGCGTTGCAGATCTTGATTGCCTTCCTGCTCGGGCTGGTGGTCGGCAGCTTTCTCAACGTGGTGATCCACCGCCTGCCGATCATGATGGAACGGGAGTGGCGGGAGCAGTGCGCGCAGCTGGCGGCCGAGGACGTGCACGCGGCCCGCGAGCAGGGTTCGCCTGCAGAGGTCGTGCCGGCGAGCACGGCGGTGCCGGCTTTCAACCTGGTGGTGCCGCGCTCTGCCTGCCCGTCGTGCGGAACGCAGATCCACGGTTGGCACAACATTCCGGTCGTGAGCTACCTGTTGCTAGGCGGCCGGTGTGCGGCGTGTGGCACGCCTATCTCATTGCGTTATCCACTGGTCGAGCTGCTGACCGGTGTCCTCTCCGCGGCCGTGGCCTGGAGATTCGGGTTGTCCTGGACGGTTCTGCCCGCCCTGGTCCTCACGTGGAGCCTGGTTGCGCTCGCCGCGATCGATCTCGACCGCCAGCTTCTGCCGGACGACATCACGTTGCCGCTGTTGTGGCTCGGTCTGCTCATCAGCCTGTGTGAGCCAGGCAGCGCCTCGCGCGCGATTCCGGTCGACCCCGCCAGCAGCATCATCGGCGCCGCTGCCGGGTACCTGAGCCTGTGGAGCGTGTTCCAGGTGTTCAAGCTGCTGACTGGGAAGGAAGGCATGGGGTATGGCGACTTCAAGCTGTTCGCTGCGTTCGGCGCGTGGTTCGGCTGGCAGATGCTGCTACTCATCATCCTCTTGGCGGCGATCGCCGGTGCGGTGGTAGGAATTGCACTCATCGCGCTGCGCCGCCACGGACGCGGCGTCCCGATCCCGTTCGGGCCGTACCTGGCCGCCGCCGGATGGGTGGCGCTGATGTGGGGACCCGAGCTCATTGAACGCTACCTGCAGCTGTCGGGCCTGAGGGGCAGCGGCTGAGGATCAGAGGGTTGAAGCGCAAGCGCCCCCTTCGCATCGGGCTCACGGGCGGCATCGCGAGCGGCAAGACCACGGTCGCCGAGCTCTTTGCCGCACGCGGCATTCCAGTCATCGACACCGACCAGATCGCGCGCGAGCTCGTCGCGCCCGGGAGTCCGGCGCTTCGCGGCCTGGTCGACGCCTTCGGCCCCGCTGTGCTGGACGCGAAAGGAGCGCTCGATCGTCGCCACTTGCGCGGCCTGGTCTTCGCCGATCCCGCGCAGCGACAACGACTTGAGGCCATCCTGCACCCTCTCATCCTCGAGGAAATGATGCAGCGCTCGGAGAAGGCCGGCGGGCCCTACCAGATCCTGGTCATTCCACTGCTCGCCGAGAGTGCTCGCGATGCCGATGTGGATCGCGTGCTGGTGGTCGATGCTCCGGTCGAGCTGCAGATCGGGAGGCTCCTGGCGCGTGATGCGGAAAATGAGCGCCAGGCTCGCGCGATGATCGCAGCCCAGGCGACGCGCGAGCAGCGCCTCGCCCTGGCCGACGACGTGATTGTGAACGACCGCGATCGCGCCGCGCTCGACGTGGCAGTCGCAGCGCTGGACGCGAAATACCGTGACCTGACGCGAGCCGGCGCTCCCCCGCGGGAGCGCTGAGCGACAGCAGGCACGCGGCTGTCTGCGCCCACAGACAGAATTCAACCGGTGACATGCGTGCTCCGACTGCCGCAGAATATGGCGGTGAGCATCGGCGTCCCGTCCTACCCGTTGTCAGAGCCGGCACCCAGCCTGGTCGTGTACGAGCACCCGCTGAATGAGCGGATGCGCACGTTCCTGCGGCTCGAATTCCTCTACTCGCAACTCCTCTATCACACGGAGCTGCCGAACTCATGGAGCAGCCGGGCCGCGATGGCGAGCTTGCTCGAGGCCCTGGCGATCCTGGGGCGGGGCGACGTTCGCGGTGAGGTGATCAAGGAGCTCGAGCGCCACGTACAGGCACTGAATGAGTTCCAAGCCAAGGCGGGCGTCGACCCCGGGCGGCTGCGCGTCGTGATGTCGAACCTGATGCGCCTGCGCAGCGAGCTCGTCGGACTCGGCGCGAACTTCCTGCAACCGCTGCGAGACTCCGAGTTCCTGAATGCGATCAAGCATCGCAGCGCCATCCCGGGCGGCACGTGTGAGTTCGACTTGCCCGACTACAGCTTCTGGCTGAGCCGCGAGGCCGCCACACGCGCCGAGTCCTTCAACGAATGGATGCAGGTCATGCGTCCCCTGTGCGATGGCGTGGTGGAGATCCTGTGGGTCACGCGCGAGAACACGCGGCCAAAGAATGTGGTCGCCGCAGGCGGGTTGCATCAGATTGCATTCGAGCGCGAAAACCCGATCCAGCTCCTGAGGATCGGGCTACCCGCCGATTCGAATCTCTACCCGGAGATCAGCGGCAGTCATCACCGCTGCAGCTTGCGATTCCTCGCCTGGCCCGACGTGCGTCAACGATCCGTGCAGGCGGAACACGACGTCCCCTTCGTACTCACCTGCTGTACCTGAGTCGTGGCGGCGCCCATCGTCAAGTGCCCCACGTGCGAGCGGTCACTCGAGTGGTCGGCGGCGTCGCCGTTCCGACCCTTTTGCAGCGAACGCTGCCGACTCATCGACCTCGGTGCCTGGTTGAGCGAGGAACGCGCCATACCGAGCGAAACGACGTCGCCTACGGACGAGTCGGATAAGCCGGAAGCCTAATTGCCTCGTGTGGGCGTGCTTCCGCCCGCTGCCGCCGAGGCCGAACTCGGCCCCGCAACGTCCATGTGCAGGTGCTTGGTCAGGAACGCCCACTGATCGGCTATGTCGTCGATCTGCATCCAGACAGGTTTGCCAGCTCCATGGCCCGCACGAGTCTCCACGCGCACCAGCACTGGATTGGGGCAGGCCTGCGCCGCCTGCAGCGCGGCTCCGAACTTGTAGCTGTGCCACGGCACCACGCGATCGTCGTGATCTGCGGTCGTGATCAGTGTCGGCGGGTAGCACTTGCCGGCCTGCACATTGTGATAGGGCGAATAGGCGTGCAGGGCCGTGAATTCCTCCGGGTCCTCGCTCAGCCCGAAGTCCGATGACCACTGACGCGCGTTCGCGCTTGCGGTGTGGTAGCGCAGCATATCGAGCACGCCGACGGCGGGCAGTGCGGCACCGAACAATCCCGACTCCTGCGTGAGCACGGCGCCCACGAGCAGGCCGCCGTTGCTTCGGCCGAACACCGCCAGGCGATCGCGTGAGGTGTAGCGCTCGTCGGTCAGCCAGCGCGCGGCGGCGATGAAGTCATTGAACACGTTCTGCTTCTTGAGCTTGGTGCCCGCCTCGTGCCACGACTCGCCGTACTCCGACCCGCCTCTCAGATTGACCACGGCGTAGGCGCCGCCCATCTCCAGCCAGACCAGAATGGAGGGGCTGAATACCGGCGTGAGCGCGTTGTTGAAGCCGCCGTAACCATACAGCAAGAACGGCGTTTTGCCGTCGCGCTGCATGTCCCGCCGACGCGTGATGAACATCGGCACGCGTGTGCCGTCCTTGCTCGCAAAGAACACCTGTTCCGTCACGTACTGCGAGGTGTCAGCCGCGATCGCGGGTGCGCGAAAGAGCTCGACGCGATTGCTGGTCGCATCGTAATGGTAGAGCGCGGCGGGCGTGGTGTAGTCGGAATACGCAAAAAACGTTTCGGGGCTCGAGGCGTGGCCGTCAAAGCCGTCGACCGTGCCATTTCCCGGCAGCGGCACGTCGTGACGGAATTGTCCCGAGGCATCGAACACGCGGACGTGTGCGTGCGCGTCGCGCAGGTAGGACGCGATCACCTGGCCGCCCACGTAGGATGCAGCCTCCAGGGTCTCCTCGGCCTCGGGCACGATGTCGCGCCACGCCGCACGCTCGGGGTGCTCGACGTCAATGGCGATCACGCGTCCGCGCGGCGCGCCATCGGTGGTCGCGAAATACATCGTTGACCCGCTGGATCCGAGAAAGGTGTAGCGTCCCCGCCATTCGTCGAGCAGTCGCACCGCGTCGCGCGCCGGCGGCCGGCCGGGCCCGTTCAGCGGCAGGTAGTAGATCCCGTTTGTGGCGTAACCGTCGAACACCTCGATGATGAGGAAGCGCCCATCCTCGGTGAGCCGGGGATACGGATTGCGCGTGGGATGATCCGTCACCGCGAAGATCAACTGGTCTTGCGACTGCGCGTCGCCGAGCCTGTGCCGGTGGATCGCGACCTGGCGTGAATCGTCGCCGCGCCCGTCGGCGTCCGTGGGATAACGGCTGTAGTAGAGCCCGGACGAGTCGCGCTCCCAGCTGACCTGCGTGAACTTGGTGAACTGCAGCGTGTCGGGGAGATCCTGCGCCGTGGTCACGTCGCGGATGCGCCAGGTCTTCCAGTCGGTCCCGCCGTCGGATAACGCGTATGCGACATAGCGACCATCGGGGCTCGGACTGAAATCAGCCAGGGCAATCGTCGCGTCACGGCTCAGGATGTTGGGATCGAGCAGGACGCGCGCGGGAGCGTTCAGCGCGTCTGCGAGCTGCAGGACACTCTGGTTCTGCAGGCCGTCGTTGCGTGTCCAGAAATAGCGTCCACCCTCGCGCACCGGGACGCCGTGGCGCTCGTAGTTCCAGAGCTGGGCCAGTCGCTGCTTGATCCAGGGACGCGCCGGTATGGATTCGAGGTAGGGTTGGGAGAGCTCGTTCTGCGCTTCGACCCAACGCCTCGTCCGGCTGCTATCGAGATCCTCGAGCCAGCGATACGGGTCGGTCACTGTAGTGCCGTGATAGCTATCGACCTGGGCGACGCGCTCGGCGGTCGGATACTCGACGGCTGTGGATGCCTGCGTATCCGCCGGTGGTCGGTTGGACTGGCAGCCAGCGACGACGCCAAGAAAAATCATCAGGGCCGCGGATCGCCGGCAGCGCTCCGCATGGATGATTGCCCGCCGCATGCTTAAACTCCCTGATCCTTTTTCAGAAGCGTACACACATGCCCATCCTGAGACCATGTCTTGCCATTTTAGTGCCTGCGCTGCTCATTGCATGCCCCGCCGGAGCTCGCGAGCTCACCATCGAGCGGATTCTCGCGGCGCCGGATCTTGGCGGACCATCACTGCGCGCACCGCGGATTTCCCCCGATGGGCGGCGCATCACTTTCCTGCAGGGCAAGGCTGACAACAAGGATCAGCTCGACCTGTGGGAGCACGACCTGTCAGTGCGACGCTCGCGGCTGCTGGTGGATTCCCGCGAGCTGGTCGGCCGCGAAACCGAGCTGTCCGACGAGGAAAAGCAGCGGCGCGAGCGCCAACGCATCTCGGCACTCTCGGGCATCGTCGACTATCAGTTCGCGCCGGACGGTCAGGCGCTGCTCTTTCCATTGGGCGGCGACCTCTACTACTACGACCTGCGCGCAAGACGCGCAGCGGCCGTACGCAGACTCACCACCAGCGAGGCCTTCGAAACCGATCCCCAAATCTCGCCGCGCGGCGGGTTCGTGAGTTTCATCCGCGACCAGAACCTGTGGGTGCTGGATCTCGCGTCGGGCAAGGAACGCGCGCTGACCAGTGACGGCGGGGGACTGGTGAGCAACGGCGTGGCCGAGTTCATCGCCCAGGAGGAGATGGATCGCAACACCGGTTATTGGTGGTCGCCCAACGACCGTTACGTCGCATTCACGCGCACGGACGAGAGCGTGGTCCCGGAGTATCGACGCTTCGAGATCGACGCCGACGACGTCAAGGTCCAGTCGCAACGCTACCCGGCCGCGGGAACGCGCAACGCCCTGATCGAGCTCAAGGTGATCGATCTCGAGACGGGCGCGGCGACCAGTATCGACCTCGGGACCGAGCGCGACATCTACCTCGCGCGCGTCGACTGGTTCCCGGACTCGCGCCGCCTCGCAGTACAACGTCAATCACGCGACCAGCGGCGTCTGGACCTGCTCTCCGCGGATATTGCGACGGGCGCCACGCGCGTGTTGATCACCGAGACGAGCGCGACGTGGGTGGACCTGAACGACGAGCTCACGTTTCTCAAGAAGTCGTCGCGCTTCATCTGGGCCTCGAGCCGCACCGGGCAGCGCCATCTTTATCTCTATGACCTGGAGGGTAACCTCGTGCGCCCGCTCACCGCGGGGGACTGGATGGTCGTCGGGGATCGCGCGGCACGCGCGGTACAAGGAGTCGATGAACAGCGCAAGCTGGTCTACTTCATGGCGAACGAACGCAGTCCGCTGGAGCGGCATCTCTATGCCACGTCGCTCGGCACGAGCGCGCCGGCGCAGGTTCGCCGAATCACCGACGAGACCGGTTGGCACAGCGTGGCGATGGCGACCGATACACGGTTCTTCCTGGAGACCTTCTCGAGCACCGAGCGCCCGCCGCGAGTGCGCGTGCGCGCCTCCGACGGTCGAGAGCTTGCGACCCTCATCGACAACGCGCTTGATGAGAAGCATCCTTATTGGCCCTACCTGGATCATCACAGTCCATCGGAGTTTGGCACGCTGCCCGCCGCGGACGGCTCGACCCTCTACTACCGCATCCTCAAGCCGCCGCACTTCGATGCAACGGTCAAGTATCCGGTGATTGTCACGGTGTACGGCGGGCCGGGCGTGCAGAACGTGACCCGCTCCTGGGGCCGCTACTACGAACAATATCTCGCCCAGCGCGGATACATCGTGTTCACGCTCGACAATCGTGGATCCGGATTTCGCGGCGTCGCGTTCGAGTCGCCCCTGCACCTGCGCATGGGACAGGTCGAAGTCGCGGACCAGGTGCGCGGCGTCGAGTACTTGCGCACCCTGCCTCATGTCGATGCGCGGCGCGTCGGCATCTTCGGCTGGAGCTACGGCGGATACATGACGCTCATGTGTCTGCTGAACGCCCCCGACTATTTTCAGGCGGGCGTGTCGGGCGCACCCGTTACCGACTGGCGGCTCTACGACACGCACTACACGGAGCGCTACCTCGGCCAGCCGCTGGTGAATGCTGCGGGATATGAAGCGAGTGCTGTCATGCCGCACGCGGGCAATCTGCGCGCGCCACTATTGGTCATGCACGGTATGGCGGATGACAACGTGCTGTTTTCTCACAGCACCAGGCTCTTCGGCGCATTGCAGAAGCTCAATAAGCCCTTCGATGTCATGACCTACCCCGGCAGCAAGCACGGCCTGCTGCGACACACGGACACCGGTCTGCACGGCTACACGATGGTGACCCGCTTCTTCGAGGAGCATCTGCGGGGAAAGCAGGACGCGCCGGCAGTCGCCCACCAGCCGGAGGATAGGAGCCCCTAGCGGCTCTCCTGCAGCGCTAGCACGATTGGCCGGTCGGCCTCGAGCAGGTCCTCGCTCGCGAGGTCGGCGGGATCGACCCATTTCAGCGCCTGGCCATCGAGCGTGCGGGGTTCGCCGCGGTAGGCGGTCACACGCCACATGCACAGCTGCACGCGGCGCTCCGGGTAGTCATGCGAGAGCTCGAGCATCCGTTCGGCATCCTCGAGCGTTACTCCGAGCTCCTCGTTGAGCTCGCGCCGCAACGCTGCCAGCTCGCTTTCACCTGCCTGGATCTTTCCGCCCGGAAACTCCCAGCGGCCTGCCATGTGCTTGCCGACGGGTCGTTGCGCGATGAGGACGCGGCCCTGTGCATCGAACAGGGCGCCGGCCACCACGCGGATCGTCGGCAGTGCGGAGTTAGGCCTCACGCCTCACGTCGCCCTGCAGCGCGCCATGGCAGTGCTTGTACTTCTTGCCGGAGCCACACGGGCAGGGCTCGTTGCGTCCCACCTTGCGATCGCCGCGCACGAACGGCGCCTGTGACGGCCCTGCTGGCTGTCGCGCGACCGGGCCGGCGGCTTCTGGTTCCTCGGGAGCGACCAGCGATTGCGCCTGCGCATGCTGGGCCTGTAGCGCGCGCGCCAGGCGGCGTTGCCGTTCCTGCTCTTCGCGCTCGATCTCCTCCTGGCTGCGCACCTGGAGCTTGGAAAGGATCGTCACCGTGTCGAACTTGATGCGTTCCAGCATGGCGCTGAAGAGCTCGAACGCCTCGCGCTTGTATTCCTGCTTGGGATTCTTCTGCGCGTAGCCGCGCAGGTGAATACCCTGGCGCATGTAGTCCATGGCCGCCAGGTGCTCGCGCCAGTGCACGTCGAGCTGCTGCAGCATGATCGCCTTCTCGACGTGGCGCATGAACGGGACGCCGTACTGGGTCACCTTCTGCTCGTAGGCGGCCGCGACCTCGTCCACGATCCGCTTGCGCAAGCCTTGTTCGTCGAGTGCCTGGTCGCTTTCGAGCCAGACCCGGATGTCGAGCTTGAGACCGAAGTCGCGCTCGACCGCGCTGCCGAGGGCGGCAACATCCCATTGCTCGGCGACACTTCCGGGCGGCACGAACTGGCTGATGAGGGTGTTGACGACTTCCTCGCGAATGCCACGCACCGCGTCCGCCACGTCTTCCTCGGCCATGAGCTCGCTGCGCTGCTGGTAGATCACCTTGCGCTGGTCGTTGGCGACGTCGTCGTACTCGAGCAGATTCTTGCGCGCGTCGAAGTTGTGGGCCTCGACCTTGCGCTGCGCCTTCTCGATCTGGCGAGTGAGCATGCGGCTCTCGATGACCTCGCCCTCCTTCATGCCCACGCGCGACAGCAGCGCCTTGGTGCGGTTGGGATCGCCGAAGATGCGCATCAGGTTGTCTTCGAGCGACAGGTAGAAGCGGCTCGAACCCGGATCGCCCTGGCGACCCGAGCGCCCGCGCAACTGGTTGTCGATACGTCGCGACTCGTGCCGCTCGGTGCCGACGATGTGCAGACCGCCCGCCTGCACGACGCGGTTGTGACGCTCCTGCCAGTCGTTCCTGACGTTCTCGACGGTGTCGGACGCTGGATTCTCGAGCGCATGCAGCTCCGCCTCGAGGTTGCCGCCCAGCACGATATCGGTGCCGCGGCCGGCCATGTTGGTCGCGATCGTGACGGTGCCGGGCCTGCCTGCCTGCGCGACGACGTGTGCTTCGCGCTCGTGCTGCTTCGCGTTGAGCACCTGGTGCCCGACGCCTTCCTTGTTCAACAGGCCCGACAGGAATTCAGAGGTCTCGATCGACGTGGTGCCGACCAGCACCGGCTGTTCGCGCTGCATGCAGTCGCGGATGTCCTCGATGATCGCCGTGAACTTGTCCTTCTGGGTGAGGTACACGAGGTCGGGCGCATCGTCGCGGATCATCAGCTTGTGCGTCGGGATCACGACCACTTCCAGCCCGTAGATCTGCTGGAACTCGAACGCCTCGGTATCCGCCGTGCCGGTCATGCCGGCGAGCTTGGTGTACAGGCGGAAGTAATTCTGGAAGGTGATCGAGGCGACCGTCTGGTTCTCCTCGCGCACGCGCACCTTTTCCTTGGCCTCGACCGCCTGGTGCAGCCCGTCCGACCAGCGCCGGCCCGGCATGGTGCGGCCCGTGAACTCGTCGACGATCACGACTTCGCCGTTGCGGACGATGTATTCGATGTCGCGGTGATAGAGGGCCTGCGCGCGCAACGCGGCATTCAGGTGATGCATCAGCCGGATATTGGCGGCGTCGTACAGGCTCTCGCCCTCGCGCAGCAGCCCGGCCTCCGCCATGAGCTGCTCGACGTGCTCATGCCCCTCCTCGCTCAGGTGCACCTGCTTGCTCTTCTCGTCGACCGCGTAGTCGCCGGGACCATCTTCCTGCTTCTGCACCTTGAGCCGCGGAACGAGCCCATTGATCTTCACGTAAAGCTCGGTGCTCTCCTCCGCCGGCCCCGAGATGATCAGGGGCGTGCGCGCCTCGTCGATCAGGATCGAGTCGACCTCGTCCACGATGGCGTAGTTGAGTGGCCGCTGCACCCGTTCCTCGAGGCGAAACGCGAGGTTGTCGCGCAGGTAGTCGAAGCCGTACTCGTTGTTGGTGCCGTAGGTGATATCGGCGGCGTAGGCGGCGCGCTTCTCGGCTGGCGGCTGCCCGTTCTTGATGACGCCGACCGTGAGCCCGAGAAAGCGGTAGATCGGACCCATCCAGTCGGCGTCGCGCTGTGCCAGGTATTCGTTGACGGTAACGACGTGCACGCCCTTGCCGGAGAGCGCGTTGAGATAGGCCGCCAGTGTAGCGACGAGCGTCTTGCCTTCGCCCGTGCGCATTTCGGCGATCTTGCCCTCGTGCAGCGTCATGCCGCCCATCAGCTGCACGTCGAAGTGGCGCAGGCCGAGCGTGCGCCGCGACGCCTCGCGAACGGCGGCGAACGCTTCCGGTATCAGCTGCTCTAGCGTGGCACCGGCAGCGAGGCGCTGGCGGAGTTCGTCCGTCCTGGCGCGCAGCTGCTCATCCGTGAGCGCCTGCATCGCCGGTTCCAGCGCGTTCGCCTCGCGCACCGATTGTCCATAGCCCTTGAGCAGGCGCTGATTGCGACTGCCGAAGATGCGCGTGAGAAACTGCAACACGATCGAAAATCCTTGGTCCGCGCCGCGTGCCCGCTGGAAGACCACTGCGGGCCCGGCTCAAAAGGGCGCGTATTGTACGGGGGCGGCCGCGGCGAGGGAAATCACGCAGCCCGTTCGGCTCTCGACCCGCGAGGGAACGACCCCGCCGCCGGCGGAGAGTTCAGCGTTGAATGGAAACCGGAACCGGAGAGCGCTTCAGCGACGACTGTTGGCGACCGGGCTCGAACCAGCCGAAATGAATTGCAGCGGATTCACCTGGCGCCCGTTCTTCAGCACTTCGAAATGCAGGTTGGGGCCGGTGGCGCGCCCGGTCGAGCCCATCAACGCGACCGGCTGACCCTTCCGTACCGTCTCACCGACGGACACCAGGTTGCGCTCGTTGTGTGCGTAGCGCGTGATGTAGCCGTTACCGTGGTTGATCTCGACCATCTTGCCGTAGCCGAAGCGCTCGCGCGACCAGGTCACCACGCCCGCGGCCACCGCCACCGCCTCCGCGCCCTTGCGGCCTGCGAAGTCGACGCCCTTGTGGAACGCGGTGTAGCCGGTGAAGGGATCCGAGCGCGAACCGAAGTATGACGAGATCCAGCCATCGCGCACCGGGCGCCCGGCGGGGCGAATCTGCTCGTTGAGCTTGCGGCTCAGAATCACGTTCTCGAGCACGCCCAGCTCGACTTCGCGCTGCTCCACTTCCCGTCCGAGCTCATCGATCATGGCGGTGAGCTCCGGGATCTGCGCGGCCTGTCCCTGCATGTCGCTCTCGGGTCCGCCTTGCGCCGGTGGATTGCCGAAGTCGAATTCACGCTCGTCGATGTTCGCCATCTGCGTGAGGCGGCGCCCGAGCGCATCGAGTCGGATGACGTGCGCGTTCATCTGGCCCACGCGCTTGGCGAGGGCATCGACATGTTCCTGCAGCACGCGACGCGTTTCCGCGATCTGCGCCTGCTGAGCCGCGAGCTTGCGCGACCACTCCGCCGCCTGGAGTCCGGGCTGGCTGGCGGCATCGCGCTCACCGATCTCGTGACCGAGGAAGTACGCGCCGCCGAGCAAGGCGAGCGCCGCGACCGCTGTCGCTGCGAGGGCTATCGGGTGCGCGAAGTTGACGTGACGTGCACGCCCCTGGCCGCGACTGAAGAAAATGACATTCATGCCGAGCACTCCAGAAAGCTCGATTCGATTGCAATCGACCGTCTTTCCGTGACGGGCTCAGGCCCGCGGCGGACCACCGCGACAGACGAGATGCTTCGCAAAAACCTGTTCATCCTGGCAACCCCGCTGTCATAGCTCACGCCGTAGACCGGTGGCTTTGCGTCCCCACCTTTCGGTGAGTTTGCCTTTTGCAGTCCGGTAGACTATGCCCAAGGGAGCCGCGTAACACAATGAATCTGCGGCCGACCTGCTTCTCAATACGCGATTGATCGCAGTGCACAAACCGCACAAACCACGTTCCATCGGTGACCTGCTTCACGCTCCCACAGGCCGCCTGCAGCACCTTGCCAACAGGTCCAAATCGGCGATCCAATTCAGGGACTTGGTGCAGGGCGCGCTGCCCCCGGGCCTGGCAGCCCATGTGACGGCAGCCACGCACCGCCCGCAGGAATTGGTCATATGGCTGGATTCCGCCGCCTTCTGCGCGCGACTGCGATTCGAAGCCCCCCGCCTGCGACAGGCGCTCTCCCAGGCGACCGGAATCGCTGTTGAGCGCATCCGCGTCAAGGTCCAGCCGAAGGGGTGATCGTCCTTACGCCGAGGCTGCTGCGGCGCTCACGAATGAGATGGGTGCCTCGGCAGCGGTCTCGAAGGTGACTTCTTCCCACGCGTCGGCCGTGGCGACCAGGGTGCGCAACAACCGATTGTTGAGCGCATGACCCGACTTGAACCCACTGAACTCGCCGATCAGGCTGTGCCCGAGCAGGTACAGGTCGCCGATCGCATCGAGGATCTTGTGCTTGACGAACTCGTCCTCGTAGCGGAGCCCGTCCTCGTTCAACACCCGGAAATCATCCAGCACGATGGCGTTGTCCATCGTGCCGCCGAGCGCGAGATTGCGGGCGCGCAGCGTCTCCAGGTCGCGCATGAAGCCGAATGTGCGCGCACGACTGACCTCCTTTAGGAAGGAAGTGGTCGAAAAATCCATCGAGGCGACCTGCGAGCGCTTCTTGAATATCGGGTGATTGAACTCGATCTCGAAATTCACCTTGAACCCGTCGAACGGGTCGAAACGCGCCCACTTGTCGCCGTCCTCGACGCGGACGCTCTTCTTGATGCGCACGAAACGCTTCGGTGTGCTCTGCTCTTCGATGCCCGCCGACTGGAGCAGGAAGACGAACGGGCCAGCGCTGCCGTCCATGATCGGCACTTCGGGCGCGCTCACTTCTACGAACGCATTGTCGATGCCCAGTCCCGCGAAAGCCGAGAGTAGATGCTCGACCGTCGAGATCTTGACGCCATCCTTGACGAGCGTGGTACCGAGCATGGTGTCGCCCACGTTCTCGGCGTGGGCACGGATGTCGACCGGTGTGTCCAGGTCGACGCGACGAAAGACGATGCCGACGTTGGCTGGCGCGGGTCGCAGGGTCATGAGGACCTTTTTCCCGGTGTGCAGCCCGACACCGGTGGCCCGGATGCTGTTCTTGAGGGTTCGCTGATTGACCATGCTCGCACTGACGCGGCGGCCGTTGGCCCGAGGCGCCCTGTACGCCCGAGTCACCGTTCGCGGTCGACGCGCCCCGCTGCCGACCCCCGCCTTAACTTAAAAAGGGGCGCTACCGTATCACAGGGTCAAAACATGCGCCAAATCAGAGGCACACGCTTCCTGTCTCTCCTGCGTTAGACGGTTCAGCGGGCCCTAAGCCCCCATGCGCTCATGGCCGTCAGTCCGCCTGGCGCCTGAGGAAGGCCGGGATGTCCAGCAGGTCCTCCCCGGTGGCGTCGCCCCGGATCCCGTCCCCTACCGCGCGTTGCCGCTGCACCGTGGGCTTGTCGAGCGCCGCATAGTCGGCGCCGCTCATCGGACCGCGGCCCCGCTGGGCGACCACGCGCATCTGTGGCTGCGACACATGCGCTTGCTGGCGCACCGTCGGACGTCCGAGACCGGTCGCGACGACCGTGACGCGCACCTGGTTGCTCATGTCGGGATCGATGACCGTTCCGACCACGACCGTGGCGTCGTCGGAGGCGAACTTCTTGACGGTGTTGCCGACGATCTCGAACTCGCCGATCGAGAGGTCCATGCCAGCGGTCACGTTGACGAGAATCCCATGGGCGCCCGCGAGATTGATGTCCTCGAGCAGCGGGCTCGAGACCGCGGCTTCGGCCGCCTCGCGCGCGCGCTCTTCGCCGCTCGCCGCGCCCGACCCCATCATCGCCATGCCCGTCTCCGACATCACCGTGCGCACATCGGCAAAGTCGACGTTGATGAGGCCCGGCCGCGTGATCAGCTCGGCGATGCCTTGCACGGCACCCTGCAGCACCTGGTTGGCGGACTTGAAGGCATCGAGCAGCGTCGTCTCGCCACCCAGCACCGTCAGCAGCTTCTGGTTCGGGATCGTGATCAGCGAGTCGCAGAACTTGCCGAGCTCCGCGATGCCGTGCTCCGCGATCAGCATGCGCTTGCCGCCCTCCATGTCGAAGGGCTTCGTCACCACCGCGACCGTGAGGATACCGAGCTCCTTGGCCACGGCCGCGACGACCGGAGCCGCGCCCGTGCCCGTGCCGCCACCCATGCCGGCGGTGATGAAGAGCATGTCGCACCCCTCGATCAACTCGATGATGCGATCGCGATCCTCCATGGCGGCCTGCCGGCCGACTTCCGGATCCGCGCCGGCGCCAAGCCCCTTGGTGATGTTGCAGCCGATCTGCAACGAGGTCTTCACCTTGGAGTGCTTCAGCGCCTGCGCGTCGGTGTTGATGCAGATGAAATCCACTCCCTCGATGCCGGAATTCACCATGTGTGAGACGGCATTGCCACCGCCACCACCCACCCCCAGCACCTTGATCACTGCGCTCTGACTGTAGGCATCCATCAATTCGAACATGAACTTCTCCTCGGAATTAGCCCGTAAGAACCCCTCGACTCGACGCTCCCTCTTCAGAAATTCCCCTGGAACCACGTTCCCATGCGATCGAACACGTTTCTCACTCCACCCAGAATCGGTTTCTCGCGCACTGCGCCGAATGTGTTGGCGCGCGCGTACAGCAGCAGGCCCACGCCCGTCGAGTGAATCGGGTTGCTGACGACGTCGACGAGGCCGTTGACGTGCTGCGGAATGCCGAGCCGCACCGGCATGTGAAAGATTTCCTCGGCGAGCTCGACCGCACCTTCCATCTTGGAGCTGCCGCCGGTGAGCACGACGCCCGCGGCGATGGCTTCCTCGAATCCAGAGCGACGCAGCTCCTCGCGCACCAGCGCGAAGAGCTCCTCGTAGCGCGGTTCGACGATCTCGGCGAGCGTCTGGCGCGCGAGACGCCGCGGCGGTCGATCGCCCACGCTCGGTACCTCGATGGTCTCGTCGGGATTGGCGAGCTGCGACAGCGCGCACGCATAGCGCAGCTTGATGTCCTCGGCGTACTGCGTTGGCGTACGCATCGACACCGCGATGTCGTTGGTGACCTGGTCGCCCGCGATCGGGATCACCGCGGTGTGACGGATGGCGCCACCGGAGAAGACGGCGATGTCGGTGGTGCCGCCGCCGACGTCGACCAGGCACACGCCCAGCTCCTTTTCGTCGTCGGTGAGCACCGCGTAGCTCGACGCCAGCTGCTCGAGCACCACGTCCTCGACATTGAGGCCGCAGCGCTGCACGCACTTGACGATGTTCTGCGCCGCGCTGTCGGCGCCCGTGACGATGTGCACCTTGGCTTCGAGGCGCACGCCCGACATCGCGATCGGGTCGCGAATGCCTTCCTGGTTGTCGATGATGAATTCCTGCGGCAGCACGTGCAGGATCTTCTGGTCCGCGGGAATCGCGACCGCCTTGGCCGCGTCGATCACACGATCGACATCGCCCCCGGTCACTTCCTTGTCGCGGATCGCGACGATGCCGTGCGAGTTGAGGCTGCGCACGTGACTGCCGGCGATGCCGGTGTAGACCGAGTGAATCTCGCAGCCCGCCATGAGCTCGGCTTCCTCGACCGCGCGCTGGATCGACTGCACGGTGGACTCGATGTTGACCACCACGCCCTTCTTGAGGCCGCGCGAGGGATGCGAGCCGATTCCGATCACTTCGATGGTGGTATCCGGCATGACCTCGCCCACGATGGCGACCACCTTGGAGGTACCGATGTCGAGCCCCACGAGGAGGTTGCGGTCAGAGCGTTTGTGCATGTGGTGCCTTACCTCAGGCTGGCGAACGTGGCGGGAGAGCGCCCCGCGCTGGTTTGGAGGCGTCGTCACGGCTGGCGAGACCGCTGGAGCGTTTCCAGCCGATCGCGAAGCCGTTGCTGTAACGCATGTCGATGTAGCTGATCTCGGATGCGTGCCCGCCGATCACCGGCAGGGCGGTCTGGATGAAGCGGTCGAGCCGTTCGTCGACCTGGCGGCGGCCGAGTCGCACGCTCACGCCATTGGCGAGCTCGAGTTGCCAGGCGCCGCGCGCATCGAGATCGAGCGCAGCGAGACGCATGCCGGCTTCGATCAGCCGACCCTGCGCGCTCAGATAGCGTTGTGCGACCTGCCATTCGCTGCCATCCGGGCCGGTGAGGCGCGGCAGCTCCGGCGGCACGTGGCGCGCTTCCTTCATGAAGAGCTCGCCACGTGTGTTGAGGAGACCCGACGCTCCCCAACGTGCCGCCGCAACCTGTTCCGTCACTTCGATGCGCAGGCCATGTGGCCAGCGGCGCTGCACGCGCGCGCGATCGACCCACGGCAACTGCTCGACGCGATGGCGCACCGATTCGAGATCCACCGACATGAATCCCTGCTTCAACCCGCCGGAGACCGCCTGCTCCACCTGCACGGGTGAGACCCGCTGGAAGCGGCCCTCGATGGAGACGATGCGCAGCGGCTGGTCGAGCGCCAGGATCATTCCGTACGCCACGCAGGCGGCCAGCGCGAAGAATGCGAACGCGGTGGCCATGCGTTTCCATTGCAGCTGCGGCAGCCGCCATTGCGGCTTCGTGAGCTTGCGGCGATTGCGACGCTTGAGTGGCGAGGTCAGCATCGCTGCTCTCGCCGGCAGCTCGACTCGAGGATGCGCCACACCAGCTCCTCGAAGTCGATGCCACGCGCGCGTGCGGCTTTCGGCACCAGCGAGTGGCTCGTCATCCCCGGCGTGGTGTTGACCTCGAGCAGGAAGTTGCGGCCCTGGGTGTCGCGCATCAGGTCGACGCGCCCCCAGCCGGCGCAGCCCGCGGCGCGAAAGGCGTTGAGCGCCAGCGCGCCGATCTCATCTTCGGTCGCGCCCGTCAGCCCCGGGCACAGATACTGCGTGTCCTCCGCGATGTACTTCGCGTGGTAGTCGTAGTAATCGCCCGCGGGAATGATCTGGATCGACGGCAGCGCCTCGTCGCCGAGGATGCCGACCGTGAATTCCCCGCCGTCGATGAGCTGCTCCATCAGCAGCTCGCCGGGATAGCGCCCGGCGAGCTCGACCGCCTGGGACAGCTCCGAGGTGCGGAATACACGACTCACGCCCACGCTCGATCCTTCGAGCGAGGGCTTCACGATCACCGGTAGACCAATCTCAAGCGCCGCCTGCTCGAGGTCTTGCCCCGATGCGATGCGAGCGTAGCGCGGCGTGGACAACCCGACAGCGATCCACACCTGCTTGGTGCGGATCTTGTCGAGGGTGAGTGCGGAACCAAGCACGCCCGAGCCCGTATAGGGCACGCGGAGCGCTTCGAGTAAACCCTGCAGCACGCCATTCTCGCCCTCCCCTCCATGCAGGATGTTGAAGACCCGATCGAATCTGTTGGCCTGGTGCGCCTGGAGCAATGCCGGAATGCCGTCGACCGGTTGGGCATCGACTCCACGCGTCTGGAGCGCCGCGAGCACATTGCGACCCGAATCGAGCGACACTTCGCGCTCGGAGCTCGTGCCGCCCATGAGCACCGCGACGCGCCCGAAGGCACGCGCATCGGTGATGCGCGACGTGGCGACGGGCTTGCGGGCGGCGCTCATGCCGGCTCTCCGATGACGCGCACCTCGGGTTCGAGGTGCACGCCGTGGATATGCTCGACGGTTTGCTGGACATGCAGCACG
Organism: Steroidobacteraceae bacterium; assembly: GCA_035250905.1. GTDB lineage: Bacteria > Pseudomonadota > Gammaproteobacteria > Steroidobacterales > Steroidobacteraceae > DATBVX01. The sequence goes on from DATFEQ010000021.1 coordinate 22,467, forward strand.
AGCTGCTCCAGGTCGCGCGCCGTCGCCTCGCCCTCGTTTAAAAGGAAATTCGCATGCTTGGTCGACACGGACGCGCCGCCGATGCGGTAGCCCTTGAGCCCCGCTGCTTCGATGAGGCGCGCGGCGTGATCGCCCGGCGGATTGGTAAACGTGGAACCGCAGCTCCACGCGCCGATCGGCTGGCTCTCCTTGCGGCGCGCGAGCAGCGCTCGGATCTCGTCCTGATGCGCCTCGGGGCGCCGTTCGAAGCTGAGCCGCGCCGAGAGGTACCACTCCTCAGCCGGGGCGCTGACGCTGCGATAGCCCACGCGGTATTCGCTGGCGGCACGTGTGCGGCGCGCGCCGCCCCGGTCGATGGTCTCGACTTCGACCACGTGCCGCCAGGTCTCGCCGCCAAAAGCGCCCGCGTTCATCGCGAGCGCGCCCCCCAGCGTCCCGGGTATGCCCGCGAAGAATTCCGCGGGCCCCAGGCCCCACTTCACACACTGCTTGGCGAGCCGCGCACAGGCGACGCCGGCTTCGCAAAAGACATCGGTATCGCTCACGCGCTCCAGGCGATCGAGCGTGCCGTGCGTTGTGATCACCACGCCGCGCAACCCGCCGTCGCGGATCAGCACGTTGCTGCCAAGTCCGATCCAATGCAGCGGCGTGCCGGCAGGCAGGCTGTGCAGGAACGCCGCCAGATCGTCGGCATCGCGCGGTTGGAAGAACACGTCCGCGGGGCCGCCCACGTGCCACGAGGTGTGGCGCGACATGGGCTCGTTGAACAGCACGCGCCCGGTGAAATCCGCGGTGATGGCCACGGCGTTCACTTGTGACCCCGCACGGCCTTGACCGCACCGAGTTTCACCGGCAGCTCGTGCGCTACCGCGCCGATGTTGCCCGCGCCCATCGTCACGACGACGTCGCCATCGCGCAGCACGTCCTTGAGCGCGCCCGCGAGCTTCTCGACGCGCTCGACGAACACCGGCTCCACCTGGCCGCGCGAGCGCACGGCGCGACAAATCGCCCGGCCGTCGGCGCCGGCGATCGGCGCTTCGCCGGCGGCGTACACCTCGGTCACGAGCAACGCGTCCGCCACTGACAACACGCGCGCGAAGTCATCGAGCAGGTCGCGGGTGCGTGTGTAGCGGTGTGGCTGGAACGCGAGCACCAGGCGGCGGTTGGGCCAACCCTGGCGAATGGCATCGAGTGTCGCCGCCACTTCGGTCGGGTGATGACCGTAATCGTCAATCAGCGTGACGCGGCCGGCAGCGGTGGCCACCTCGCCGATCACCTGCAGGCGGCGATCGATCCCCTGGAAATTCTCGAGCGCGCGCGCCAGCGCATCGTCCGCGATCCCGAGCTCGCTGCCGACTGCGATCGCGGCCAGCGAGTTGAGCACGTTGTGCGTGCCCGGCAGGTTCACGGTCACCGACAACGGTCGCGCATGGCCCGGTCGTGCCACGTCGAAGGTGGTCTTCGGCCCGCGACGCGTAATCTTCAGTGCCCGAACGTCCGCCTCGTGCTCGATGCCATAGGTGATGACCGGCCTGCCGACGCGCGGCAGGATGTCGCGCACGTGCTCATCGTCAATGCACAGCACCGCGAGGCCGTAGAACGGCAGGTTGTGCAGGAAATCGACGAAGCTCTGCTTGAGCCGTGCGAAGTCGCCCTCGTGCGTCACCAGGTGGTCGTTGTCGATATTCGTGACGATCGCGATCATCGGCTGCAGGTGCACGAAGGACGCGTCGCTTTCGTCAGCCTCGGCCACGAGGTAGCGCCCGGCGCCCAGGCGCGCATTGCTCCCGGCGCTCTTCAAGCGTCCGCCGATGACGAAGGTCGGATCTTCGCCGCCCTCGGCAAGAATGCTCGCCACCAGGCTCGTCGTCGTGGTCTTGCCATGGGTGCCGGCCACCGCGATCGCGTAGCGGAAGCGCATCAGCTCGCCGAGCATCTCGGCGCGCTGCACGACCGGCAACCGCCGCGCGAGCGCCGCCTGCACCTCGGGGTTGTCAGGCCTTACCGCGCTCGACACCACCACGACGTCGGCGTCGCCGAGGTTGTTCGCGTCGTGCCCGAACGCGATCTTCGCGCCGAGCCCCTGCAAGCGCTCCGTGACCGTGTTCGGCTTGAGGTCCGAGCCCCGCACGTCGTAACCCAGGTTGATGAGCACCTCGGCGATGCCGCCCATGCCGCTGCCGCCGATCCCCACGAAGTGAATGTGCTGGATCCGCCGCATGCGGTTGTCGGTCAGGCGGCGCAAGGACTGCGTCATGAGCCGCTCCCGGCAGCCTGCAGCACCGCACGCGTGAGCTCATCCGCGGCATTGGGCAGCGCGCGGGCGCGGGCGCGACGCGCCATCTCGAGGAGCTCGCTGCGCTTGCCGGTCAACCGCGTGAGCTCGGCACACAGGCGCTCGGCCTGGAGGTCGCGATCCGCCATGACCACCGCGGCACCCGCCTCGGTGAGAAAACGCGCGTTGTGCGTCTGGTGATCGTCGACGGCAGACGGATAAGGGACGAGGATCGCGCCCAGTCCAGCCGCCGCAAGCTCGGAAACCGTGATGGCCCCCGCGCGACAGACGACCAGGTCGGCCCAGCCGTAGGCAGCCGCCATGTCCTCGATGAAAGGCTCGATGCGCGCAGCGACGCCCGCTTGCGCATACGCCTGCTTCGCCTCCTCGTAGCCGCGTTCACCGGCCTGGTGGCGCACTTCGGGCCGCCCCGCGAGCGGCATGAGGGCGAGCGCGCGCGGCATCTGCAGGTTGAGGCGTGCTGCGCCCAGGCTGCCGCCGATCACCAGCACGCGGATCGGACCGGAACGGTCCGCAAAGCGCACGTCGGGCGCCGGCAATGCTGCGATCTCGCGCCGCACCGGATTACCGATGCAACGGGCACGCGCGCTGGCCGGGAAACTGCCAGGAAATGCTTCCAGCACCTCGCGCGCGAGTCGCGCGAGCCAGCGGTTGGTGAGCCCCGCGATCGCGTTCTGCTCGTGGATGAGGAGCGGTCGACGCATGAGCCACGCCG
>DATFEQ010000023.1:0-33687 GCA_035250905.1 Steroidobacteraceae bacterium
GCCATGAACTGGATCGCGCTGGGCGTTCTTCTCAGCGCCTGGCACATGGAAGCGCGCCTTGATCGCGCGCTTGGATCAATGAACGCGCACGTCACGAAGTCCGGGCGCGGAGCGCAGCTGTGGGACTCGGAGGGGCGCGGCTCCTCGTGGATCAGCCGCGCCATCGCCGGCCAACCCCTGGTCGGCGTGCGACACGTTGTGCCGCCGACCTCGGTCTACAACCCCGTGAACACGCTGCGGCTGGTGCGCCGCTGGCTGCCGGGCGTCTGAGCCTCGCGCCCTAGAACGCGCCGACCCCGGTCAGCTCGCGTCCGACGGTGAGCTGATGCACCGTCTCCGTGCCCTCGTAGGTGATCACGCTCTCCAGATTGAGCATGTGCCGGATCGGCACGTACTCGGCGCTGATTCCCGCGCCTCCGAGGATGTCACGGCAGTCACGCGCGATATCGATCGCCATGCGCACGTTGTTCCACTTGGCGAGCGATACCTGTGCCGGTGCCATTTCGCCCTTGTCCTTGAGCCGCCCGAGGTGCAGCGACAGCAGCTGCGCCGTCGTGATGCGCCGGGCGTGGTCCGCGAGGCGAATCTGGATCGCCTGCGTGTACGCCAGCGGTCGCCCGAACAGCACGCGGCTCCGGGTGTAGTCGAGCACCTGGCTGAGGCACGCCTGCGCCGCGCCGATGACGCCCCAGGTGATGCCGTAGCGTGCCTGGTTCAGGCAGGAGAGTGGGCCTTTCAGCCCGACGACGCCGGGTAGCACGTTCTCCTCCGGCACCACGACGTTGTCGAAAAAGAGGCTCGAAGTCACCGAGGCGCGCAGCGAGAACTTGCGCTCGATTTCGGGCGCGGCGAATCCCTTCATGCCCTTCTCGACCAGGAAACCGCGGATGCCGTCCTCGGTGCTGGCCCACACCACCGCGACATCGGCAATGGTGCCGTTCGTGATCCACATCTTGGCGCCGTTCAGGACCCAGTCCTTGCCCTTGCGCTTGGCGTGAGTGCGCATGTTCGCGGGGTCCGAACCGCCGTGCGGCTCGGTGAGCCCGAAGCAGCCGATGATTTCGCCGCGCGCCATGCCCGGCAGGAATTTCTGTTTCTGCGCCTCGCTCCCGTAGGTGTAGATGGGGTACATGCACAGGCTCGTCTGCACCGAGACGAAGCTGCGGATGCCGGAGTCACCGCGTTCGAGCTCCTGGCAGATGAGGCCATAACTGACCGCGTTGAGGCCGGCGCAGCCATAGCCTTTCAGGTACACACCGAGGAGCCCGAGCTCGGCCAGCTCGCGCACGATCTCGCGCGGGAAGCGATGCTCCTCGAAGCATCGCCCGATGATCGGGATCACCTTCTCGTCCACCATCCGCCCGACGGCGTCCTGCACCATCTGCTCCTCTTCGGAGAGCTGCGCGCGGACGTTGTAGAGATCGAGCGGATTGAGTGTGGAGGCGGCGCTCTTACGCGTCGGGGCGGCGTCACTTGCCTTGGTGGCCACGGTGTCTCCAGCTCGCGGGCGATGTCGTGTGCGCGCAGAAATGGGGCGCGAATCATACAGCAGGACCGACGCTCGAGCCGGCGCCACTCGCACGCTGCGATGCAGCACTATTGCTGACGCCGCGTGGTCCAATGATGCACCTCACGCCTCAAACCGGGTGACTTGAGCATGATTGTTGCCTAAGATGGCAACAGAAATGGACCTGCAGTCGCTTTCGACCTTCGTCAAGGTCGTCCAGACCGGAAGCTTCACCAAGGCTGCGGCAGCCATCGGGACTCACAAAGCGCGCGTGAGCCGAGGCCTCTCCAGCCTCGAAAAAGAGCTCGGCGTCCGGCTGCTCGAACGCACCACCCGGCGCGTGCGGCTTACGGAAGTGGGCCAGCAGATCTACGACCAGGCCCTCGGCGTGCTGGCCGCGGTCGAGGATATCCAGTCGATTGCCGGCAACCTGCAGAGCGACCCGCAGGGGACGTTGCGACTCACGATCGCCTCCGAGCTCGCGATCACCGGGGTCGGTCGCTGGATCGATGGCTATGCCGAGCGCTATCCGCAGGTCGCCCTGGAGATCGACGTCAGCGGGCGGCCCGTCGATGTGGTCGCCGAGGGCTTCGACCTGGGACTGCATACCGGGCCGCTCGAGGAATCGGCCGTCGGCGCCCGCAAAGTCGGCGAGCTCACCTATGGCCTGTATGCGAGTCCGGCCTACCTGCAGCGTCACGGGACGCTGCAGGATGGTGACGACCTGAGGAAGCACCCGCTGCTGATGTTCTCGGGGAGCGGTCAGCGCGGCTGGCGCCTGCTCACGTTGTCCCGCGAGCTGCGCATCGACGGACCCGCCCGCGTTCGCGCAAACGACAGCCTCGTGGTGCGCGACGCCGCCATGCGCGGACTCGGCATCGCGTTGCTGCCTGCGGCCATTGGCAAGGACGAGGTGAGCCGCGGCACGCTCAAGCGTGTGCTGTCCGCATGGTCGGCACCCAAGGTGCCGGTGCACGCCATCTTCCTCGGCGGGCGCGACCTGGTTCCCAAGGTGCGCGCCTTCATCGACCTCGCGATGACGACGCCTCTGACCTGAAGTGCCGCAAAAGAACAAAAAAGAAACCCTCCTGCCCGCGTACGGGAGAGGAGGGTTAAGGGGGGTTCGTCAGAAACTGTGACTGATCGTCAGGCCCGCCCAGACCGGGTTGCGGCTCCCGCGGCCGTCGCGAATCTCCGCCGTCTGGTAGCGCATGGCGTAGCTCACTTCCGTACCGCCGGAGGACCGGCCGGTGACTCCGACCCAAAACTCGCCGATCACGTGATTGAGCTCGGAGCTCGCGAGCCGGTGATCGCTGTCGCGGAACTGGCCTTGCAGGAGCGCGTTGTACGCGCGCAGTCGCGCTTTCGCGCCGGCCCAGACATACAGCTCGCGCCGTCCGTTGTTGCGGGCGACGGGTGTCGGTTGCGCGATGTAATCGACGCGCTCGGGATTGAACGTCCACCAGGATGAATTGATGCTGCCCAGCCGCGTCGCGACGGAGTAGCTCATTTCGGTGAGATACCCGGTGCTGACTTCCCACGTGGTCTTCGACTCGAGCGTGCGGCTGCCGAGCGTCAGGCGCTGCCCGCGCAACCGCGAGCCGCCCGTGACGTAGCGCGCGGTCAGCTCGCCACCCGAAGAGATCTGATGCGAGTACCCGCGTGCCGTATCGCTGCCCACCGCCCTGTGAATGGCGTTGTGGACGTCCGCTGTGAACGGCAGCCCGAGCACGCCCAGGGTCAGGTGGCTGTAGCGGACCGAACGCGCGTCGGCAGCGAGATACTGACGCGCAGTCGTGAGAAACAGCAGGCTCGCGTACGGACGGTCGGAGAAGTCGACGTCCTCCGTGACCAGGTCCTGCGGCGTGAAGCTCACGAGACCGACCTGCAGCGCGTGGTGTGTCGCAGCGCCGCCGCGACTGTCCTCTGACAGAAGCAGCCCATCGATACGCCGCAGCAGGGGGTCGAGGGACCACCAATAGTCGGCCGTCTGCTCGCCAGCCAGCGTGATCCCGAAACCGCCCGTGTAGTCGCGATCCGTCTGGGTAGGCGCTAACAGGTCATTGTCGATCGCCAGCGAAAATCCGCGGCCGGAGCCTTCTGCTGCAGGCTGCGAGTAGGCGCGTTCGATCAGGAGACCGACGGCCGATGTGTCCTCGGGGACGGGCTCCTGTGCCGCGACAACCGCAGACGCGCCCGCGACCACCAGTGCGACGATCCATCGCACTCGACGGAGAACCCGGGTTGTCTGGCGCGCGAACACTGTCGACTCCCATTCATGAAGACTTGCGTGAGCCTCAAGCTAACGATGTGCACTGCACGGAAAAATCCGGCACCGCGACTTTCATTGATTCCGCGAAAGCAACAATCGATCCGCGGACGGCGTTCCCTTGAACGACCGTTCGTGCCTCGACGGCTTTCGGATGCAGTGATGCGCCGCGATGAACGGTGCGGGCGACAGGATCGCGCAGCGGTGCGCGGCGCGTTAGCGTCGTTGGTCAGTGCGGCGGCTGACTAAGGGCAGAGCGCTTCGGTGTGAGTTTGGTTATGACGATCGATCAGAAAGGTATACCGGCGCGGCGGAAAACGTGGGCGAGGAGCCATAACGGGCCGATCATCAGGAACTGGATGTCCTTGAGGAACGATGGCCGCTTGCCCTCGACGGCATGGCCGATGAACTGGCCGATCCACGCCACCACGAAGAGCGTCGCGCAGGTGATCCACAGCGGCACGGGCAGTTGACCGAGCCAGTGCACGATCATGAGCATCGCGCCCATCACCGCGATCATCCCGACGCCCAGGCTCGAAGACAGCGTGAAGTAATAGATCACCGCGAGAAGCGCGACCAGCGTGGCCCAGTTAAGGAACGGGGAAACTGCTCGCCACGTGTCCGGAAACGGCAGCGCCCACAGGAAGCCCACTACGCTCAGCAGGATCACCGGAACGCAAACCCAGTGCAGAGCCTTGTTGGTGGGGTTGCGATGGCTCTCGGAGTATTCGTCGAACCAGGCTTGCGCGCTGCGTGGCATGCCGGCAAAGCTACGCCCGCGGTTTCTGCCCCGCAAGACAACGCGTGGTTCGTGCCATGAGCAAACCCACCGTCGGCCAGCGCGTGATGCAGTACTTCGCCCACGCGCGATTCCTTTCCGACGCGCGCCGACTCGAGCTCTATCCGCCGTTCTTTCTCATGCGTGTGAAGGTGCTCGAAGTGAGTCCCGATTGGCGCCACCTGCGCATGCGCCTGCCGCTCAACACGTTCTCGCGCAATCCCGGTGGCGTGATGTTCGGCGGCTACCAGGCCGCGGTCGCCGATCCCATCGCCGCGCTCGCCTGCGCGCGTATCTTTCCCGGCTACTCGGTCTGGACGCGCGCGATGTGCATCGACTTTCAGCGCGGTGGCAACACAGACCTCGAGCTGCGCTTCGACCTGACGGCTGAGCTTGAAGCCGAAGTCCGTCGCGAATTGGAGACAGCCGGGCGCGCTACACCGACTTTCGAGTACGGCTACTATCTGAGCGATGGGACGCGCTGCAGCGTAGTCCGCAATACAGTGGCGATCCGGCCCAAGGGCTATCGCAAAGCAACGACGCCGCCCGCGCCGGAGCACGGTCTGTAGTTGAGAACCCGTTCAACGGCGGTTCAGGAACATGAATTCAGACTATGCGTCGAACATGATCTGCAGTTGGAGCGGAGGAAACATGAAGAGATTGCGAGCATGGAAAGTGCTGACTCTGGCGGTCGCGGCTGCCGCAGTCGGACTCGCGGGATGCCAGACGACCAATCCCTATACGGGTGAGCAGCAGACCAGCAAGGCCGTGAAAGGCGCGGGCATCGGCGCCGCCGCCGGTGCGGTGATCGGCCTGATCACGGGCGACGACTCGAAGGAGCGGCGCGAGCGTGCACTGATCGGCGCGGGTGTCGGAGCGGTCGCCGGCGGGAGCGTTGGCTACTACATGGACGTGCAGGAAGCGAAGCTGCGTCAGCAGCTGCAGGGCACGGGCGTGAGTGTCACGCGCATCGGCGACAACATCACGCTCAACATGCCCGGCAACATCACGTTCAAGACTGACAGCGCCGACCTGAACTCGGGCTTCTTCAGCGTGCTCGACTCGGTGAGCCTGGTCCTGAAGGAATACGAGAAGACCATCGTCGAAGTCGCCGGCCACACCGACAACACGGGCACGGACCAGTACAACCAGGCGCTCTCCGAACGTCGCGCCCAGACCGTTGCGACCTACCTCGGGGGCAAGGGTGTCATGCAACAGCGCATGATCCCCGTGGGTGCGGGCGAAAGCAGGCCAGTGGCCAGCAACGATACGCCGGACGGACGCCAGCTCAATCGGCGCGTGGAGCTGACTCTCACGCCGATCACGCAGGGCTGAGGACGGTCGCTCCCAAGAAAAAGCCCGGCTGTCGCCGGGCTTTTTCATTTCAGCGCTGCGCCGACCAAGCGCCCTTATCGGCCCTCGATCACGTCTTCCGGCACGACCTTCGCGCGCAGCTTCTTGATGGCGTTCGCTTCGAGCTGCCGGATGCGCTCGGCGGAAACGCCATAGCGCCCGGCGAGCTCGTGCAGCGTGGCTTTCTCGCCGTCGCCACTCATCCAGCGGCTCTTCAGGATGTCGCGACTGCGCGCATCGAGCGTCTTGAGCGCCGCGCCCAACCGATCCTGGGTGGTGTCTTCCCACTCCTCGCGCTCAACCAGCACCGACGGATCCGCATCCGCGGCCGGAAGGTAAACCGCGGGACTATAGGTGTCCTCGTCATCGCTTTCCGGCACAGGGTCGAACGACAGGTCGCGCGCCGACAGGCGCTTTTCCATCTCCGTGACTTCCTGCGGCGTCACACCGAGGTCCTGCGCGACCGCGCGCGTCTCGGCGTCGGTCAGCCAGGCGAGATTCTTTTTCAGCCGCCGCAAGTTGAAGAAGAGCTTGCGCTGCGCCTTGGTGGTGGCGATTTTCACCAGCCGCCAGTTGCGCAACACGTATTCGTGGATCTCGGCGCGAATCCAGTGCACCGCGAAGGAGACCAGCCGCACGCCGACCTCGGGATCGAAGCGCTTCACGGCCTTCATCAGGCCGACGTTGCCTTCCTGCACGAGATCCCCGATCGGCAGCCCGTAGCCGACGTAGCCACGCGCGATGTGCACGACGAAGCGCAGGTGCGAAAGCACCAGCTCGCGGGCGGCGTCCAGGTCGTCATCGCGGCGAAAGCGCCGGGCGAGGTCGACTTCCTGCTCGCGCGTCAGGACGGGGATCCTTGAAACGCGCTCGATGTACGCATCGAGGTTCCCCAACGGACCCGTGAGCTGCTGTGTATCGACGCCCTTCAGGACCAGTGATTTGCTCATTGACTCAGAAGACCTCCCCATCCACCCGGATGCCCGTATGTTAGCAGTCCGGTCCTTAGAGTGCTAACCGGCTGGCGGGTTCATAAGGCGGCAATTAACTTATATAAATCAAGTTATTAACAGCAGCTCAGAACTCCGACCGGGGCCGCCTGCTAGCATTGCGCGGAACGACAAGCGGCCCCTTGGTTCCGGAGGCCGCACCAGACGGCTGGCGAGATGAAAACCCTGCTGCGCGACCCTCTGCTGCACTTCCTGCTGCTCGGCATCGGCCTGTTCGTGTTGTATCGGCTGGTGGCTGGCGAGGACGTAGGCCCCAAGGAGATCGTGGTCAGCGCACGCACGGTCGAAGGCCTGGCTGACAACTGGCGGCGCACGTGGCAACGGCCCCCGACACAGGACGAGCTCGATAGCCTGGTCGAGGACTATGTGCGCGAAGAGGTGCTGTATCGCGAAGCCCTGGCCACGGGACTCGATCGCGATGACACCATCGTGCGTCGCCGGCTGCGGCAGAAGATGGAATTCGTGAGCGACGATCTCGCCGCGCAGATCGAGCCCACCGATGCGGAGCTGCAGCAATACCTCGATCAGCACCCGGACGCGTTCCGGCGTCCGGCGCGCGTGAGCTTCGAGCACCTCTACTTCAGTCGCGATCGTCGCGGCGAGCGCGTGGCAGCGGATGCGGCGGCGGCTCTCGCGCAGCTCCAGTCCTCGGCAACGAAGCCGCGCACTGCGACCCTGGGCGATTCCATCGCGCTCGCTTCCGGGTATGACGCTATCGCGGTCGACGAGCTCGACCGGCTGTTTGGCGATGGCTTCGCAGCGCAGCTCATCGAGCTTCCGCAGGGTCGCTGGGCCGGTCCGAGCGAGTCGGGCTACGGGCTGCATCTGGTGCGGGTCACGGCGATCACTCCCGGCGCCCTGCCGCTGCTCGTGGACATTCGCGACCAGGTCGCGCGCGAGTTGCTGGCCGAGCGGCGCCGGCAAATGAGCGATCAGTTCTACCGGAATCTGCGCGAGGGCTACTCGGTCACCGTCGAGCACGCGCCGACCGTGCAGGTATTGCAGGCTGACGGGGACCGGAAATGAGTCGCGCGTGGCCTGCGCTGGCATGCGTGGTCGCGTGGTTGTGGTCGACCGACTCGTCGGCGCACCAATTCTGGCCGGGCTATCTGCAACTCCGTCAGACGGGCGCCGAGACCTACGAGGCCATGTGGAAAGTACCGGCGACCAGCGGTCTGCGGCTCAGGATCAACGCGCGGCTGCCGGAGAGTTGCCGGGCCACGTCACCACCCGCGGGCTCATACGGCGCCGGCGCCTATGTCGAGCGCTGGAACGTGCGCTGCGCCGGCGGCCTCGACGGAGGCGTGATCACGATCGAAGGACTCGCCAGCGTCTCGACGGATGCGCTGATCCGCATCGAGCGCCTCGACGGCACAGCGCAGGTCGTCATGCTGACGGCGGATTCGCCGTCGGTCGCGGTCGAGGCAGCACCGGGCTGGAGGCAGGTGGCGTGGACGTACTTCGGCCTTGGCGTCGAGCACATCCTGCTCGGCATCGATCACCTGCTGTTCGTGCTCGCGCTCCTGTTCCTGGTGCAGGGGTGGCGGCGCGTGGTCGTCACGATCACCGCTTTCACGGTCGCGCACAGCATCACGCTGGCGGCAGCGACGCTGGGACTCGTGCACGTGCCGCAGGCCCCGGTCGAGGCATCGATCGCGCTCAGCATCGTGTTCGTGGCGAGCGAGATCGTGCGCAGCCGCATCGGACGCCCGAGCGTGGCGCAACGCTGGCCCTGGGTTGTCGCCTTCCTGTTCGGCTTGCTGCACGGCTTCGGGTTTGCCGGTGCGTTGCGCGAGGTGGGCATGCCCGAGGATGCGATTCCGCTTGCGTTGCTCTTCTTCAACGTAGGAGTGGAGTTCGGTCAACTGGTCTTTATCGCAGCTGTTTTCGCGCTCGTTGCGTTGCTGCAGAGGACAACGGTTACGATGCCCGCGTGGGCGTGGCGCGTGCCGGTGTACGCCATCGGCAGCATGGCGATGTACTGGACGATCGATCGGGTCGCGGGTTTCTGGCAAGCATGATCAGGCTGGTGGGAGGTTTCAGATGAAGGCGTGCAATCACCTCGTGCGGTTCGTTGCTGCGGTTGCGTGCCTGCTCATGGGCGCCGCACTGGCTGGCTGTTTCGGCGTGACGCAGGACGCGACGGTCAAGCCGGCGCCACCGGTCGCTTCGCCCGATGTCCGCATGATGGCGGACGCGATGTTGCCAGCTCTGTACGAGGGAGTGCTCCCGTGCGCCGACTGCGCCGGCATACGCTATTCGCTCGACGTGCGCAGGGATCGCGTGTACTTCCTGCGCATGACATACCTGGGCAAGGGCGCGGGTGAGGGCGACAGCTTCTATGACATCGGCGCCTGGAGCATGTCGCCGGACGCCAGAAAGGTCACGCTGCGCGGCAGCGGCGAGGCGCCGCTGATCTTCTCGATCGAGAATCCGGAGACGTTGCTCAAGCTCGATGCGGCCGGCAACCCGATCCAATCGACTGCCAACCATGAGCTCAAGCGCAACGCGAGCTACAAGCCCCTCGAGCCGCGCGTGATGATGCGCGGCGTTTACACGTACATGGCCGACGCCGGCCTCTTTCGAGAGTGCCTCACGCAGCTGAAGTTTCCAGTTGCGCAGACGGCCGACAACGCCGCGCTCGAGCGCGCCTATTCCGCCGCGCGCCAGCAGCCGGGTCAGGAGGTGCTCGTGAAAGTCGACGGGCGAATCGCCATGCAACCGCGCATGGAAGGCTCCGGGACGCAGCCTGCGCTGGTCGTCGAAAAGTTCATCGCCGTGATGCCAGGCGAAACGTGCGCGGGCACCGCGAGCGCCACGCTCGAGAACACGCATTGGAAGCTGGTGGAAGCCGGCGGTCAGGCGGTGGTCACGCCCGCGGACCGCCAGGAAGCCTATTTCCGTCTCGATCCCCTTGGGAACCAGTTGCAGGGGTTCTCGGGGTGCAACCAGTTCGGCGGCGGCTACCAGGTCGAAGGCCGGACGCTGCGCTTCACGCAGGTGCGCATGACGATGATGGCGTGCGTGGACACGAACAACCCTGAGCAGCGCTTAACCACCGCGATCAACGGTGCGGCGACGTACAAGATCAGCGGCAACCGGCTCGAGCTGCTCGATTCGGCGGGTGCGACGCTCGCGCGATTCGAGGCGCGCGCGCCGCAATAGGGAGCGTCTCTCTAGGTCAGCCCGTCACGCTTCAGGCGCTTCGACACGAGGTCGGCAACGCCCTTCACCAGGGTCTCGAGCAGCCGCGGCTGCAGGGTTTCGGTGGTACCCGACCACAGCAGCTTTTCGTTCTCGAGCGAATAGATGTTGACCTCGATCTGCAGCTTCGAGTCGAGGGTTGTATAGGCCGGGCCGCGCTCCGCGATCGACACGAAGCCATAGTAGCCCCAGATCGTGTAGTACGAGGTCGGCAGCGGGTCCTGCTCATCGCGTATCTCGGTCTCGGCGTCCACCAGCCGCATGGTGATCGCGCCATCGAAACCCTGGGCGAGGAGCCGGGCGCGCACCTTGTCGACGTCGCGCAGCTCCTCCTCCGGGATCACCTGCGAGCCTGCGACCGCGTCCGGACCGATGATGCGGACCATCTCGCTCTCGGCGAGCCGGCGCGTCGGACCGTCCTCGACCAGGGCGAGCGCCACCACCTTGTCGAAGTCGAGCTTCTTGACCGACGGATCCTTCCACGATTGCACCAGCTGCCCCGAGCTGGCGCACGCGGCAACCGCGAGCGCAGTCACGAGCACGATGATGGCAAGACGGCAAGAGCGCATGAGGATCTCCCTGTGAATCAGGTGTGGTCAGCCGGACGGTTCAATCGCGCGCAGGTGACGCGAGGCGGCCAGCCATGAGCCCATCCAGCCGAGCAGGGCACCGCCACCCAGCAATCCCGCAATGGTACGCGGATCGAGGCCGCTCAAGCGGAAGTCGCTGCCGTAGAGTCCCGCGAGCCGATTGACCGGTTCCTGCAACAGCCACGCACCGAGCGCGACCAGCCCACAAGCCAGGGCACCGCCCACGAGCCCATACCAGAAGCCCGTATAGAGGAAGGGACGACGGACGAAGGCATCCGATCCGCCCACGAGCTTGGTGACCTCGATCTCCGCGCGCCGGTTCTCGATGTCGAGCCGGATCGTGTTGCCCACGATCACGACCACGCCCGCCGCCAGCAATGCGGCCACCAGGCCGAGCACGCGCCGCAGGACATCGAGCATGGTGTGAAAGCGCTTGACCCACTCCGTGTCGACCTGCACCAGGTCCACCTCGGGCCAGTTCTGCAGATGGCGCTTGAGCGCATCGACGGCCGCGGGTGCGGTGTGATCCGGCGCGGGGCGCACGATCAGTGCATGCGGCAACGGGTTGTCGGTGAGCGCATCGAGTGCCGCGCCGAATCCCGAGAACTCGCGGAACTCCTTGAGCGCCGCGTCCGAAGGAATGAGCTCGACGGCGCCGACTCCCGACCGCTGCTCGAGCGCCTGCGCGAGTTGCTCCGCTTTCGCGAGACTCACGTCGCGCTTGAAGTAGACCGACATCTCGATGGCGCTGTCCCACGCGCCGGTCGCCGCGCGCGCGTTCGTCACGAGCAGCGCAAAGGCCGCGGGCAGCGCCAGGGCGATCGCGATGACCATGACGGTCATGAAGGAGGCCAGCGGTTGTCGCGTCATGCGACCGAGCGCCGCCACCAGGGTCTGCGCGTGGCGCTCGAAGTACACGCCGATGGAGGCAAACACACCGCGCCGTGGGCCGGCGGGTCGCGCGGCGCCTGGGCGTCCTTCAGCCATCGGGTCTCGCCTCGTCGCCGGTCAGGCGGCCGTGTTCCAGAGTGACTCGCCTGAGATCGAAGCGCTCGATGAGGTGCACATCGTGGGTCGCGACCAGCACCGTGACGCCGACGTCGTTCAGTCGCTTGAACAGCCGCATGATGTCGAGCGCCAGGTCGGGGTCGAGGTTGCCGGTGGGCTCATCCGCGATCAGCACCGGCGGCTTGCTCACCACCGCGCGCGCGATGCCCACGCGTTGCTGTTCGCCGGTCGAGAGCTCGAGTGGTCCCGAGTTCTCCTTGCCGAGCAGGCCCACCTGGTCGAGCGCCGCGCGCACGCGCTTGTCCATCTCGCGCCTGCGCATGCCCGCGATCACCAGCGGCAGCGCCACGTTGTCGGAGATTGGCCGGTCGTTCAGCAGCTTGTGATCCTGGAACACCACGCCGATCTGGCGGCGAAAACCCGGGATGCGCCGCCGCGGCACGCCCGCCGTGTTCTGCTGGTTCACGATCACCTGCCCGCGGCTCGGCCGATCGATGAGCGCAATGAGCTTGAGAACCGTGCTCTTGCCCGCGCCGGAGTGGCCCGTCAGGAACATCATTTCGCCGCGTGCGACGCTGAAGCTCACATCGCTCAGCGCTTCGCGGCCGTTGGGGTAACGCTTGTGGACCCGCTCGAAGAGGATCACGAGCCGCCTGCGGAGCCGAGCAGTGCGTCGATGAACGGCGCGGCGGCGAATTCGCCGAAATCCTCCGCCTGTTCGCCGACGCCGACGAAGCGGATGGGGATCTTCAGCCGTTCCGAAATCGCGAGCACGATGCCACCCTTGGCCGTGCCGTCGAGCTTGGTGATCGCGAGGCCGGTGACGCCGAGCGCGGCGTTGAACTGCTCCGCCTGCGCGAGCGCGTTCTGGCCGAGCCCCGCGTCGAGCACCAGCAGCACCTCGTGCGGCGCGTCGGCGTCGACGCGCTGGATCACGCGCTTGATCTTCTTGAGCTCTTCCATGAGGTGCGCCTGGCTGTGCAACCGGCCCGCGGTATCCGCGATGAGCACGTCCGCGTCGCGTGCCCGCGCGGCCTGCAAGGCATCGAACACGACCGCGGCCGGATCCGCGCCGCTCTGTTGTGCGATCACGGGGACGTCATTGCGTCGCCCCCACACCTGCAACTGCTCGATGGCCGCCGCGCGGAACGTATCGCCCGCGGCCAGCATGACTTCGAGCCCCTGCTCCTTGAGACGGCGTGCGAGCTTGCCGATCGTCGTGGTCTTGCCCGAGCCGTTCACGCCGACGACCAGGATGACGAACGGCTGCGCCGCGCGATCGATGACGAGCGGCTGCTCGACCGGCGCGAGGATTCCCAGCATCGAGGCCTGAAGCGCGGCCAGCAACGCATCGCGATCCTTGAGCTCGCGGCGCTCGACCGCGGTTCGAAGTTTTTCCAGGATGGCCTCGGTGGCGTCGACGCCCACGTCGCCGGTGAGCAGGCGCGTCTCGAGGTCCTCGAGGATCTGGGCATCGATCGCGCCACCCGGCAGCAGGTTCGCGAGGTCGTAGGTGAGCCAGGAATCGCCCTGGTTGAGCCGCGCGCGCAGCCGCTTGAAGAAGCCGGCCCGTGGCTCGGGGGCCGCGGGTTGCGCGGAATTGGTCGCTTTCGATCCGGACATGTAGGCAGCGCTGGGAGCGAGTCGGGCCAGTCGATTGTACCCCACGAAAAAAACCGGGCGGCCCAAGGGGACGCCCGGCTGCGATTCCAGTTCTTCCGGATTGGCTACGGTTGAATCACCGCTGCGTTCACGACGCGAATGACCGTGCCCTGGCTCGCGGCGAAGAACACGGTCTGCTGCTGCATTTCCATAGTCGTTGCGCCACACAGCAGCGGATCCGGACCCACGGGAGGAGTGGAGCATGACGGATCGATGATCGAGCCGTGATGGCCGAAGACATAGTTGACGTATCCGCCGTTGCCCGCTGCCGCAGCATTGTTACCGGCCGTGTTGATGCGGCGGATAGCAGCGCCGCTCGCCGTGATCATGCGCTGCGTGGCGCTATTGGGCACGACCAGATCCGGTGCCCAGGTCGGTGGGCTGCCGATGACCTGGACGATGTGGACGGGTTTCGCGGTGACCAGCGTGCTGATGTAGTTGAGCGGGTCGCCCGCATCGGCGGCCGTCTGCGCATCGCGCAGGAACTGGTTATAGAGCGTGGTTCCCTCGATCAGTCCCTGCGCCGCCAGAGCGGCCTTGATCGCGGGACCGAACGCCGCTGAGTCGGTGATCGTGCGTGCGACGCCGCCGCCGGTCATGAGGAGCGAGGCGGTGCGCACGTTCGCGCCCACCGTTGCATACATGCCGCCGACGATGCTGCCGAGCGAATGACCGACGAAGTGAATGCGGGTCAGATCGGCGTCCGGCGTCGCGTCACCCGTGACTTCGAGACCGGCGAGAGCTCGCGTCAGCGTCAGCAGGTCGACCGCGCCCTGACGCAGGTTGTCGCGTGTCGTGAGCAGGCTCGAGAGATTGACGAAATTCTGGCCCGAGCCGTCGACCACGCCGTCGGGACCCGGCGCGAGCGTCGTGTTGTTGCTCACGTCGAGATCGAAGGTGCGCTCGAGGCCCGGCATGCGAAACGCAGCGGCCTGTGACGTGGCGCCGATGCCGTGCAGCGGCAGATCGATCGACGCGACGATGAAGCCAGCCGACGCGAAGGCATCGGCAATCGCGACCGCATCGACACGATTACGCGTCAGGCCGTGCTGGAAGATCGCGACGGGCCAGCCCGCGGCCGGCCTCGCACCCGCTGGTCCAGCGCCTGCATTCGGCACGGTGACGAAGATCGGAATGTTGCGGTCCGAGGTCTTCAGCGGTACCGGGTTGAAGCGGGTGAGATTGCGACTCGCGGGGTCGAGACCTGCGGGCGGTGGACCCGCCGCGGTCCAGAACGTGTTCACGGGCGCGATCGGGTTCGTCTGGCTCGGCGCGGTGAGGTAGTACGGAATGCCGAGCGTGCCGACGTGGATATCGGCGATGCCGGGCAGCATCGGGTTCACCGCGCTGGTCGTCATTCCCGTCGCCTGCACCACGAGTGTCGTCGCCGGCGAGGCCGCGGTGATTTGCGCGAGCGCGCCGAGCGAGTCGCGCGTCGACTCGGCGGAGAAGCTGAACGACACGACCACGTCAGCCGGGTTGAGCGGTGCTGGGAAGGGAACGCCCGCGCCGATGGCCAGGTGACCAAAAGTCAGCCGACAGATGGCGTTCAGCGTCGAATTCGTGATCGGCGTGCACGTGGGTGTCTGCGCGCCTGCCTGGAGCTCGCTGAGCGCCTGGTTGCGAACCGTCTGGTAGTCGGTGTCGGGACTGGCCTCGAGACCGGTGGTGCTGCGGATGTTCTTGGTGAGCAGCACCAGGTAGCCGATGTTCTGGCCGCCGGTTGACGCTTGCAGCGGGCGCAGCGGTTGAATGACGAGCGTCGCTCCTGCGGAGCCTGGTTCCTGCGAGACCGTGGCGCTGAAATCCGTGCCGAGGATCAATGGTGCGGGCGTCAGGGCGCCCATCGCGGGCGGCAGCAGTGGGCCCTTGGTGGCACTGTTGAGCGTCAGGCGAATGACGCGGATGTTGGCCGCGGTCAGCGTCGTTGCGTCGATCGCGCCGCCGGCGAAGCGAACCGACCAATGGGCGGTGGTCGAAAAACCATCGAGCGCATTGATGGTGGCGACCGTCGGCTGAAACGGATTCGCGGGCAGGTTGAGTGTGCCGTCGGTGCTGCCGCTGAAATAGAGATCGTTCGGATACGGGAAGATGCCGTTCAGTGGCTGGAACTGCGGCCGAAACCCCGTCCCCGGCGGCGGGGCGGGTGGCGTCGTCGGCGCGCCGTTGCCGCTCGTCGGATCCGTCGGGCCGATATTGTCTTCGCCATCCGAGGCCGAGTCGGAAAAGCAGCCCGCCAGCAACAATCCGAAAGAGCACAGGATTGCAGCGCCCACAGTCCTCATGGTTTGCTCCTGAAAAGATACCGGCGCGAAGCGCTTGTTGTAGTGGCGCCAAGCCTACGCCGTGCGCCCAAGCTCAAGCAAGTCGCGGCGCCGGTCGCGGCAAGCTCCAGATATGGCTCGCAAAATGCCGACACGTCAGCGCTCGAAAAAACGGGGTGATTCCCGCGTGCAACGCGCGCGCAACGAGCTGCGCATCATCGGCGGCGCCTGGCGCGGCCGCCGCGTCAAATTCCCGGACGTCGCCGCAATCCGTCCGACGCCGGATCGCGTGCGCGAGACGCTCTTCAACTGGTTGCAGTACGACATCGCGGGCAGCCGCTGCCTGGACCTGTTCGCGGGCTCCGGAGCGCTCGGGCTCGAGGCGCTGTCGCGTGGCGCGGCGCGGGTCGTGTTCGTCGATCGGGAGCGCGAGGTCATCGAACAGCTGAGCGCCACGCTCGCCGTGCTCGGTGCCGGCGCCGGGACGCTCGAGCACCGTGATGCCGTGCGCTTCCTCGAAGGCGAGCCGCGACCCTTCGACATCGTGTTCCTCGACCCGCCGTTCAATCGCGACCTGCTGCCCGGCGTTTGCGGCACGCTCGAGAGTCGCGGCTGGCTCGTGCCGGGCGCGCTCATCTACCTGGAATCGCCCGCGCAAAATGCCGCGCCGGTGCTTCCAGGCACCTGGACGCTGATGAAATCCGGGCGCGCGGGAGAGGTCGGTTATCATCTCGCGCGGCGGGGGCCCACGCCCGCCGCACCAGGGGAAACCAGATGAAGCGCAGCTGCGTCTATCCGGGCACCTTCGATCCCATCACCAACGGCCACCACGACCTCGTGCGCCGCGCCGCCAGCATCTTCGAGCGCGTGGTGGTGGCGATTGCGGGCAACTCGCACAAAGCGCCCATGTTCGGCCTGGAGCAACGGGTCGAGATGGCGCGTCATGTGCTCGCGGACGTGCGGGGCGTCGAAGTGATGGGCTACACGGGCCTCACGGTCGAATTCGCCGCCAAGCACGGTATCAATGTGGTGGTCCGCGGGCTGCGTGCGGTGTCGGACTTCGAGTTCGAGTTTCAGCTCGCCAACATGAGCCGGCACCTGTCGCGCGACATCGAGACCGTGTTCCTGACGCCACAGGAACAGTTCACGTTCATCTCCTCGACGCTGGTGCGCGAGATCGCGATCCTGGGCGGCGATGTCTCGCAGTTCGTGCACCCGACCGTCGGGGCCGAGCTCAAGAAGATGAAGAGGAAGTAGCCCGGTGCGACTCCTGGTGCGCGTTCTCGCGCCGTTCCTTCTTCTCGCGGCGCAGCTCGCGCTCGGCGCCGAGGCCCACAAGCCGCCGGCCGCGGCGATCGCCAGCGCCTACCCCCTCGCAAGCGAGGCGGGATTCGAGATTCTCGCCGCCGGCGGGAACGCCTTTGACGCGGCCGTCGCGGTGAGCGCCGCACTCTGTGTGGTCGAGCCGCGCGGCTCAGGTCTTGGCGGCGGCGGCTTCTACCTGCTGCATCGGGCGAGTGACGGTCACGAGGTCATGGTCGACGCGCGCGAGACCGCGCCCGCGGCGGCCACGCGCGACATGTTTCTCGACGAGCACGGCACGCCTGTTCCTGGCCGCTCCACCGAAACGGCACTCGCGGGCGGCATTCCCGGTGAGGCCGCGGCGTTTGCGCATCTCGCCGAGAAATACGGTCGCCTGCCGTTGAAGCGCAGCATGCAGCCCGCCATCAAGCTCGCGCGCGATGGCTTTCCGGTCTACCCGCGACTGATCGAAGACCTCACGCGCAAGAAGGCAGCCCTGGAGCGCAGCCCCGATGCACGGCGCATTTTCTTCGTCAAGGGCGCGCCGCCCGCGGTCGGTCACGTCCTGAAGCAACCCGAGCTGGCGCGCTCGCTCAGCCTGGTGGCTGACAAGGGTGCCGAGGGCTTTTATCGCGGTGAATTCGCGGCACGCCTGGTAGCCGGTGTGCGCAAGCTCGGGGGCATCTGGTCGCTCGAGGACCTGGCCGACTACCAGCTGCTCGAGCGCGAGCCGCTGCGTGGCACTTATCACGGCGCACGCATCGTTACGGCGCCGCCACCGTCATCCGGAGGGACAGCGGTTCTCAATGTGCTCAACATCCTGTCGGGGTATCCGCTCGAGCAGCTCGACAGCGGTGCGCGCAAGCACCTGTTGCTCGAGAGCCTGCGCCGCGCGCATCGCGACCGCGCGGAATATCTCGGCGATCCGGCGTTCGTCGACATTCCGCTGGAGCGCCTGCTGAGTCCCGCCTACGCGGCGGGACAACGTGCGTCGATCCGGATCGACAAGGCAATGCCGAGCGACCTCCTGCCGGGCTATGTCGGCGACACGAGCTCCGGCACCGACACCACTCATTTCGCCATCCTCGACCGCGAAGGCAACCGGGTTGCCGCCAGCATTACGCTCAACGCCTGGTTCGGAACCGGCCTCGTGATTCCCGGAACCGGCATCCTGCTCAACAACGAGATGGACGATTTCGCGATCAAGCCGGGCGAACCCAACATCTACAAGCTGGTCGGCGCCGAGGCGAACTCGGTCGCGCCGCGCAAGCGCCCGCTTTCGAGCATGACGCCGACCTTCGTCGAGTCGGAGAAGGGCGTGGCGATCCTGGGCTCCCCGGGCGGCAGCTTCATCCCGTCGATGGTGCTTCTCGGGACGCTCAACTGGCTCGAGGGCGCCGACGCCAACGGCATCGTCAGGGCGCCGCGCGTTCACAATCAATACCAGCCCGATGCCGTGTTCGCCGAGCGCTCGCTGAGCGACGCAGACCGCGCGGCTCTCGAAGCGCGCGGCCACAAGCTGCGTGACTGGCCGCCGACCATCGGCAACATGCAGATCATCACGTGGGAGTACGCGTCGCAAAAAGTCGTCGCCGCATCCGACCCGCGCGGCGTCGGCGTGGGGATGGTTCGCTAGATTTCGACGGTCTTGAGATGACCCTCCCCGCACGACACCACAGGGAAGCACGCGTTGGATCTAGCGCTGGCAGTGAGGGCAGAAATAGGTTGAGCGCTGTCCCTGCGTGAACTGCCCGATCGGCGTACGACAGACACGGCAGGGCTTCCCGGTGCGCTCGTAGACGTAGAGCTTCTGCCGGAAATATCCCGGGCTGCCGTCTGCACCCACGTAGTCCCGCAAAGTCGTGCCACCCACGCGGATTGCGGTCGTGAGAACGCTCCTGATCGCGCGCACCAGTTTCGCGAGCTGGGGACGCTTGAGACGCCCCGCCGCCCGACGTGGATGGATGCGTGCGCGGAACAGCGCCTCGCTCGCATAGATGTTGCCGAGGCCGACCACCACGTGGCTGTTCATCAATAGTTGCTTGATGTGCACGCGGCGGCCGCGCGACGCGCTGTAGAGATAGTCGGCGTCGAAGCCCGACTCGAGCGGTTCGGGGGCGAGACGCTCGAGCAGTGGATGCATGAGCGGATCGGCACGCGTCCAGAGCAGGCTCCCGAAGCGCCGTGGATCGTTGAAGCGCAGCGCGAGCCCCGAGTCGAGCAGGATGTCGATGTGATCGTGATCGACCAGTGGCGTTTCGGGCGGGAGCACCCGCAGGCTCCCCGACATGCCGAGGTGCAGGATCAGGCTGCCGCGCTCCAGGTCGATCAGCAAATACTTGGCGCGGCGGCGCACTCCACTGACGGACTGTCCGGCAACTTCGTCGGCGAGCGAGCGCGGCACGGGCCAGCGCAGGCGCGGCTCGCGCACCACGAGTGCCGCAATGCGACGGCCTTGCATGGCGGGCGCGATGCCCCGGCGCGTGGTCTCGACTTCAGGAAGTTCAGGCATTTCCTCAAAGTGTAAAGGAGTGCTGGTTTGACGTTGGCTGGCGGGGCGCGATTGGGTATAGTCGGCCCCCTTTCCCAGGGCTGGAGCGGCCATGGACCTCGGATTTCTCTACGGTTTTCTCGATTTAAGCTTCTGGGAATACGTGCTGGTCACGTTCGTCATGGTGCAGGTCACTGTGATGGGCGTCACTCTTTACCTCCATCGCGATGCCGCGCACCGCAGCCTCGAGCTGCACCCGGCGCTGCGCCACTTCTTCCGCCTGTGGATCTGGATGAGCTCGGCGATGCTGACGCGCGACTGGGTCGCCGTCCATCGCAAGCACCACTCGTTCTCGGACCAGCCCGGCGATCCGCACAGCCCGGTCGTCTTCGGCTTGAGAAAAGTGCTGCTGGAAGGAGCCGAGCTCTACGCGGTCGAGGCGGAGAAAGCCGAGACACTCGAGAAGTACGGCCGCGGCTGTCCGGACGACTGGATCGAGCGCAATGTGTACTCGCGCTATCCCAACCTCGGCATCCTCACGATGGTCGTGCTCGACCTGCTGCTGTTCGGCGTTCCGGGCATCATCATCATCGCGGTGCAGATGGTGTCGATGCCGCTGTTCGCGGCGGGCGTGATCAACGGTCTCGGTCACCACAGCGGCTATCGCAACTTCGAATGTGACGACGCGGCGCGCAACATCGTGCCGTGGGCCGTGCTGCTGGGCGGCGAGGAGCTGCACAACAACCACCATGCGTTCCCGGCCTCCGCCAAGTTCTCCGCGCGGCGCTGGGAGTTCGACATCGGCTGGTTGTACATCCGCCTGCTCGAAACCGTGCGCCTGGCTCGGGTGATCCGGGTCGCGCCCGAGCCGAAGCAGGTCGAGCCCGGCCGCCTGGGCGATCTCGAAAACCTGCGCGCAGTGATCGTCAATCGCATGCACGTACTGCGCGCGTACAGCCGCAGCGTGACGATTCCCGTACTGCGTGCGGAGCTCAAGCGGCGCACGGCGCCGTCGAACCTCACCCGCGGTGTCCGCAGGCTCCTGGTTCGCCATCCGACGCTGCTCGATGCGAAGGCCAAGGCGCGCCTGCAGGAGATCCTCAACACCCACCAGGCGTTGCAGACCGTGCATGACTTCCGCGAGCGGCTGCGGCAGTTGTGGAGCGGCGCCAACGCCAACAATGAGCGCCTGCTCGCCCAGTTCCGCGAGTGGTGTGCGCAGGCCGAAGCGAGCGGCATCAAGGCACTGCAGGAGTTCGCGCTGAGCTTGCGCGGCTACGCCCTGCAACCGGCCTGAGCTTCTTCCCGTCGAAAAAAAACCCGCCTCACGGCGGGTTTTTTGTTTCTGCGGCGCACGCGCCTACTTGATCTTGCTTTCCTTGTACTTGACGTGCTTGCGGGCAACCGGGTCGAACTTCATGGTCTCGAGCTTGTCCGGGTGCAGGCGCTTGTTCTTCATCGTGGTATAGAAGTGTCCCGTTCCCGCCGATGACACCAGCTTGATCTTCTCGCGCATGAGCTTCTCCTTAGACGTGCACGCCCTTGGCGCGCAGATCGGCGACGACGACATCCAGGCCGCGCTTCTCGATGGTGCGTAGTCCGCGCGTCGAGACGCGCAGCGTGACGAAACGCTTCTCGGTCTCGAGCCAGAACCGCTGCGTGTGCAGGTTGGGCAGGAAGCGGCGGCGCTTGCGGTTGTTGGCGTGCGAGACGGTGTTACCCACTACCGGGCGCTTGCCTGTGACCTGGCAGACTCTGGACATGGCGGAAGCCTCGAATTTGGGCCGCCTGACAATGAGTTAGGCGCGCCGTGGTCGTTCAAAAGGGCGGCCAAGATAGCCGAAAGGCTCGCACGCGGCAAGTTCAGGGCCAGCTCCCGCCGTCACAGCAGGCCCTTCTCGGCGAAGCTCACGCAGCTGCCATCGCCCACGATCAGGTGATCGAGCAGCCGGATGTCCACCAGCGCGAGCGCCTCCTTGAGCCGGTGCGTGATGAGCTCGTCCGCCTGGCTCGGCTCGGCCACGCCCGAGGGATGGTTGTGGGCCAGGATCACCGCCGCGGCATTGCGGGCGAGCGCCTGGCGCACGACCTCGCGCGGGTGAACGCTTGCGCCGTCGATCGTGCCGCGGAACAACTCGTCGAACGCGATCAGCCGATGCCGGTTGTCGAGATGCAGGCAGCAGAACACCTCGTACGCGCGATCCCGCAGTTGCGAGACCAGGAAGTCCCGCGTCGCGCGCGGGGAATTGAGACCTGGCCCGGCCTGCAGCGTCTCCTGATAGTGACGACGCGCCAGCTCGAGCGCTGCCTGCAACTCGGCGTAATGCGTCATGCCGAGACCGGGATGCCGGCAGAACCGCTCGGCATCTGCGCTGAGCAACGCGCGCAGCGAGCGGAACTCCTTTAGCAGCGAGCGCGCCACGTCGACCGCACTCGCGCCACGCGCGCCCTTGCGGATCACGATGGCGAGGAGCTCCGCCTCCGAGAGCGCCGCGGGGCCGCGCACCAGCAACTTTTCGCGCGGGCGTTCGGCTAGCGGCCAGTCGCGGATCGACATAGGAGAGTCCGTCCGTGGAACGGGTCACAGTATTGGGCAGCGCAGCCCACTGGCGCAGCGGGGTTTTCTGCTGCGATTGGCGAGGATTGAGCGCGCGGGTATTGGCTCATTCCCAAACGCTGTTTGCCCGCCCCACGCCACGCCGCGATAATGCGCGGCCATGAGCGCTTCCGAACGCACCCGCGTCCTGCTCGGTGTCACCGGCGGCATCGCGGCCTACAAGAGTCCCGACCTGGTGCGCCGGCTCGCGGAGCGCGGCGCGGAAGTGCAGGTGGCGATGACGGCCGCTGCCAGGCAGTTCGTGACGCCGCTCACTTTTCAGGCCGTCTCCGGCCGACCGACACGTGACGACCTCTGGGACACTGCCGCGGAAGCCGCCATGGGCCACATCGAGCTGGCGCGCTGGGCCGAGCTCGTCCTGATCGCCCCGGCGAGCGCCAATTTCATTGCGCGTCTCGCGCACGGCCAGGCTGACGACTTGCTGAGCACGCTGTGTCTCGCGACCGACGCACCGATCGCGGTCGCGCCCTCCATGAATCGCCTCATGTGGGCCAATCCCGCGACGCAGGCCAACGTCGCGACCCTGCGCGAGCGTGGCATCGCGATCCTCGGACCCGCTGAAGGCGACCAGGCTTGCGGCGAAGTCGGACCCGGACGGATGCTCGAGCCCGCCGACCTGGCGCAACGGGCACTCGAGCTGCTCGCGCGCTCGCGCGAACTTGCCGGAGTGCACATCGTCATCACCGCGGGACCGACGCGCGAAGCGATCGATCCCGTGCGCTTCATCAGCAATCGCAGCTCCGGCAAGATGGGTTTCGCAACGGCGCAGGCCGCGCGCGCGCTGGGCGCGAACGTGACCCTCATCAGCGGCCCGGTCAGCATCGACACGCCGCTCGGGGTGCGACGTCTCGACGTGGAAAGCGCGCAGGACATGTACGAGGCGGTGCACCGCGAGCTGCCGACGATGGACATTTTCATCTCCGCGGCGGCGGTCGCGGACTATCGCCCGCCGCAGGCGCAGGCGCAGAAGATCAAGAAGACGGGCGACACCATGCACCTCGACCTGGTGAAGGCGCCCGATATCCTGTCCTCGGTGTCGGCCAGCAAGCGGCGCCCGTTCGTGGTCGGCTTTGCCGCGGAGACGGAACGTGTCGAGCAGCATGCGCGCGAGAAACTGCTCAAGAAGAATCTCGACATGATCGCTGCGAACCTGGTCGGCGAGGGGCTCGCGTTCGATTGCGACGACAACGCGCTGCTGGTGTTGTGGCCGGGCGGCGCGCGCACTCTCGAGCGTGCGGCCAAGGCCGACATCGCGCGTCAGCTGGTGGCGCTCATCGTGGAACGCTTCCGCGCCCGCGCGCAGCAACCGAACCGGCAGCGCGTGAATGTCTGAGCCAGCCCGCCACGCCCTGGCGAGCCCGCGTCCGCCGCTCAAGATAAGGATTCTCGATCCGCGTCTGGGAAGGGAGTTTCCCCTGCCTCATTACGCGACGTCGGGTTCTGCGGGCCTCGACTTGCGCGCCTGCCTGGAAAAGCCAGTCAACCTCGAGCCCGGCGCCGCGGAGCTGATTCCCACCGGACTGGCGATTCATCTCGAGGACCCGGGCCTCGCCGCCGTGCTCCTGCCTCGCTCGGGCCTCGGCCACAAGCACGGCATCGTGCTCGGCAACCTGGTCGGCCTGATCGATTCCGACTACCAGGGTCAAGTGATGGTGTCGTGCTGGAATCGCGGCCGGGAACGCTTCACCGTGCAGCCGGGCGAGCGCATCGCGCAAATGGTCGTCGTGCCCGTGGTACAGGTCGAGCTCGAGATCGTGGATTCCTTTGAAACGAGCCGCCGCGGTGCGGGCGGCTTCGGTCACTCGGGGCGTCAGTAACGCCCGCAACGCCGTCACTCGGGACGGACTTTCTTCAGCTCGCGATAGCGGTCGATGTCGGCCTGAAACTGCGCGCGCAGCGCGTCCTGCTCGGCGCGCTTGCTCGAGAGGCTGCGCTCCTGGGTGCGGATGTCGCGCACGGTGAGCACCAGGTCCTCGGCGAGATGATCCGGCATCGCCTGCGCGCTGCCGTTGGAGCTATAGGGCTTGAAGAAGAGCGCCTGCTCGTGGAGATTCTTCAGCCGCCCTTCCAGCGTATCCAGGTATTGCGATGTGACCCGCACCTGGCCTTCGATCAAGTCGAGACGTTGATCGCGCGTTTGCTCGATCTGTTCGACGGAGACGTAGGACGTGATCAGCACCTGGTCGCGGTGCCTGGCATTGTTGCTGGCCTTGAGGCGAGCAGCCTCCGCGGCCCGCTCCGCGTCGGTCTTTTCACCCTCCAGCAATCCCACCTCGACCGCCTGGCGGTTGAGCACGCGCCGATCCTGCTTGGCGTATTGCGGAGGAATACTGTCGCCGTAGTGCGTGACGCCTTTTTCGTCGGTCCACTTGTAGAGCGGCTTGTCACTGGTCTGCGCGCCAACGGCCAGCGCGCCCGTGAGCAACAGGAGCGCCGCCAACGATAGGTGCACCTTGGACAAAATCACTTGCAATGCCACCAGCCTGGAAGGGAGCGCTATTCTGCCTCAAGTGCGTGTGCACTCAAGTAAATTAAGTAGTGCAACGCGTCGTGTTGCGCGCCGGTTCACACTGATATGCCATAACGTGACCGGTACTCACGCATGGCGGCGAGCGTATCCGCGCGTCCGGAGCGTTGCAGCGATTCGATGAGGTCGGAAAGTGTGATGATGCTCACACAGCGCACGCCGAACGCCGTTTCGACTTCCTGTACCGCCGATTGCTTGCCCTGACCGCGTTCCTGACGA
Organism: Steroidobacteraceae bacterium; assembly: GCA_035250905.1. GTDB lineage: Bacteria > Pseudomonadota > Gammaproteobacteria > Steroidobacterales > Steroidobacteraceae > DATBVX01. Next base: position 24,802 of record DATFEQ010000023.1, read on the forward strand.
TCGAGCGCGAGCACCACGCCCGCGAGTTTCGCGCCCGACCTGAGAATGAGGTCGGCGGATTCGCGAACCGCGGTGCCCGCAGTGATCACGTCATCGACGATCAGCACCCGACCGGTGAGCGCGCTGCCGATGACCGACCCGCCCTCGCCGTGATCCTTCGCTTCCTTGCGGTTGAATGCGAACGGCAGGTCGCGGCCATGGCCGTCGGCCAGCGCAGTGGCCGTTGCCGCAACGAGCGCAATGCCCTTGTATGCAGGACCGAAGAGCATGTCGACGCCGAGCCCCGACTGCTGGATGGCTTCGGCGTAGCAGCGGCCGAGCGTGGCGAGCGCCTTGCCGCTATTGAACAGTCCCGCGTTGAAGAAGTAGGGGCTGCGCCGTCCGGACTTGAGCGTGAACTCGCCGAATTCGAGCGCGCCCACCTCGAGGGCGAGGTCGATGAACTGTTGCTGGTGCGCAAGCATGCGGGTGACGAGTCTATACTTTCGAGGTGCGCATCATCACCCTGAACGTCAACGGCATTCGCTCGGCCGCGAACAAGGGCTTTTTCGACTGGCTCAAGCGGCAGCGCGCCGATGTGATCTGCGTGCAGGAGACCAAGTGCCACGAGCCGCAGCTCGTGGCCGCGCACTTCCGGCCCAAGGGCTACCACAGCTTCTACTTCGACGCCGAACGCAAAGGCTACGCGGGCACTGCGCTCTACTCGAGGCGCGAACCGGACGATGTGGTGCGGGGTTTCGGTGTCGCGGAATTCGATCGCGAGGGTCGTTACCTGGAAGCGCGCTTCGGACGCCTGAGCGTCGTCTCCGTGTACTTGCCGTCGGGGTCGGCGGGCCCGGAACGGCAGGCGTCCAAGTTTCGCTGTCTCGATTGTTTCATGCCGCACCTGCGCAAGCTCGGCCGCTCGCGCCGCGACTACGTGCTGTGCGGCGACTGGAACATCGCGCACAAGGAAATCGACCTGCGCAACTGGCGCGCCAACCGCAAGAACTCCGGCTTCCTGCCGGAGGAGCGCGCGTGGATGGATGAGGTGTTCGGGCCGGCGCGATTGGTCGATGCATTTCGCACGGTGGATGAGCGGCCAAACCAGTACACGTGGTGGTCGAACCGCGGCCAGGCCTGGGCGAAGAACGTCGGGTGGCGCATCGACTACCAGGTGGTGAGCTCCGGCCTGGCGCAGGCCGCGCGCCGCGTGACCATCTACAAGGCGCGCCGTTTTTCCGATCACGCCCCGCTCACCGTGGACTACGACCTTTGAGCGCGGAGCCCGGCTCCACCGCTGGCGGCACGCGGCTGCGTGGATGGATCGACGCGCTGCTCGTGTACCGGCAACCGCGCGTTGCCGCGATGCTGTTCCTCGGTTTCTCGGCGGGCCTGCCGTTCATGCTGGTTTTCCAGACGCTCTCCGCCTGGCTGCGCCAGGTCGGGATCGAACGCGCCACCATCGGCATGCTCGCGTGGGTGGGGATCGTCTACTCGATCAAGTTCCTGTGGGCGCCCATCGTCGATCGCATGCCGCTGCCGCTGTTGCATCGGTGGCTCGGCAGGCGTCGCAGCTGGATGCTGCTCGCGCAGATCGGTGTCGCGAGCGGCCTTGCGTACGTCGCGCACACGGATCCCGCAACGAATCTCGCGCCGGTCGCCCTCGGCGCGCTGTTCATCGCCTTCTGCTCGGCCACGCAGGACATCACGATCGATGCCTGGCGCATCGAATCGGCGCCCATCAATCTTCAGGGTGCAATGGCGGCGGCGTATCAGCTGGGTTACCGCGTGGCCATCCTCACCGGCACCGCGGGCGCCCTGTGGATCGCACAGGAGGTGGCGGAGCAGGGCGATCAGGTCGATCTGCGGGCCGGCTGGCTCGCGAGCTACACCACGATGGCAGCGCTGATGGTGATCGGCATCGTCACCACGCTCCTCATCCGCGAGCCCGAGGCGACCGCGGCACGGATCTCCATCATGACCGAGGAGCGCGTCATCGCGTGGCTGGCGCAACGCAAGCACTGGCCCGAGAACCTGCAGAACGCCGGAGCGTGGTTTCTCGGCGCGGTGATCTGCCCCCTGATCGATTTCTTCAAGCGTTATGGGCTCGCTCTCGGCCTGCTCATCTTCGCGTTCATTTCGACCTATCGCCTGACCGATTTCGCGATGGGTGTGATGGCGAATCCGTTCTACCTGGACCAGGGCTACACGCTGAAGGAAGTGGCGGCCGTCGCGAAGACCTTCGGTTTTGGCATGGCGATCGTGGGCGTTCTGGTGGGTGGCACGATCGTCACCAAGCTCGGAACGGTGCGCGCGCTCGTGCTGGGCAGCGTCCTGGTGATCATCTCCAATCTCGCCTTCTCGGCACTCGCCCTGACCGGCGAGGCTTCACTGGTCGGGCTCGCGATCGTCAACAGCATGGACAATCTCGCACTCGGCGTGCATGGCACTTCGCTGATCGCCTTCCTGTCGAGCCTCACCAGCGCGCGCTACACCGCCACTCAATATGCGCTGCTGTCCTCGCTGTACGCACTGCCGGGCAAGATCCTGATGGGCGGGTCGGGCTTCGTGGTCGATGCGCTCGGCTATCCACGGTTCTTTGTGTATACCGCGTTGCTGAGCCTCCCCGGGCTGCTGCTGCTTTATTTCCTGGTGCACAAGATGCCGCGCTCCGAGCAGGCCGGCCTCGAAACCCGCAAGGCCACATGAGCGCCGAGATCGACATGGCGCGCGTCATCTGCGCGTTCGCTGATCTGGCGGATCCGGGCAGTCGTGCGTTCAGCCTGGGGGGCGGTGAATGGCCGCTGCGAGGGTTCGTCGTGCGCCGGGGCGCGCAGATCTTCGGCTACGTCAACCACTGCCCGCATGCGGGGCACCCGCTCAACTGGAAGCCCGATCAGTTCCTGAGCCCGGACCGCACGGTAATCCTGTGCGCCTCGCACGGTGCGATGTACGACATCGGGAGCGGGGAATGTATCGCCGGACCCTGCGCGGGGCGCGGGCTCAAGCCTCTGCCGTTGCGGCTCGAGGCGGGATTGGTCTTACTGAGTGAGGAAGTGGCGCTCGCGTCAGCGTGATTCGTCGAGGTAGTCGAGCGGGCTCAGCCATTGGCGATCGGAGTTCTGGTCGTCGGTGCCCTCGGTGTCCTCGGGCTCTACGTCCACGGAGCCGGTCCAGTCCTCCGGCGCTTCCGCGGTCTCGATGAGCGAGTCCCCCCACTGCTCATCCCACGAATCGAAATCCATTTCCTCGACCGTGCCGTCGAAGTGCTGCACTTCGATGGTGCCGTCGTCCTCGTCCACGGCCACGACCTCGAACAGCTCACCGCCCTGGCGCCGGTACCAGTCGCCGACTATGGGTTTCGGTGTGGGAGTGGGTGCTTCCATCTCTGTTCCCCTCTGCTCGTGAGTCGTCACTCGAGTGCTTTCGCGATTTCACCTGCTGCGAGCGGGCGGCCACTGCTATGCTCGCGCAGGCAAATTGTTAGCCGGACGTCACAGGCGACGCAAGCGAAAAATTTTGCGCGGAGCATCATGATCGAGCCGCTGGTCAAGTTCTTCGTGATGTTCTTCGTGGTCGTCGAACCGATCAGCCTCATTCCGATGTACGCCGCGCTCACCGAGGGCGCGAGTTCAGGCTACAAACGAAAGATGGCGTGCAAGGCCGTGATCCTCGCGGGACTGATCCTTGTAGTTTTTGCTCTGGTCGGCGGTGCATTGCTCGCATCGATGGGCATCAGCATCGATGCCTTTCGCATCTTCGGCGGCCTGATGCTCTTCCTGATCGCGCTCGACATGGTGTACGTGCGTCACTCCGGCGCACGCACCACCACGAGCACGGAAGAAGCGGAAGTCAAGCGGCGCGAGGACATCTCGGTTTTCCCGTTGGCCTTCCCCTTCATCGCCGGTCCCGGCGCATTGGCCACCATCCTGCTCGTGACCGGCGACCTTTCGCCCGCTGCGATGCTGTTCTGGGGGATGATGGTGGTGGTCGTGCTGGTGCTCGCGATCACGTACGTGCTGATGCGGCTCACGCCGCAGGTGATGCGCGTGCTCGGCGTCACGGGCGCCAACGTGGTGAGCCGCCTGACCGGCGTAATCCTCGGCGCCCTGGCGGTGCAGTTCGTGATCGATGGCGTCCGGGGAAGTCTGGTAGTCAGCGGCTGACTCATCAACGCTCGCGGCTGTCGACCTTGCGGTATTCGAGGTCCCACACGCCATGCCCGAGCCGTTGGCCACGCCGTTCGAAACGCGTGGGCGGGCGAATGAGCGGGCGCGGCGCGTACGCTCGCTCGGGCGCGTCGTTGACGAGTAATTCACAAGCATTGAGCACTTCGAGCATGTGCTCGGCGTACGGCTGCCAGTCGGTCGCCAGCCGCAGCACACCGCCCGGCGCGAGCTTGCGCGCCAGCAGTGTGGCGAAGGTGGGCTGAATCAGGCGCCGCTTGTGGTGACGTTTCTTCGGCCACGGATCGGGAAAGAACACCAGCACTTCATCGATCGAACTGTCGGGCAATTGTTGCTCGAGCACTTCGACGACGTCGTGGCAGAGGACACGAAGATTGCGCACGCCCGCCGCGTGGGCCTGCAGCAGGAGGCGACCCACACCGGGTTCGTACACCTCGACCCCCAGACAATCCCAGTCGCTGCGCTCGCGCGCGATGGCGAGCAACGCCTCGCCGTTGCCAAAGCCGATCTCGAGCAGGCGTCGAGCGCGGCGGCCGAACACGCGATCCAGATCGAGTGGCTGCGGTGCGAAGTCGATGCCGAGTCCGGCCCAGAGCTCCTTCAAGGCACGCGCCTGTGCGGCGGTGATTCGTCCACCACGACGGACGAAGCTGCGCACACGTCGACGGCGCACGTCGCCGTCGGGGGCAATGGTCCCAACCATCACGCGAGCATAAGGCACGCCCGGCCGCTGCTCACCTGGCTCGCGGCCAAGGCGCGAGATTCCAGGCCGCGGTGCTCAGGCTGTTCGGCGGGCGCTCTCTCCCAGGAGCGACTGCAGGTTCCTCTCGTTGAAGAAGGATTCGCGCGGGATCATCCCCTGGTTGGCCATGAAGTATTGGCGGGTGGCTTCGGGATCGTGCTTGATGGCAACACGCAGCCGCACGAAATCCTCCGGCAGCGGCTTGCCGCCTGCGAGCTGCAGATTGAACTGGTATTCGTCCCTGGAGGCGCGATTGCGCCGCTCTTCATAGCGCGCCAGCGAAACGCCCATCGGCGTCTTGCCCGACCAGCCATCGCTCAGTGCTTCGGCCAGCAATTCCGCATCCCGAAACGCATCAGAGACTCCCAGCGCGAGATACGGGTCCTTGTGATATCCGGCATCACCCACCAGCGCCCACCCGCAGCCATGCGGCTTGCGATAGAAATTCGGCAGGTCCGCTGCCCCATACCAGCGTTCTTCCCGCCGGGCAGCGCACAGCCGCGCGTGCAGGTCTGGCAATTGCGCCGCGGCCGCCAGCAGTGCGCGGTCGACGTCCACGCGCACTTCACCCAGCTGCGAGATCGGCCACCCGGCGAAGAGCGCGTGCACGTTGTCGTTGGTGGGAAACATGAACAAGCTGCAGCCCGGCCGCCGGTAGATCTCGATGTCGGCGCCGTGAATGCCGCTGAAATAGGAAAAATAATAGAACATGAGCGTGGGCACGACGTCGTACATCGGCGCGTGCACCGTGCGCGCGAGCGCGGAATTCCTGCCGTCCGCGCCGACCGTGAAGGATGCGTGCTCAGTCGTCGTCGATCCCGTGGCCGCGTCGCGCCCCCGAATTCCCGTGATCTGGTTGCCCTCGCTCAGGTAGCCCTCGACGGAAAAGCGCTGGCGAACCTCGACGCCCGCTCTAGCCGCGGCCTCGATCAGTATCGAGTCGAGCACCTTGCGCCGCGGACCGCATGCCAGGGGGACGCCGTCGACGCTGAGATCGCGACTCGCCAGGACGACGTCGTCATCGTAGTCGCTGACGATGGAGTCCACGGCCGGGCAATTCGACGCGAGCACCCGATCGAGCAGGCCCCAACGAGCCAGGCATCGGGGACCGTGCCGATGGACGAAATGGCCTTGCGGGATATCGCTGGGAAATCCGGCGCGGTCGGCCAGGAGAACCTTGTGGCCGCGGCGGGCCAGGAGCATGGCAGTGGCGGCGCCGCCGCAGCGCGCGCCGACAACGATCGCATCGTACATCCGTGTTCTCCCTGGGCCTTGTGACGACAGCAGGGTTGCACAGGAGGTGGAGCGCAGCGATCCGTCGATGGCGGGAACTTCGTCATCACTTTGGTCAGAGAAACGGGGTCAGATTTATTTTCCAGGTCCGGCTGGGAGTTTGCGGGAAAACAAATCTGACCCCGTTTTTCTCCCGGGGCGGCGGGGTAGGCTAGAATCCGCTTGGCGAGCGGGTGTAGTTCAATGGTAGAACCTCAGCTTCCCAAGCTGATGGCGTGGGTTCGATTCCCATCACCCGCTCCAGCTTCCCGAGGAGCCTGTCCATGAATTTCAGTTGCCGGACGACGATCGCCTGCAGCGCCACGGTCGCGCTCGTGCTGATGATGACGGGTTTGCGGGCGGCCGAGCCGCCGGCGGACGATCCTGCCCTCAAGGCCGCTGTCGCGGGCGCCTGGCGCTCCGCAGATGCCAAATCACGTGATGCGTGGCGGCATCCGGTGGAGTCCCTCGAGTTCTGGGGCTTGCGGCCGGGCATGTCCATCCTCGAGGTGCAGCCGGGCGCCGGCTGGTGGACCGACATCCTGGCGCCCTATGCACGGCTGACCGGCGGTACGCTCAGCGTCACGGCCGCGGACCTCGGCAACCCGGAGCTCTCGGACGCCGCACGCAAGGGACGCGTCGAGCTGGAGCAGAAGTACGCCGCGAAGCCCGACGTGTACGGCAAGGTCACTCTCGTCAATTGGGGCCGCAAGTCCGCACCGCTCGCCGCCAACCAGTTCGACTTCATTCTCACGGCGCGCTCCATTCACGGTTGGATGGATCCGGACGGCGGCGTCCTCGGCAAGGTGTTCGCAGACTTTTATCGTGCGCTCAAGCCGGGCGGGACTCTCGCGCTCGAGCAGCACCGTGCCGATCCCGGCCCGCAGGACCCGGGCGCCGACAACGGCTACGTGACCGAGGCGTACGTCATCGAGCAGGCCGAGCGGGCGGGGCTCAAGCTCGTCGCCCGATCTGAGGTCAACGCCAACCCGCGCGACACCAAGGATCACCCGTTCGGCGTCTGGACGCTGCCACCCACACGGACTTCAGTACCCTATGGACAAGGTCTCGCACCCAATCCCGATTTCGATCACTCGAAATACGATGCCATCGGCGAGTCCGACCGCATGACGCTCAAGTTCAGGAAGCCGTAGCGGACGCATCGCGCCGGGTCGCCCCAGGGTCGACCGCAGTGAGCACCGATCAGCCCAGGATCACAGTGGAACAGCTGGCCGCGGCCGTGGCGGCGTACAACCACGACATCCTGCTGGTCCTCGGGCCGCACACCACCATCGCTCATCAGAATGCCGAGGTCGAACGGCTACTGGGCTGCACCGCGGCGGAGATCCACGGCTGGCCGCTGCTCGACCTGGTCCATCCCGATGACGTCGTGCCGCTGCGCCAACGGCTCGAACACCTGATACCGCATCCCATCGTGACCCTGCCCGCGGCGCTCGAGGTGCGTTTCCGGCGCGCCGATGGGCACTGGGCGTATTTCGCCTGCAGCCTGCTCGATCGCCGCGGCGACCCGGCGATCGGCGGTATCGTCATCGCGGGCCGCGATATCACCGAGCGCAAGATCATCGAGCAGCGCCTCAAGGACAGCGAAGCGCGCTTCGACACCGTGCTGTGGGGCGCCAACATCGCGTTCTGGGACTGGGACGTGCTCGCGAAGTTCGCCTCGCACAGCGACCAGTGGTTCGCGATCACGGGCTGGGATCCCAAGGACTGGTATGCCGAGTCCGAGCCGTGGTCGAAGCGCCTGCACCCGGAGGATCGTGTGCGCGTGGAGGCCCGCATACTGGATCATCTCGAAGGACGTACGGGGTCGCTCGAGCTCGAGTACCGGATCCGCTGTGCGGACGGCAGCTGGCGCTGGATGCTCGACCGCGGCCGCATCGTGGCGTGCGACGCCGCGGGCCGAGCGACCCGTGTGACCGGCACCTCGATGGATATCGATGCGCGCAAGCGCGCCGAGGAAGCGCTGCGCCAGAGCGAGCTGCGCTACCGCACGGTCGGCGAGTTCGCGGAAGGATTCATCCAGGAGTTCGAGCTCGACCCGAAAGGCCAGACCACGCTGCGCTGGGTGAGTGAAGGGTTTCAGCGAATCATTGGCCTGAGTCTCGAGGAAGCGCGCCTGCTCGGCGGCTGGCAGGTGTTCCTGCCTCCGGAGGAGCTCGCGGCCGCCCGGCGGCGCATGGAATCGCTGCTCAAAGGCGAGCAGACCGATGCCGAAGTGCGCATCGTCGATGCACGCGGCGAAGAGCGCTGGCTGCACACCATCAACCAGCCGCTCCGGACCACGGACTCGGGTTCCACCATGGTGGTCGGCGTGGTGTACGACATCACCGCGCGTCGCCGCGGCGAGGAGGCACTCAGGACCCACGGCCGCGTGCTCGAGGCGATGCGCGAAGGCGTGGTGGTGCTCGACGCCCACAGCACGATCCGCCTGGTGAACCGGGCGCTGGTGCGCCTGACGGGCTACGAGCCGGCGGAGCTGGTCGGACGCCACGCACGCATGCTCACGCTCCTGAGCGAGGCCCAGTACCGCGACGTCAAGACCGAGATCGACGGGCGGCTGAAGGAGGGGGATTTCTTCCAGATCGACATCGATTGCGTGCGCCGTGACGGCACGATCTATCGGGCCGGCTGCGTCTTCACGCCGGTCGAGATCAGCGGGGAAAAATTGCGCCTGGTGGTGGT
>DATFEQ010000033.1:0-25174 GCA_035250905.1 Steroidobacteraceae bacterium
CGGCGGCAGGGGCGCAGCGAAGGCGAACACCGTGCGCTCGATGTCGGGAAGCGGCGCGTGATTGCGGCCGTATTCGGCCCCACGCGTCACCTGCACGTAGAGGTACATATCGCCGCCGCCGTTGCGGGCGACCAGCTCTTCGCAGATCGCGGCCCAGCGCTTGCGCTCGTGCACGGGCTGCATGCGCAGCTCGCGCAGGCTCCGGTCGAGGCGATCGAAGTGCTGGCGGAAGCGGAATACGCGTCCGCCGTACACGGGCATGACCTCGTAGACGCCGTCGCCGTAGAGAAAAGCGCGATCGAGCGGCGAGACGCGCGCCTCCCGCAGTGGCAGGAACTCCCCATTGAGATAGGCGATGGCAAGCGGCTCGCCCATCACTCGAACCAGAGCAGCACGCTGTCGACCATGCGCGTCCACAGCCCGCCCTGCTTGACTTCCTTCAGCGGATAGAGCGGCCGCTTGGCGAGCACCTCGTCGCCGAGCACGAGCTGGAGCTCGCCGACCGCGCCGTTCGCGGCCAGCGGCGCGATCAGCTGGGGCTTGACCGTGGTGGTCGACTTGATCTCCTCGAACCGGCCGCGCGGCACCGTCAGGTAGAGATCGCGTCGCAGCCCGAGCGCGACGGGACTCTCCTCGGCCTTCCACACCTCGGCGGTGGCGAGCTTCTCGCCGGCGCCGTGGAGCTTGCGCGTTTCGAAGAACGAGTAGCCGTAGTTGAGCAACGCGGCGCTTGCCTGCTCACGCACCTTCCACGACGGCGCGCCCATCACCACCGAGATCAGCCGCATGCCGTCGCGGCTGGCGGAGGTCACGAGGCAGTAGCCCGCCGCTTCCGTGTGCCCGGTTTTCAGGCCGTCGACGCCATCGCGCCCCAGCAGGCCGTTGCGATTGGGCTGGCTGATCTTGTTCCAGGTGAACTCGCGCTGCGAATACCAGCGATAGTACTCGGGGAACTCACGCACGATTGCCGCGGACAGCGTCGCCACGTCGCGCGCCGTCATGTAGTGGGTGGGCGAGACCAGCCCGGTGCTGTTCTCGAAGTGCGAATTCTTCATGCCGAGTTGCTTGGCATAGCCATTCATCAGCGCCGCGAACGTCTCCTCGTTGCCGCCGACGCGCTCGGCCAGCGCGATGGTGGCGTCGTTTCCCGACTGCACGATCATTCCCTGGATCAGTACTTCGACCGGCACCTGCGTGCCGACGTCGACGTAGGTGCGCGAGCCCTCGGCCCGCCACGCCCGTTCACTGATGTTCACCGGGTCGCCCAGCTTGAGCTTGCCGGCCTTGAGCGCGTGGAACACCGCGTACGCCGTCATCAGCTTGGTCAGGCTCGCGGGCTCCAGCCGCTCATCGGCGTTGTGCGCGGCGAGCACCCGCCCGCTCTGATGATCCACGAGGAGGTAGCCGCGCGCATCGAGCTTGGGTGGCGGCGGGACCGGTACGTTGAGGAGCTGCGCGGCCGATGTGACCGCCAGCGGCAGGAGCACCAGCAGAAGAGCGAGATGTCGGTTCATGGACTCGTGGGGCTGTAAAGAAAGGCGTGAGTGTAGAGGAATTTTTCCCTCAGTCGAGCGCGAGGCGCGCGTCGGAGACGCCGATCCCGCGCAACTCCGCGATCACGCGATCGAACTCGGCGACCGAAGGCACCGGGCCGACGCGTACCCGGTAGAGCGTCCGCCCGTCGCGCTCGTCGCTGCGCACGAAGGCCGGTCCGAGGCCCGCTGAGCGCATGCGCGCGAGCAGCCGCTCGGCGTTCGCCTGCTCGGCGAACGCGCCGGCCTGCACGTACAGCTGAGCGAGCGGCGCAGTCGCCGCAACAGGTGGCGGATTCGGGGTCGACGCGGAAACCACGCGCACTTCGACCAGGGCCGTCCCGGCGCGCACCATGTCGAGCTTGAGCGCGGCAGCGTACGAGAGATCGATGAGCCGGTTCGCAACGAACGGTCCGCGGTCGTTCACCCGCACCACCACACTGCGACCGTTGCTGAGATTGGTCACCTGCACGTGGCAGGGCAACGGCAGCGTGGTGTGCGCCGCCGTCATGCCATACATGTCGTAGGTGTCACCGTTCGCGGTGCGCCCGCCATGGAAGTCCGGTCCGTACCACGAAGCGACCCCGCGCTCGAGGTAGCCCGCGCTGCTGCTGAGCACGAAGTAGCGCCGGCCCATCACCTCGTAGAAGGGCGGGTTGCCGCTGCGGCTGCGTGGCTCGGGCTTCGGCACGGCGTCGGGGATCGAGCCCGCGTCGGCGGGCGGCGGTGGCAGGGGAGTGGGTGGCGGCGTGCGGCGCGGCGGCTCTGAAGCGCAGGCGGCGAGCAGGAGCAGCGCCGCACCGGCCGCGACACGCCTAGCTGGACGCATCGTCGCTGAACACGCGCACGCTGAGCTCGCGCGCGAGGTCGTGGACCGCCATGGCGTAGAGCGCGCTGCGGTTGTAACGCGTGATGACGTAGAAATTCTGCAGGCCGACTCTGAAGCGCATGGAATCGGGTTGATCGGCCGCGATCAGCATGGCGGGCGCATCCGCGGGGAGCGAGGTCTCGAACTGCACACCCTTCTCCCGCAGCGATCCGACCGTCTCGTTGAGCTCCAGTCGCCGCGTGTCGAGATCGTGGGCGTTGGCCTGGTCGATCACCGCCTCGGCGAGCACCGGCGCATCCGGCTGCCAGCCGTGCTTGCGAAAATAGTTGGCGATGCTCGCGAGCACGTCCTCCCAGTCGGTCCAGAGATTGCGCGCGCCGTCGCCGTCGCCGTCCACCGCGTAGCGGCGGATGCTGCCCGGCATGAACTGCGGCGCGCCCATGGCGCCAGCATAGGAGCCGAGCGGCGCCAGCGCGTCGAGCGAGTCCTCGCGCACCAGCAGCAGGTACTGCTCGAGCTCGCCGGTGAAGTAGCCGGAACGCGGCGGATAGTCGAAGGCGAGCGTGCTGAGCGCATCGATCACCCGGTACCCGCCCATGATCCGCCCGTAGTAGGTCTCGACTCCGAGGATCGCGACCAGGTATTCGGGCGCCACGCCCCGCTCGCGCGCCACCTGCTCCAGCAGCTCGCGATGCTCCTGCCAGAAGGCGACACCCTCGGCGATGCGTTGCTCGGTGACGAAGCGCTCGCGGTAACGATACCAGGGGAAAGTCTTCTCAGCGGGCTTCGCCATGGCGTCGAGGATCGTCTGCTGGCTCTGCGCCTGCGCGAGGACCGCGGTGAGCGTGTCCACCGAGAAGCCGTGCTTCTCGCTCATCCGCCCGATGAAGTCGCGCACGCTGTCGCGCGAGGTGTCGAGGGCCAGTGCCGGGGCGTCCGCATACGCCGACGCTGTGCCGGTGAAGACCACGAGGAGAACCGCGCGAGCTGCGCGTGGCGCTGACGTCAATCCTTTCAACCCGATTCCCAGGGCACTCGCCGTGCAGCCTTCAACCGGCTACGAGCCGACGAGTTTCCGATGCGAGTGCAACGACATGAGGATACCGAAACCAGCCATGAGGGTCACCATCGAGGTGCCGCCAAAGCTGACGAGCGGCAACGGCACGCCGACGACCGGCACGAGGCCGCTCACCATCCCGGCGTTCACGAACACGTAGACAAAGAAGGTGAGGCTGACGCTGCCCGCAACCAGCCGCGCAAACGTGTCCTGGCACTCGATTGCCATGAACAGCCCGCGGCCGATCACGAAGAGATACAGTGCCAGCAGCAACAGCAGCCCCAGCAACCCGAACTCCTCGCCCACCACCGCGAAGATGAAGTCGGTGGAGCGCTCGGGCAGGAACTCGAGTTGCGCCTGGCTGCCGTTCATCCAGCCCTTGCCGAAGATACCGCCCGAGCCGATCGCGATCTGCGACTGGATGATGTGGTAGCCCGCGCCCAGCGGATCGCTCTCCGGGTCGAGGAACGTCAGCACCCGCTTGCGCTGGTAGTCGTGCAGGAAGCGCCAGGCGACCCACCCGAGCAACGGTACCAGCGCGAGCACCGCGACGATCACGCGCGCCCGCAGGCCGGCGAGCAACACCACGAACACTCCGGATGCGGCGATCAGGAGCGCGGTGCCCAGGTCGGGCTGCTCGGCGATCAGTCCCACCGGAACCAGGATGACGATCAGCATGAGCGTGAGCAGCTTCATGTCCGGCGGCAGCGGGCGGTCGTGCAGCAGCCACGCGCACATCATCGGCACCGCGAGCTTCATCAGTTCGGACGGTTGAAAACGAATCACGCCGAGGTCGAGCCAGCGCTGCGCGCCCTTGCTCGCTTCGCCCACGAATGCCACCACGACGAGCAGCAGCACGCCAAGCGCGTATATCCAGGGTGCCCACATGCGCAGGTGCTTCGGGCTCACCTGGGCGAGCGCGATCATCGCGACCATCGCGAGGCCGAAGCGCATCGTCTGCCGCCACAGCAATGCTTCGTTCTGGCCCGAGGCGCTGTAGAGAATCCCGAGACCCATCACCGCAATGGCGCTGAGCGCGAGCAGGAGCTGGCCGTCGAGGTGCAGCGTCCCGAGCAGGCGCGCCGAGGCGGTGAGCGTGCGTCTCGCGGTCGAGGCCTGGAGGTTCTCCATCATGACGTCGGCTCGAGCAGGTAGGCATCCAGGATCTTGCGCGCCACGGGCGCGGCGGTGCCACTGCCGCTGCGACCGTTCTCAACCAGCACCGAGAGCACGATACGCGGCGCTTCGGCGGGCGCGAACGCGATGAAAACCGCGTGATCGCGCAACCGCTCGGCGATCTGCTTCTCGTCGTACTTCTCGGTCTGACCGACCGAGAACACCTGCACGGTGCCGGTCTTGCCCGCGATGTGGTACGTCGCACCGGCGGCGCTGCCGCGCGCCGTGCCGCGCGGCGGGCTCGTGACCCCCAGCATGCCGTCGACGATGCGTTGCCAGAGCGCCGGCTCGCTCACTTCCACCGGCGGCGAAGGCTTGGGCGTGAGCTCCTGCACCTTGCCCGTGGCGGGGTCGCGCAGCGCGGTGACGAAGCGGGGCTCGAAGGAGTGCCCCCGGGTGGCGATGATCGACGTCATGTGCGCGAGCTGCAGCGGAGTGGCGAGCAGATAGCCCTGGCCGATACCCAGGACCACCGTATCGCCGGGAAACCAGACCCGCTCGCCGGGCTGGGAGAAGTTCTTCTGCTTCCAATCCCGCGAAGGCAACAGGCCTTGTTTCTCGCCTTCGACGTCGATGCCGGTCGGCTGACCGAAGCCGAACTTGCCGAGGTAGGTCGACAGGCGATCGATGCCGAGCGTCTGGGCGACGTGATAGAAATAGGTGTCGCAGGACTGCGCGATCGACTCGTGCATGTTCACCCAGCCATGGCCTTCCGGCCGCCAGTCGCGATAGCGATGGCGGCTCCCGGGCAGGGTGAAGAAACCGCGGCAGAAGCGCGTTTGCCCGGGATCGAGCGCGTGATAGTCGAGCGCGGCGAGCGCCAGCACCGGCTTGATGGTCGAGCCCGGCGGATACGTGCCGCGCAACGCCCGGTTGAACATCGGACGGTCGATGTTGTCCTGCAGGGCGCGATACTCGGCGCTGGTGAGGCCGCGTGCGAATCGGTTGGGATCGAAGCCCGGTGTGCTCGCAAACGCGAGCACATCGCCGTTGCTCGGATCGATCGCGACCACCGCGCCGCGCAGCCCCCGCAACGCCTCCTCCGCGGCGCGCTGCGCACGCACGTCGAGGCTCAGGATCAGGTCGTTACCGGAGACCGGCGGTTTCGTCGGCAGGTTGGCGCGCAAGGCGGCTTCGCCCTCGACCGGCCGGCCCTGGGCGTTGACGAGCACCTGCCGGAAGCCGGTGGTGCCGTGCAGCTGTCGCTCGAACGCGGATTCGACACCGACCTTGCCGATGAGCGTGGTGCCGGCGTACTCGCCCTCGTCGATGCGCTTGAGGTCCTGCTCGCTGATCGCACCCACGAAGCCGAGCGCGTGCACCGCGACATCGCCGAGCGGGTAATGACGCGTGAGGCGGGTGCGGATGTCGACGCCGCGGAACTCGTGGCGCCGCACCGCGAAGCGCGCCACCTCTTCGTCCGTGAGCTGCAGCCGGATCGGCACGCTTTCGAAGCTGCGTCGCGAGCGGATCAGGCGGGTCAGCCGCTCGATGTCGTCGCGCTCGAGGAGCTGCAGCGCCACCAGCCCCTCGAGAGCCGCGCCGACGTCCGGCACCTGCTCGGCCGTGAGCTCGAGCTGGTAAGCGGGCAGGTTCTCCGCCAGCACCTCGCCGTCGCGCGTCAGGATCAGTCCGCGATTGGGTGGCAGCGGCTCGATGCGCACGCGGTTGCCCTGCGACAGCTCGGCGTAGTACTGGTGACGCACGACCTGCAGCTGCACCAGCTTGACCACCAGCGCGAGCACCAGCGCGAGGATGAGGGAGCCGGCCGCGATCGAGCGGTGCAGGAACATGCGCTGCTCGGCCCAGTGATCTTTGATGCGAACCGGACTGATCATTTCGCCTCAGGTGCGCTGGTACGCATTCCCGAGTAACCCCGCAAACACCGGCCAGAGCAGGGCCCCGGTGAAGGCCGGCAGCCAGCGCGAGTAGTTCGTGATCGGGTGCCCGGTGGCGCCGTCGATCCAGAACAGTACGAACTCGTAGAGCGCGAGCAGCCAGAACACCGTGAGCGCCTGGTGCCAGATCGGGAAGATGCGGATGCGCAGGTGCAGCTTGATCGCGACGTAGGTCGCGAGCGACAGCGCGAGCGCGTGCTGGCCGAGCACCACGCCCTTGAAGGCATCGAGGGCGAGACCGCTCGCGAAGGCGAGCGTGATGCCACCGGCCCGCGGCACCATGATCGCCCAGTAGAGCACCACGATCGCGAGCACGTCGGGACGCGCGATATCGAGCCAGTGCGGCAACGGCAGGATGCTGAGCGTGAGGCCGAAGAGCACGCTCACGTACATCGGCACGCGGTTGAGGTCTGCTCTCACGGTTTCGCCTCCGCCGGCGCTACCGGCGAAGCGGGCAGCACTTCGTCGGCCTTCGGCTGGTTCAGCCACACGAGCAGCACTTCGCGGTCGCGATCGAGCGCCGCGGCCGGCTTTGCCACCACGTTGGCGAGCGTCTGCGCCGACATCTTGTCGACCTTCGTGACGGTGGCGACCGGGTAGCCGGCCGGGAACACGCCGCCCAGGCCGGAGGACACCAGCAGGTCGCCGACTTTGATGTCCGCATTGGTGGGCAGGAATGGCAGGGTCAGGCGTTCGAGGCTGCCGGTGCCGAGCGCGAGACTGCGCAGGCCGGTGCGGTTCACCTGCACCGGGATCGCATGCTCGGCGTCGGTGATCAGGATGGCCTCGGACGAAAATGCGCCGGCGCGCGTGATCTGGCCGAAGACACCCTTGGCGTCGAGCAGCGCCTGGCCCTTGAAGGCGCCGTCGTGCGTGCCCTTGTTGATGATCACGCGATGCCGGTAGGGATCGAGGTCGACGCGCAGGATCTCACCGACCACCACGCGCTCGGAGATGCGTGCGGTGGCCGCCCGCATCTCGCGCAGGCGCACGTTCTCCTGCTCGAGATCCGCTAGACGCATGAGCTTGAGATCGGACTCGCGCAGGCGCTCGCGCAGTTTGGCATTCTCGCGGCCGAGGCGCTCGCGGGTCGCGAAGCTCTCGTCGAGCCAGTCCCATGCGGCGGAGGGCGAGTCGACCAGCACCTGGAAGGGGTAGGTGACCATCGATAGCACGTGGCGCAGGCTCTCGAGGTAACCCTGTCGCTGATCGAGCCACATCAGCCCGAGCGAGAGACATGCGAAGAAGAAGAGACGTAGTCCGGGAGAGGGCCCGCGGCCGAGGATAGGGCGGGTTTCGGCGTTGCGGAACGCGACCAACTGTTTCTCGGGTTAGGAGCTACTCCAACCCGAACATGCCCGGGCCATGCTCGTCGGTCAGCTCCAGAATGCGCCCACCGCCGCGTGCCACACAGGTGAGCGGATCGTCCGCCACCACGACCGGAAGGCCGGTCTCTTCCATGAGCAGCTTGTCGATGTCGCGTAGAAGCGCGCCACCGCCAGTGAGCACGATGCCGCGTTCGGCGACATCCGCACCGAGCTCTGGCGGCGTCTGTTCTAGCGCCTGCTTTACGGCGCCCACGATACCCTGCAACGGTTCCTGCAACGCCTCGAGGATCTCGTTGCTGTTGAGCGTGAAGCTGCGCGGCACGCCTTCCGAGAGGTTGCGTCCCTTCACCGACATCTCACGCACCTGCTGGCCCGGATACGCGGAGCCGATCTCGAGCTTCACGCGCTCGGCGGTCGCCTCACCGATCAGGATGCCGTAGTTGCGCCGCACGTAGTTGGTGATCGCTTCATCGAAGCGGTCGCCGCCGATGCGCACCGAGGAGGCATACACGATGCCGTTCAGGGAGATCACCGCGACCTCGGACGTGCCGCCGCCGACGTCGAGCACCATCGAGCCGCGCGCCTCGTGCACCGGAAGCCCGGCGCCCACCGCTGCGGCCATCGGCTCGTAGACGGTGTCGACGCTGCGCGCGCCGGCGCCCTCGGCGCTCTCCTTGATGGCGCGCTTCTCGACCTGGGTCGAACCGAACGGCACGCACACCAGCACGCGCGGGCTGGGGTTGAGAATACGATTGCCGTGCACCTTCTTGATGAAGAACTGCAGCATCTTCTCGGTGTAGGTGAAATCCGCAATGACGCCGTCTTTCATCGGGCGCACCGCGGTGATGTGACCCGGCGTGCGGCCGAGCATGTTCTTCGCTTCCGCGCCGACCGCGACGATCACCTTGCCGCCGCGTGTGGCCTCGTCCTGCACGGCGACCACCGACGGCTCGTTCAGCACGATGCCGCGGCCACGGACGTAGATCAGCGTGTTGGCGGTACCAAGATCGATCGAGAGGTCATTGGAGAAATAACCTCTGAGGCGTTTGAACATGTGCGGGCTTTTCGGAAGCGGCGAGGGGGGCCAAAAAAGTTGCGGTACTCTAGCAACGGGCAGGACTTTGGGCAAGGCGAAGGTGTATGATTGCACGCGCTTTTTTCGGCCTTTCTTCACACTTTTCGATGACTCATGAAGCTCACCCGTAAGGACGTCGAGAGCATCGCCCATCTCGCGCGGCTCGCGCTCACCGAGCAGGAGCTCGGCGAGCTCGCCTCGACGCTCACCCGGATCATCACCTTCGTGGAGCAGCTCAACGCCGCCGACACGAGCAAGGTGGAGCCCATGGCGCATCCGCTCAGCGGGCAGCGGCAGCGGCTGCGTGCCGACGCGGTCACTGAGCACGACGAGCACGCGCGCTACCAGAAGAACGCGCCGCTCGTGGAAGCCTCGCTCTACCTGGTGCCCAAAGTCATCGAATGACAGTCACCGAGTGACGCTCGCGACATGCACACGCTGAGTCTTCACGAGCTGTCCGCCGGACTGCGCAGCCGTCGCTTTTCGAGCGAGGAGCTCACGCGCGCGCTGCTCGCGCGCATCGCGCGTCACAACGCCACGCTGAACGCGTTCGTCACGATCACGGAAGAGGGCGCGCTCGAGGCGGCCCGGCGTGCGGATGCGACGCTCAAGGCGGGTGGCGGCGGTCCGCTCACCGGCATACCGATCGCGCACAAGGACATCTTCTGCACCGACGGCATCCGCACGACCTGCGGCTCGCGCATCCTCGACAACTTCGTTGCGCCCTACGACGCGACGATCGCCGAGCGACTCAAGGCGGCGGGCGTGGTGCTGCTCGGCAAGACCAACATGGACGAGTTCGCGATGGGCTCATCCAACGAGACGAGCTATTACGGCCCGGTGCGCAACCCGTGGGACGTGACGCGCGTGCCGGGCGGATCGTCCGGCGGATCGGCGGCCGCGGTCGCTGCGCGGCTCGTGCCCATCGCCACCGGCACCGACACGGGCGGCTCGATCCGTCAGCCCGCCGCGCTCACCGGGATCACCGGCCTCAAGCCCACGTACGGGCGCGTGTCGCGCTACGGGATGATCGCCTTCGCCTCGAGTCTCGACCAGGCGGGCGTGCTGAGCTGCAGCGCGGCCGATGCCGCGGTCGTGCTCGCCGCGATGGCGGGATTCGATCCGCGCGACTCGACCAGCGTCGATGAGCCGGTACCGGACTACGCCGCGCAGCTCGACCAGCCGCTCAAGGGTCTCAAGATCGGATTGCTGCGGGAGTTTTTCGACGAGGGCCTGGATCACGCAGTGGCCAAGGCGATCCACGCGGCGATCGAGGTGCTGCGCGCGCAGGGCGCCACCACGAGTGAAGTCAGCCTGCCGCACCTGCCGCTCTCGGTGCCGACGTACTATGTGGTCGCGCCCGCGGAATGCAGCTCCAACCTGTCGCGCTTCGACGGCGTGCGCTTCGGCTATCGCTGCGACAAGCCGCGCGACCTGCTGGATCTCTACAAGCGCTCGCGCGGCGAGGGGTTCGGCGCCGAGGTCAAGCGCCGCATCATGACCGGCACCTACGTGCTGTCAGCGGGCTACTACGACGCCTACTATCTCAAGGCGCAGAAGGTGCGCCAGCTCATCAGCGATGACTTCAGGCAGGCTTTCGAGCAGGTCGATGTGCTGATCGGGCCGACTTCGCCCACGGCGGCGTTCGCGCTCGGCGCGAAGGTGGACGATCCGATCACGATGTACCTCAATGACATCTACACCATCGGGGCCAATCTCGCGGGCCTGCCGGCGATCTCCGTGCCGTGCGGTTTCGTCGGCGCATTGCCGGTGGGCATGCAAATCATCGGACCGGTGTTCAGCGAGGCGCGCCTGCTGAATGCGGCGCACCGCTACCAGGTCGAGACCGAGTGGCACCGCCGGGTCCCGCGCGGATATGAGTAAGTCCATGGAGTGGGAAACCGTCATCGGCCTCGAGATCCACGCGCAGCTCGCGACCGGCTCGAAGATCTTTTCCGGTTCGTCGACCGCCTACGGCGCGCCGCCCAACTCGCAGGCCAACCTCGTCGATCTCGGCTACCCGGGCGTGCTGCCGGTGCTCAACGAGGCGGCGCTGCGCATGGCGATCAAGTTCGGCCTCGCGACCGGCGCCAACGTCGCGCGCCGCTCGGTGTTCGCACGCAAGAATTACTTCTATCCGGACCTCCCCAAGGGCTACCAGATCAGCCAGTACGAGCAGCCCGTGGTCGAGGACGGCGCGCTCGACATCGTGCTCGAGGACGGCTCGCGCAAGACCATCGGCATCACGCGCGCGCATCTCGAGGAAGACGCGGGCAAGTCGCTGCATGACGTCGTCAAGGGCTTCTCGGGCATCGATCTCAACCGCGCCGGTGTGCCGTTGCTCGAGATCGTGTCGGAACCCGACATGCGTTCCGCAAAGGAAGCGATCGCCTACATGAAGAAGGTGCACACGCTGGTGCGCTACCTCGAGATCTGCGACGGCAACATGCAGGAAGGCTCGTTCCGCTGCGATGCCAACGTGTCCATGCGGCCGCGCGGGCAGCAGAAGCTCGGCACGCGCGCCGAGCTCAAGAACCTCAATTCGTTCCGCTTCGTCGAGAAGGCGATCAACTACGAGGTCGAGCGCCAGATCGATATCCTCGAGAGTGGCGGCGCGGTGGTGCAGGAGACGCGTCTCTACGATCCGGATCGCAACGAGACCCGCCCGATGCGTTCCAAGGAAGAGGCGAACGACTACCGCTACTTTCCCGATCCCGACCTGCTGCCGCTCGTGATCGAGGAAGCGTTCATCGAGCAGGTCAAACGCACGCTGCCCGAGCTTCCCGACGACAAGGCGCGGCGCTTCGCGCGCGACTACGGACTCTCGGACTACGATGCCGGCGTGCTGACCGCGAGCCGTGAGCTCGCGGACTATTACGAGGGGGTGGTCAAGGCGCTCGGCGGCGAACCCAAGCTCGCGGCCAACTGGGTCATGGGCGAGCTCGCGGGCGCGCTCAACCGCGAGGGCCTCGACATCGGCGCGAGCCGCCTGAATGCGGCGACGCTCGCGGGCCTCCTGCGGCGCATCCAGGACTCGACCATTTCGGGCAAGATCGCCAAGGAAGTGTTCGAGGCCATGTGGAGCGAGGGCCAGGACGCTGACGCGATCATCGAGTCACGCGGCCTCAAGCAGATCACCGACGGCTCCGCCATCGAGCGCGCGATCGAGGCGGTGATGGCGGCGAATCCCGCGCAACTCGCCGACTACCGCGCGGGCAAGGAGAAGCTCTTCGGCTTCTTCGTCGGCCAGGTGATGAAGGCGACGCAGGGCAAGGCCAACCCCGCCCAGCTCAACGAGCTGTTGCGCCAGAAATTGAAGGGCTGAGCTCTCACCCCAACCCTCTCGACCCTCTCTCGCCCTCTCCCGCTTGCGGGAGAGGGCCGGGGTGAGGGTGTCAATCTTTGCGAAACGGATCCGTCGTCGGCTGCTTTGCCACCGGCGGCGGTGCGTTCGCGCCTTGCTTCACGAACGGATCGTTGGCGCCCACCGCGGCGGGAGTGGGTAGTACCGGAGACGTAGCGCCCGGCGCTGGCGCGGCTGCCGGTTTGAACGGATCCGTCCGTGCGCTGGGAGCGCCAGAAGCAGGCGCCGGCGGCACGACACCGCCGGTGACCATTGCGGGGGTAACCACTCCGGGGCCGCAGGGATCGGCAACCGGCGCCTGCGCTGGAGGCTCCTGGTCTTCGACGACACAGTGTTTTTCGTCGGCGAGGATTGCGAGGCGCATGAGCCGTGGGTCGTTCATGGCCTCCATCATCGGTCGGTTCGCTGCCACCATTTCCTGGCTCGCCCGCTGCATGCTTGCCGCCTTCTGCGCGCGGGCCGCCTCGGCCTGCGGCGACGAGCCGCTCAGCGCCGCCTGGTCGGCGGGCGTCATCGCCATCTCCGCGCGCAACTCGCACGCGGCCCTGGTGTCGGGCCTGGCGCCGAGTTGCACATTCTTCTTCTTGAGGATGCTCTGGAACTCGCGGGCGATCTGTTCGCAGGTCATCGCGGCGTCACCGGGCTGCGGCGGCGCGGGCTCGGCCATCTGCATCATCGCGCCCATGTCCGGGACGGTGGGGGTCTGTGCCCCCACCGCGGCGCTCAGTGCGCAGAGCAGCGTCAGGCTCATGCCTGCAGGCAACGAACGGCAGTTCATGGCGTTCTCTCCAGTCACTCGGTCGTGGTGGTGGTCGCCACCGTGGCGGTGGTGGCCACTTTGGTCACGACCGCGGTCGCCACCTGTTCGAGCAACGGGCTGATGAGGTCCTCGCCGTTCTGTTTCGCTTTCTGCTGCAGCTTCCCTTCCTGGACCGCTGTAGCGTTGCCGACCTGCGTGAGCGCGTACTCCACCGTAATCGTGTCACCCGATTTCACGTTGGACTGCTGGGCGCCGGTCATCGCGGCCATGGCCTCCTCCTGCATGGACTGTGCGGCGGCCGTCGAGGCTGCCTGCGACACGGCTTGCGCCGCCACCATGCTGCCCATGCTGCCGCTGACGCCGCCGAGCATCGGCAGCGCGCCTGCGAGTGGCGCCATCTTTTTCAGGAAGCTGCCGCCGCCCTTTTTCTGCGTGACTGCGGAGCGCAGCACGTAGCCGCAGCCCTTCTGGGTCGCCTCGGCGTCGATCTGCACCGGAATGCGGGCATCGAGCCGCACCAGTTGCACGGCTGGACCGGCCATGAATGTGCCGAGCGCGGTGCGGACGGGCTCGCTCACATCGGTCGGCGAGTTGTTGCCCTGGCCGAGCTGTGCCTGCGGCAGGGCGATGCAAATGGTGGCGGGCGCGGTCGTCGCCTGCGCGTTCGCCGTGGCGGCGCCCATCGTGGTCGTGAGCGTGAATGCGGCTGCCAGGAGCAGCGGCTTGGTCGGTTGCGTGTTCATTGGATACCCCCGCTGTGGTTCGAGATGTGCAAGGCACGAGGCCCCCTCATTCCTTGAACACGCAGTCGGCGCACCAACTCTGCCAACCGCTCGTCGGAAAGGTCGGGACCGCAAATCAGCGGATCAGACGTTCGGCCTCGTCCAGGCGGACGGTGAACACTGCGGGGAAGGACTTGTTGCGACGCGCAATGTCGCTGGCCTCTTCAGCGAGCGCTCGCGCCTGCTTGGCGTCGCCGTGCCGATGGCGCGCCACGCTCAGCGTGGCCAGGGCATCGAGCAGTCGTGGACTGTCGGGAGACTGCAAGCGACGCATGACCGCCACCGCGGGCTCGAGCTGAGCGATCGCTTCCTCGGCGCGCTCGGCAGTGATCAGTGCATCGCCGTACGCCTTGAGAGCGCGCGCTTCCAGATAAGGAAACGCTTGCGCTCCAGCCTTGTCACGCAGGTGCGCGAGGGCGGCGGAAGCATGCGCCAGGGCGGTCACCGAGTCTGCGCGACGCAGAGCGACTTCGGCGGACACCGTCGCGAGGTGCACGAACTCGGCATCGAACGCTTCCGGCGCGCTTCGCAGCGCCTCGGTAGCCTCGGTCAGTCTGCGCGCCGCCGCGTCGGTGTCTCCGGCGGCGAGGTCGATCCAGGCTGCGTCAGCCACGTGATTCATCGAAGTCAGCACGCTTTGGCCGTAGTTCTGCTGCGGCAGCTCGCCGATGCGCTCGAGCACCTCGCGCGCCTCATCGCCACGACCCTGCATGGCGCGCGCCAGCGCGAGCTCGGTCACCCAGCGCTCGCCGTTGACGGCGAAACGCTTGCCGAACTCCACCCAGCTCTGCGAGAAGGGCTCGAGCACCTCCTGTGCCTCGCGCGCGCGACCCTCTTCGAGATAACCGGCCGCTTCGTACACCGCATTGTCGAAATCGACCACCGTGGGTCCCTCGGCGGGCTGGCTCGAACGGACCTCGGCGAACAGCCGATGCGCTTCCTCCGGGCGACCGGCGACGTGCAGCATCAGCGCGTAGTTGCCGCGGTGAAAGCGCGTGACGAGTGCGGTCGGGCCTGCATGACGGTCGAGCAGCTGCATGCCCTGCGCATAGAGCTCGAGCGCGGGCTGCACGCGGCCAACCCCGAATTCGCATTGTGCGAGAAAGCCATGGCTCGCGGCGTAGTTGGTGTAATCGCGCGAGCCGACCTGCTCGAAGGCCGCTATGGCGCGCCGGAAGTTTTCCGCCGCTGCGACGGGCTGCTGCTGCGTGCGATAGAGATTTCCCAGCACCCAGAGCGCGTTGAAGTAGCTCGGGTCCTTTGGGTAGCGCTGCTCGAAGAGCTCCGCGCCGTGCTGGACGATCTCGATCTCGCGCGCCGCGTCGGGCGCCATCTGCGCCACTGTGGTGACGTCGGCACGCGCTCGCAGGAGCGAAGTGCGATCGCCACGGGCCTCCAGCACCTCGAGCGCCTCGTCACGGGCCTCGACCGCCTCGGGTCCGCTGCCGAGCAATCGCGCCGCCGTGGTGAGGCTCAAGAGCGCTTCGACGTAAGCATCGTCGCGAGTGAAACCGTTGGCGCGGGCCACCGCGACCGCCTCGCGGGCCAGCACCGCCGAGCGCTCGTATTCGTCGATCTCGCGCAACAGGCGCGCGACCGTGTTGAGGAGCTCGATCTTCAACGCGGGTGTGTCGTCGAAGGCGTGCTCGACGCGATCGCCGGCATCGAGCAGCAGCTCCCGCACCGTCATCGCGCGTGCCTGCGCGGCATCCGGCTGCAGGCGCGTGTTCTTGTCGAACAGCGAGGTGAGGAACGCCTGCACGGCCTGCTGCTTGCGCGCTTCCTGCTGCGCGACCCGTGCCTGCCACAGCGCCACGCCCAGGCCCACGATCAGCGCCGCCAGGACCGCGCCGGCGGCGCCGAGGGCGAGCCGATGACGGCCGACGAATTTCGCCAGGCGATAGAGCGGTCGATGCGGTTGTGCGAGGACCGGCAGGCCTTTCAGGTAGCGCTCGCAGTCCTGTGCGAGGGCATCCACCGACGGGTATCGCTGGGCAGGATCGCGCTCGAGCGCCTTGAGAATGATGGTGTCGAGATCGCCGCGCAGGACGCGCCGCCACCGCGCGAGCGACATCGAGGCCGAGCCCGCGAAGCTCGCCGTCACGGCGTGGCTCGGCCGGACATTCGCGCCGGTCAGGATGGCCTCCTCGAGCTCGGCTGCCGTGCCACGCTTCAGGCGGTACGGACGCGTGCCCGTGAGCAGCTCGAACAGGATGACGCCGAGCGAATAGACGTCGGTGGCGGTCGTGAGCGGCTCGCCGAGCACCTGCTCGGGCGATGCATAGGTGAGCGTCATCAGGCGCCCGTACATCTGCGTGAGCTCGGTGCGCTCGGTGCTGCGGGTCTGGCGATCGATCAGCTTCGCGATGCCGAAGTCGAGCAGCTTCACTTCACCGCCCGGGGTGACGATGATGTTCGAGGGCTTGATGTCGCGATGGATCACCAGATTCGAGTGCGCGTAGTGCACGGCGCGCAACACCTGCAGGAAGAGCGCGATGCGCTGGCGCGCCGTGAGGTTGCGCTGCTCGCAGTAGGTGAGCAGCGTTTCGCCTTCGACGTACTCGAGCGCGAGATAGGGCCGACCGGTCGCGGAGACGCCGGCCTCGTACAGGCGCGCGATGTTCGGGTGGTTGAGCGCGGCCAGGATCTGCCGCTCGCGCTCGAGACGCTCGCCGATCGGTCCGCCGCCGCTGTCGAGCACCGGCAGCTTGATCGCGGCCGGCAGGTCGAGCGCTCCGTCCATGCGTCGCGCGAGCCATACCGTGCCCATGCCGCCGCGGCCGATCAGCCGCACCAGCTTGTAGGGACCAAACTCGGCGCCGACCAGCACTTCCTCGGTGATCTCGAGCGTCTCGTCCTCGGTGACCTCTGCCATGGGCTGATCGAAGAAGCCCGCCGCTTCCTCGCGGCGCGCGAGCAGGCGTTCCAGCGTGGGCCTGAGCCGGGCGTGCTCGGACGGCAGCGAGTCGAGCCACTCGGCGCGCTTGCTCTCATCGAGCGCCAGCGCCTCGTCCAGCAGGCGCGACACCAGCGGCCACTCGGCGAGGACGTCGGACCTCATCAGGGCCCGCGCAAGGCGTCGTGCAGCACCAGCCGTGCCTTGTCCCACATGCGGAACACGGTGCGCGGCGAGAGCCCGGTGTGCTCGGCGATCTGGTCGACCGAGAGCCCGGCGAAGTAACGCATCTCGACGATCTGCACCAGCTGCGCATCGACGCGCGCGAGCGCTTCGAGCGCATCGTCGAGCTGCAGCAGGTCGGCCTCGTGCGCCACCATGTCGCGGACTTCGGTGTTGAGCGTGAGCAGCACGTCGTCGCCGCCACGCCGCTCCGCAGACCGGCGGCGCGCCATGTCGATCACCACCGAGCGCATGACTTTCGCGGCATACACGATGAAATGGGCGCGGTCCTCCAGGTCGATGCGGGCGGCCTTGAGGAACCGCAGGTACGACTCGTGCACGAGCGAAGTGGTGTCGAGGGCGGTCATGGGCGCGCTCCGTCGCAGGCGCTGGTGGGCCAGCTGCTTCAGGTCCTCGTAGGTGATCTCGAACAAAGCGTTAACGGCGTCCGAGCTGGTGACACCGGAACGAAGGTCCGACAGCGCTCGAGTGAAGTCGCCCACGCGTTGTTCTTCTCAGGGTTCCCGGCGACTCTATCTGAAAGCGACTGGCTTAAGGATCGGGCGGAGTCCGGCATCATGTTGCGCCGCAATAGGTTAACATCCGAGCACCATCGACCGATCCATTCTCTCCTCCCGTGTCCGATCGCGATCTCATCCGCCGTTTCTTTTTCGAGCACAGCCCCGTACGGGGTCACATCGTGCATCTCGACAGCGCCTGGGCGGCCATGTGCGAGCACCACAAGTATCCCGGGCCGATCCGCGGGTTGCTCGGAGAGGCGGCCGCCGCCGCAACGCTCATCGCTTCCACGCGCAAGTTCGACGGCACCCTCACGCTACAGTTGCAGGGACCTGGGCCGATGCACTTGCTGGTTGCCCAGTGCACGCATGGATTCGCGGTGCGCGGCGTGGCGCGTTGGACCGGCGCGGTTCCCGCCGGGCCACTGACCGAAATGGCGGGCGAGGGCTGTCTCACGGTGTCGGTAGAGACCCTCGATCTCGCGGCGCGCTACCAGGGAATCGTCCCGCTCGCGCCGGGCCGCCTGGCCGAATGCCTGGAGGCCTATTTCCGCGATTCGGAGCAGCTGCCGACCCGCATCTGGCTCGCGACCACGCCGACGCGTGCGGCCGGGTTGCTCCTGCAACGCCTGCCGGGCACCGGCTCGCCTGCGAGCCTGCCCGAGCAGGAAGACCCGCAGGAGGCGTGGCAGCGCGTCGAGTATCTGGCGAGCACGCTCAGTCCGGAGGAACTGCTGGCGCTGCCACAGCGCGATGTGATGCGCCGCTTGTTCCACCAGGAGGACGTGCGGGTGTTCGAGCCCGCACCGGTGTTTTTCCAGTGCCGCTGTTCGCGCGAGCGCGTGATCGAGTTGTTGCGGGCGCTCGGCGAAGAGGAGATCCGCGGCATCGTCGCGGAGCGCGGCGCGGTGCAGGCGCGCTGCGAATTCTGCAACCGCGCCTACGAATTCGACGCGGTCGATGCCG
Organism: Steroidobacteraceae bacterium; assembly: GCA_035250905.1. GTDB lineage: Bacteria > Pseudomonadota > Gammaproteobacteria > Steroidobacterales > Steroidobacteraceae > DATBVX01. The sequence goes on from DATFEQ010000033.1 coordinate 18,404, forward strand.
AGCAGCTGTTCCGCGCGCAGACCCACGTCACCCGCTCGGGCACGCTGCAGTGATCCGGTCGCGGCGCGCGCAGGCGCGCGCGGCCATCACTCTCCGGTGGCGGGACCGGCCATCGCGGGAAGCGGCGGCCCGTTCGGGCTCCACATCGAGCGGTAGAGCTTCCACTCGCCCTTCTCGAGCTTCCACAGCTGGATGAACTTGCCGTACTCCGTCGTCCCATCGGCCAGCGGCACTGAATAGATGCCCTGCCGCCAGGTGTATTTCCCCAGGACCACGATCTCGCGCTCGTCGAAGTCGGCGGGCTCCGGGCGGGCCTCGAACAGGTTACGGAAGAAGGTGCGGATCGCCGCGCGTCCCTCTACGACGGGCGCGTCGGGCGGCAGCACCTTGGCATCTTCCGTGTAGACCTCTGCCATCGCATCCGCGTCGCGCGCGTTGCGGGCTGCCTCCCACTCTTTCACCGCAGTCTCGGGAAAGACACGCGCCGGTTGCCGGTCGCAAGCCGTCAGCGCGAGCACCAGAACGATCGCCAGGAATTGCACACCGCGCAGTCTTCTCATGGGTCCACGCTCCCTGCGCCGTCGCATCGTGGACTGAAGCTTAGCGCTTTCGGTTGCGGGCAGCGGGCGTACCTGCTGGGCCGCGGACACCTGGGCGCAAGGTCAGTAGATGCCCTTTGTGAGACGTGTCCTTCATCCCGATGCGCATCTGTCCCACGGCAGTTGCCATCAGGGGTGGGCAAGATATATAAACGAATCCTTATATTATTAAGGACACGCCGATGGGCACCTTTGACGAGAGTGTTCGCAGCCTGCGCGCCGCGGCCGAGCCCACCCGGCTACGCATTTTGGCCGTGTGCTCCGAGGGCGAGCTCACCGTCGGCGAGATTGGCCAGGTGCTCTCACAAAGCCAACCGCGCGTCTCGCGGCACCTGAAACTGCTCTGCGACGCAGGACTGCTGGTTCGGTTTCGCGAGGGCCATTGGGTCTACTACCGTGTACCCCCGCAGGGCGCGGGCGCCGACCAAGCGGCGCAACTCCTCACCTGGGTCGACGCGGACGATGCCGTGCTCGAGCTCGATCGCGGGCGTGCCACGCAGGTCCGCGAGGAGAGGGCGCAGCTGGCCGCCGAGGAACTACCGGCATCCGCCCAGGCTGCCGAGGACCCGCAGGCCGTCGCAGCGGCGGACGAAGAGCTGCTCGCCGTCCTGCAGCGCGAGCTGGGCGAGCAGGAGATCGACGCGCTGCTCGATGTCGGCACGGGCACTGGACGCCTCCTGCATTGGCTCGCGCCGCGCGCACGCGAGGCGGTCGGCGTGGACCTTTCGAGCGAGGCGCTGCGCGTCGCGCGCACCAGCGTGCACGGCGCGGGGCTGAGCCACTGCGTGCTGCAGCAGGGCGACATGCATGAGCTGCCCTTCGAGGATCGTTCTTTCGACCTGATCACCTTCGATCGCGTGCTGGCGGATGCGCGCCGCCCGGTGCTCGCGCTGCGCGAGGCCGCGCGCCTGCTGCGCCCGAACGGACGCCTGCTCGTGATCGAGGACTACGACCGCCTCGATGCCGCGGCTCCGGCGCCCGGCGGTCACGCGCTCAAGAGCTTGCGCGATTGGCTCGCGGATGCGGGTCTGGCGTGTGAGCGCCTGCGCCCGGTGGATACGCCGGGCAGGCACCTGCTCATCACCGTCAGCCGGCATCCCGATGCCGTGCCTGCCGCGGCGTGAAGCCATGGCCGACGCCCGCATCCATGACCTCCTCCAGCAAGCCACCGCCCGCGGCAGGCGGGCGCCGGTGCAGGTGTCGTTCGAGTTCTTTCCTCCGAACGATGCAGCCATGGAGCGCACGTTGTGGGAGTCGGTGCAGCGACTGGCGCCGCTCGGGCCGCGGTTCGTGTCGGTGACCTACGGCGCGGATGGCTCGACGCGCGCGCGCACCCACAACGTCGTCACGCGTGTGCTGAAGGAGACCACGCTGACCGGCGCGCCGCACCTCACCTGCATTGGCGCGACGCGCGAAGAGATCCTCGAGATCGCGCGCGACTATTGGGCGAGCGGCGTGCGTCACCTGGTCGCGCTGCGCGGCGATCCCACGCAGGGTGCCGGGGCTTACCGGCCGCATCCCGGCGGCTTCGACTACGCCGCGGACCTCGTGCGGGGCCTGAAGAGCGTCGCGGACTTCGATATTTCCGTCGCCGCCTATCCGGAGACGCACCCGGAAGCGCCCAGCGCCGCCTTCGATCTCGACAACCTCAAGCGCAAGGTCGACGCCGGTGCGGCGCGCGCCATCACCCAGTTTTTCTTCAACACCGAGCTCTTCCTGCGTTTCCGCGACCGCTGCGACGACGCGGGCATCCGCGTGAGCATCGTGCCGGGCATTCTGCCGATCACGCGCTTTCCGCAAATGCTCAAGTTCGCCGCCCGCTGCGGCGCCTCGGTGCCCGACTGGCTGACACGCGAGTTCGACGGGCTGGACGACGATCCGGAGACCCGGCGGATGATCGCGGCGAGCATCGCGATCCGCCAGGTGCGCGAGCTCCAGCGTCACGGCGTGGACGAGTTCCACTTCTACACGCTCAACCGCTCCGAACTCACTTACGCCATCTGCCACGCGCTCGGCCTGCGGCCGCAACCCACGGCGGCGGCGGCCAATTCCTGACGCCATGACGACACGCGCCGCACGCGTCGCCGCCTTTCGCCAGCTGCTCGAGCAGCGGATCGTATTTCTCGACGGCGCGGTGGGCACGATGATCCAGGCGCATCGCCTGGATGAAGCGGGTTATCGCGACCAGCGGTTCAAGGACTGGAAACGCGATGTCAGGGGCAACAACGACCTCCTGACACTCACCCGGCCTGACATCATTGCGGCGATTCACCGCGCCTACCTCGAGGCGGGCGCGGACATCATCGAGACCAACACCTTCAATTCCTCGGCACCCTCGCAGGGCGACTACGGGCTCGAGGGCCTGGTGGGCGAGCTCAATCTCGAGGCCGCGCGCCTGGCGCGTCGGGTCGCCGACGAGGTGACGGCCGAGACCGGCGTGGTGCGCTTCGTCGCGGGCGCGCTCGGGCCCACCAACCGCACTGCATCGCTCTCACCCGACGTCAACGACCCCGCGTTCCGCAATATCAGCTTCGATCAGCTGGTCGCGACCTACTCCGATGCGGCACGCGCATTGCTCGAGGGCGGGGCGGATCTGCTGCTCGTCGAGACGATCTTCGACACGCTCAATGCCAAGGCGGCGCTGTTCGCCGCGAGCCTCGCGATCGAAGAGCTGGGCGAGGACATCCCGCTCATTATCTCCGGCACCATCACCGACGCTTCGGGCCGCACCTTGTCGGGGCAGACGACCGAGGCCTTCTGGAACTCGATCCGGCACGCGAACCCCGCGGTGGTCGGCCTCAATTGCGCGCTCGGTGCGCGGCAACTGCGTCCCTACGTGGAGGAGCTCGCGCGCATCGCCGACGTTCCTGTCTGCGCCTATCCGAATGCGGGACTGCCGAATGCCTTCGGCGAGTACGAGGAGACGCCGCAGGAAACGGCCACGATCCTGCGCGAGTTCGCGGCCAGCGGCTTCCTCAACATCGTGGGCGGCTGTTGCGGCACGACGCCGGAGCACATCCGGCTGCTGCGCGCCGCGATCAGCCCGTTCGCGCCGCGCCCGCTGCCGCAGATCGACATGAAGACGCGCTTGAGCGGCCTCGAGCCGCTCAACGTCGGGCCGGAGTCGCTGTTCGTGAACGTGGGCGAGCGCACCAATGTCACGGGCTCGGCCAAGTTTCGCAAGCTGATCGAGGCCGACGACTACAGCGCGGCGCTCGACATCGCGCGCCAGCAGGTGGCCAACGGCGCGCAGATGATCGACGTCAACATGGACGAGGGCATGCTCGATTCGGAAGCCGCCATGGCCCGCTTCCTGCACCTGGTGGCGGCGGAGCCCGACATCGCGCGCGTGCCCGTCATGATCGACTCATCGAAGTGGTCGGTGATCGAGGCGGGCTTGAAGTGCGTCCAGGGCAAGGGGGTCGTCAACTCGATCAGCCTCAAGGAAGGCGAGGAGATTTTCGTCGAGCACGCACGCACCGTGCGCCGCTACGGCGCGGCCGTGGTGGTGATGGCGTTCGACGAGCGCGGCCAGGCGGACTCGGTCGAGCGCAAGGTGGCGATCTGCGAACGCGCCTATCGCATTCTCACGCAACAGGTCGGATTCCCGCCGGAAGACATCATCTTCGATCCCAACATCTTCGCGGTCGCGACCGGGATCGAGGAACACAACCGTTACGCGCTCGATTTCATCGAGGCGGCGCGCGCGATCAAGGAGCGCTTCCCCGGCTCGCGCGTGAGCGGCGGCCTGAGCAACGTCTCGTTCGCGTTTCGCGGCAACGACCCGGTGCGCGAGGCGATGCACTCGGTCTTCCTCTACCACGCCATCCGCGCCGGCATGGACATGGGCATCGTGAACGCGGGCCAGCTCGCGATCTACGAGGAAATACCGGCGGAGCTGCGCGAACGCGTGGAGGACGTGATCCTCAACCGCCGGGCCGACGCCACGGAGCGCCTGCTCGAGATCGCCGCGCGCTTCAAGTCGGATGGCAGCACGCGCCGCGCCGATGACCTCGAATGGCGCAGCTGGCCGGTGAACCGCCGACTCGAGCACGCGCTCGTCAAGGGCATCGACGAGTTCGTGGTCGAGGACACGGAAGAGGCGCGCCTGCAGGCCGACGCGCCGCTCAAGGTGATCGAGGGGCCGCTGATGGACGGTATGAACGTCGTCGGCGACCTGTTCGGTTCGGGCAAGATGTTCCTGCCGCAAGTGGTGAAATCGGCGCGCGTCATGAAGAAAGCCGTGGCGCATCTCATTCCCTTCATCGAGCAGGACAAAGCGGGCGGCAGCCGGTCGAACGGCAAGATCGTCATGGCGACCGTCAAGGGCGACGTGCATGACATCGGCAAGAACATCGTCGGCGTCGTGCTCCAGTGCAACAACTTCGAGGTCATCGACCTCGGCGTGATGGTGCCTTGCGAGAAGATCCTGGAGACCGCACGGCGCGAGGGCGCCAGCCTGATCGGCCTCTCCGGCCTGATCACGCCGTCGCTCGACGAGATGGTGCACGTGGCGCACGAGATGCAGCGCCTCGACTTCCAGCTCCCGCTCCTGATCGGCGGCGCCACCACTTCGCCCGCCCACACCTCGGTCAAGATCGATCCGCAATACGCGGGCGGGGTCATCTACGTCAAGGACGCCTCGCGCTCGGTGGGCGTATGCCAGTCACTGGTGGGCGCGGCAACGCGCGCGGAGTTCATCGCGCGCGCCAAGGAAGAGCACGCGCAGCGCCGCGAGCAGCATCGCGGCAAAAGAATCAAGGCGCCGCAGCTCACGCTCGGCCAGGCGCGCGCCAATCGCTGCAAGCCTGACTGGCAGTCATACCAGCCGCCACCCCCGGCGTTCCTCGGTGTGCGGGCGTTCGACGACTATCCGCTCGAGGAGCTGGTGCGCTACATCGACTGGATGCCGTTCTTCAACGCCTGGGAGTTCGCGGGCAAGTTTCCCGACATCCTGACCGACCCGATCGTGGGCGAGGCGACCTGCAATCTGTACGCGGATGCGCGCCGCATGCTGAAGACGCTGATCGCGCAACGCTGGGTGACGGCGCGCGGCGTCATCGGGCTGTTCCCGGCGAACTCCGTGGACGAGGACGACATCGAGGTGTACGCCGACGAATCACGCACGCGGGTGATCGCCCGGCTGCACCACCTGCGACAGCAGAAGGGCAAACCCGCCGGCCACTCGCACGACTGCCTGGCGGACTTCATGGCCCCCAAAACGAGCGGCGTCGCCGACTACATCGGCGGCTTTGCGGTGACCGCCGGCTTCGGCGTGGACGAGCACGTGGCGCGCTTTCAGGCAGCGCACGACGACTACAGCGGCATCCTGCTCAAGGCGCTGACCGACCGGCTCGCGGAAGCCTTCGCCGAGCGACTGCACGAGCGCGTGCGGCGCGAATTCTGGGGTTATGCGCGCGAGGAGAAGCTCTCCAACGAGGAGCTGATTCGCGAGACCTACCGGGGCATCCGGCCGGCGCCGGGCTATCCAGCCTGTCCCGATCACACCGAGAAGGCCACGCTGTGGCGGCTCCTCGACGTCGAGCGCAACACCGGCATGCGCCTCACCGAATCCTTCGCGATGTATCCGGCCGCGGCCGTCAGTGGTTGCTACTTCTCTCACCCCGAGGCACGCTACTTCGCCGTCGGCAAGATCGACCTCGACCAGGTGCAGAACTATGCGAGCCGCAAGGGGATTCCGCTCGAGGAGGCGCAACGCTGGCTCGCGCCCAACCTCGGCTACGAGACCGACTCGGACGCCGACGCGGCCTGACACTTCACGACAGGGGGACTCGCCTTGCATTCCGGCAAGCTGATTCTGCTGGGCGCGCTGGTTGTCCTCGCGCTCTTCTTCATCTGGCGCTGGTGGTCACTCGCGCGCGCCGCCCGCGATCCGGACAAGGTGCGTGCGGGAGATCTCGGGGTCGGGTTCGGCACCAACTTCTTCGACACCCTCGGCATCGGCTCCTTCGCGCCCACCACGGCGCTCTTCAAGTTCTTCAAGCGCATGCCGGATGAGAAGATTCCGGGCACGCTCAACGTCGGGCACGCACTGCCCACGGTCGTGCAGGCATTGGTCTTCATCACCATCGTCAATGTCGGCTTCACCACGTTGATGGCGATGATCGCCGCCGCGGTGCTCGGTGCCTGGCTCGGAGCGGGTGTCGTCACG
>DATFEQ010000035.1:0-13256 GCA_035250905.1 Steroidobacteraceae bacterium
ATGAAGATCGTGTCCGGTGGGTTGCAGGCGTGTAGGGCGTCGAAGCCGCGCTCCGCGAGCACGCGCAGCGACAGCGCGAATTGCGCGAGCAGCGCCCACGCGTATTCCACCGCATAGCCCCACGCACCCGAGGCCTCCACCGGCATGGCGTGACGGTAGATCACGATCCCGTCGATTTCCTCGCGGCTCTTCTCGAAGCCGCGTCCCTTCGGACAGATGATCGAGACGAGCACGCCGGCGCGGGCGAGCGTGGTCGCCTCCTGCCACACGCGCCGATCGAACGGGCAGGGCAGATTCTCGACGATGATCAGCACGCGCCGGCCACTCAGCGGATCAGGGCGCGCGGGAGGATGGATCGGGAACGCGACTTGCGCGGCGTCGCCTTGCGACCGCCTCGCCTCACGGCTCGCAGAGCTGTGCGTCATGACACCGGCCGGCGGTTCGGGTTGTGGTTGGCGGTGGTCGCAGCTCGGGTGGTGCCGGCCGGCCCCGGAGAACACCAGTCCTCCGGGACCGTGGGGGCTGCCGGCTGTGGAAGCGTTATTGCTTCGGCTTGATCTCCAGGTCGTTGCGGACGTCCTTCACGCCCGAGACGCCGCGCGCGACCTGCGTGGCACGATCGCGCTCCGCGTCCGTGCTCACGAAGCCCGCGAGCTGCACGACGCCGTCGCGCGTCTCGACGTTGATCTGCGTCCCCTTGGTCACCTCGTCGCCGATCAGGGCGGTCTTCACCTTGGCCGTGAGCGCCGAGTCGTCCACCACGGCGCCGGCCGAGCGGTTGGCCACCTGCGTGCCCTCGCCCTGGACCTTGAGCTCGTTGCGGACTTCCTTCACGCCGTCGACCGACTTCGCCGCCTGCGTGGCCTGAGTCTTCTCCTCGTTCGAGTCCACGAAGCCGCTCAGCTGCACTACGCCGCGATAGGTGTTCACGTTCACCTCACCCGCCTCGACGATGTCGTTGTCGATCAGGGCGGCCTTGACCTTGGCGGTGACGACGCTGTCGTCGATCGTCTCACCGGTAGCGCGTTGCGTGTCCGTGGCGGCACAGCCACCGAGCGCGAGTCCCGCGCCGAGCAGTGTCGCCAGGAACGCCGAGCGCATCGTCCGTTTCATCTTCATCAGGAGGTACTCCTAGTCGTGGGTGAATCAGGGCTTGGCGGCGTCGCGCGTCTCACGGGCCTGTGCTTTGGCCCTCTCGAGCTGCTCGTCCGCCTGGTCCTTGCACAGTTCGCGCTCGGTACCACCCAGGGCCTCGCACTTCTCGATGGCGACTTTGTGCGCGCCTTCCGCTTCCGCCACTGCCGTGTCGTAGCTCGCATCGACGGTCTCACCGGCGGCGTCGCGCTGCTCCTCGCGCACGTCCTGGCTGGCATCCTGCGTTTCGTCGGTCGCGTCCTGGGTTGCTTCCGCCAACTGCTGGTTGGCATCGTGCTGCGCCTCGGCCACGTCCTGCTGCGTTTCCTCGGGCGTCTCGCCACGATTGCAGCCGGCCAGCGCAAACAATGAGATCACCGCAACGCTCAGCATTAACTTGATGTTCATCAGTCGTTCCTCGATCTGCCTTGAAAATTGCCACTCTGTCGCGCCGCTACTGCGGCGGCGCCGTCGACCGAACAGGGTGCAAGGCGTATGCCACGCGAATCGAAGCGCTCAGGGAGGTGCCATGCCGGGGGCTGTGCGCGCGCCCCATGCACCCGACAATCACGGCGAATCAGCGCACTAGGCCGTTGTGTCAGACGAAACCTGACAGACGGGGACCCGCATTCCTAGTCGCAGATCAGCCGACGCTGCTCCAGCCGCGCGCGCCACCAAGTTACAAAACGCTTCCATGGTGGGCGGCACAAATTGCATACCCCTCTGCCAGGAGACCCGCATTGCCCGACCCGATTGAGAACACGACTCCAGCGCCTCCAGCGCCGACTTCGTTGCGTAACGCGGAAGGGCTCGGCCCGGTGCTCGGCGTGTCGCCCGCGATGCAGGCCATGTTCGAGCTGATCGAGCGCGGCTCGCCGACCGAGGCCACGGTGCTCCTCATCGGCGAAAGCGGCGCAGGCAAGGAGCTGGTGGCGGAGACGATTCACAAGCTCAGCCGCCGCGCCACCGGCCCGCTGATCGCCGTCAACTGCGGCTCGATCCCCGCGAGCCTGATCGAAGCGGAGTTGTTCGGCTACGAGAAGGGCAGCTTCACCGGCGCCTCGCGCTCGCACGCGGGCGTCTTCGAGCGCGCCCACAGCGGGACGCTGTTCCTGGACGAAATTACCGAGATGCCGCTCGAGATGCAGACACGCCTGCTGCGCGTGCTCGAGATCGGCCGCTTCTACCGCGTCGGCGGAACACAGGAAATCACCACCGACTTCCGCGTGATCGCCGCAACCAATCGCGAGGTCATCGAGGCGGTGCGCGAACGGCGGCTGCGCGAGGACGTTATGTATCGCCTGGCCGTGTTCCCGATCCGCGTGCCCGCGCTGCGCGACCGCGGGGACGATACCGTGCTGCTGGCGCGCCACTTTCTGCGCGGGTTGAACGAGCGCGCCGCCACCGCCAAGCAGCTCTCGACGGGATCCCTCGATGCGATGCGCCGGCACAGCTGGCCGGGCAACGTCCGGGAGCTCAAGAACGCCGTCGAACGCGCCTTCATCCTGGCCGACGACGTGGTCGATCTTGCGCCCAACATCCTGCCGCGGCTAGATTCGCCTGCAAACGGCGACGGCGAAAGCGAGGGCGTGCTGCTGGCGGTCGGCTCCCGGCTCGACGAGGCCGAGCGCTCGCTGATCGAGGCGACCCTCGAGCACTTCGACGGCAACAAGCGCCGCACGGCGGAAGTGCTCGGCTGCAGCTTGAAAACCCTGTATAACAAGTTGCATCGCTACGCGCGCGAAAGCGCACCGGCGCCGCCTTAGGTCGCATGGTGGAGAGAGGCATGTCGCGAGTGTTAATTGCCGATGACCACGCCCTGGTCAGAGCGGGTCTGAAGCAATTCCTGGTCGAGGACCGCAGCATCACCGCCGTGGGCGAGGCCGCCACCGGACGCGAGACGCTGGAGAAGCTGCGCGACGAAGACTGGGACCTGGTGATCCTCGACATCGGCATGCCCGACCGCAGCGGTATCGACATCCTGCAACAGATCCGCGCCGTGCACGATCGGACGCGCGTGCTGGTGCTGAGCGGATTTCCGGAACGCCAGTACGCGCTCAACGTGCTGCGGGCGGGTGCGAGCGGATTCATCGAGAAGACCAGCCCGCCCGAGGAGATGCTGCGCGCAGTGCGCGCCGTTCTGCACGGCCGGCGCTACGTGAGCGCGACGCTCGCGGAGCAGCTGGTCGGCGAGCTCGACAGCGACACCGACAAGCCGCCGCACTCGCGCCTGTCGGAGCGCGAGTTCCAGGTGTTCTGCAAGCTCGCGGCCGGCCGCGCCGTGTCGCAGATCGCGACCGAGCTCTGCCTCAGCGTCAAGACCGTGAGCACTTATCGCAGCCGCATTCTCGAGAAGATGAATTTCCAGACCAACGCCGACCTCACCTCCTACGCCCTGCGCAACGGCCTCATCAACTAGCCTCTCGCAGCTCGCCGCCAGGGTAAGCGTGCACGTCTGAGACGCACGCCGGGTGTGTCCGCAATGCATCTTGCCGAGCGCGGCGACTGCGGCAACTCCTTCCGTTGCAACGCAACGCTTACAGCATCGACGTCGTAAGAAGGAGACAAGCGCGCGTGCAAGTGGCTGAAGCGTGGTCGCTCCAATGCGTGGCATAGCAGTTGCTCTCTCTGACTTGGGACGAGGACGCCGCCCTGGTGTCACGTCACAGCAAACTGGAGGCAACATGAACTGGGACCGAGTCGAAGGGAATTGGCAGCAGGTGAAGGGCAAGGTGAAGCAGAGGTGGGGCAAGCTCACCGACGATCAGCTCGCGGTCATCAACGGGCAGCGCGACATCCTCGCCGGCAAGCTCCAGGAAGCCTACGGGCTCAGCAAGGACGAAGTGGATCGGCAGATCCGTGACTGGGAGCGCTCGCTCGATTCCGACGTCGAAGTCGAGACGCGCAGCGGGGCGCGCACCGAGCCCACTCGCAAGAGTTAGCGCGCGGCGCTCATGGCGCCGAGCGGAGTCGTCCCCGACCCGCCGGCGCCCGCCGGCTCGGCGAGCACGTTCGCCAGCGGCACTTCCACGCGTATCTCCGTTCCGCCGCGCTCGCGCGCGAGCGCCTGCCAGCGTCCGCCGAGCGCCTGGATACGGTGACGCATCCCGGACAATCCGTGGCTGCCGCGTAGCAGCCGCTCATCCAGGACCATGCCGCGCCCATTGTCACGGATGCTCAGGACGAACACGCCGTCGTTCATGGTGACTTCGAGCGCGGCGCTGGTGGCCTGCGAATGCTTGAGAATATTGGTAAAGGACTCCTGGGCGACGCGGAACAGCGCGATGGATGCTTCGCTCAGGAGCGGCGTCTCCTCCGCCGGCAGGTTGTCGGTGCAGAGAAGCCCGGCGCGCCCGCAGGTCTCTTCGAACTGCCAGCGCAGCGCGCAGAACAGTCCCATGCTGTCGAGGAGCGTCGGGCGCAGGTTCTCGACGATGCGCCGCTTCAGGTCGACGCCGCGATCGAGCGCCTCCTGGATGCGCTCGAAACGCTTTTCGAGTTCCGGGTCGGCGACGCGCAGGCGCCGGCGCAACCACACCACGTCCATCTTGGTCGCGACCAGGAGTCCGCCGAGCGAGTCGTGCAGCTCGCGCGCGAGTGCCTGCTTTTCGCGCTCGGAGACGCTCTGCAGGTAGCTCGACAGCGTCGCGAGCTCCGCGGTGCGGGCATCCACCAGGCGGTGCAGCTCCGATGACTCGCGGCTCCGGCGCCGCATCTCGCGAAACAGGAACACGCCGAGCCACACGAGCAGCAGCATGTTGAGGAGCGCCGCGCCTCCCATGGCCCAGCGCGTCGTGCGCAAGTCCTGCAGCCACAGTGAGAGCGCGCTGACGAGGCGCTCGGACTCGGCGACGTCGAGCGTGCGCACGGCATCGCGCAGCGCGTTCGAGGTCCTGAGTCCGGACCCGCTGCCGATGTAGTCGGCGGCCGCCGCCGGTCCCTGCGAGCCATAGAGCTCGAGCCCGTGCTTCAGCTGCGAGAGGCGATCCACGCTCAGCCGCTCGAGCTGCGCGACCGCGGCGCCGCCGCTGTCGACACGGTCGCGCGCGTAGCTCTTGCTCAGTTCGCGCAGCGTGGCGCCGATGCGCGGCAAGGCGCTGCGCAGGAGCGCGAGGTGCGCGCGATCCTCGGTGAGCAGAAATCCGCGCTGGCTCGCTTCCACCTCGCTCACCAGGCGGCGGAACTCCGCGAGCGATTTCTGTCGATCCTGCGTGCGCGTGATGCGCACGCTGAGCTCGGTCAGGTGCTGGTAGCGACTTTCGAACAGGACCACGAGGCCGGCGAGCAGGCCCGCCAGCACCAGGATCGGGATCAACACGTTGCGAGCGTCGCGCGCCAGCATTTTCAGAACCGGCCCTCGGGGGTTTGCTGTGAGCATAGTCCTACAGGGACACACGCGCAGGACCGACGGCGTCACTGTATGCCTTGTCGCATCTTGCGAATCAAGCCCCGCAACGGCCGGTGCAGACCCTGAGCTGGAGAAGTTCATGCTTCATTACGCAGTGGTGTTCTTCATCATCGCGCTGGTCGCGGCACTGTTCGGCTTCGGCGGCATCGCCGCCGGCGCAGCGGGCATAGCCAAGATCCTCTTCATCCTGTTCCTCATCGGCGCCGTGGTGGCGTTCGTGATGAGCGTGGCACGAAGAGCCTGAGTCCAGCGGGCCCCGCGCCCGCACGTAGAACAGAGAGCACGCACATGGAAACCACATTCGAACGAGCCGCGGAGCCTTCCCGCGACAACGGCCCCGACTCCGAAACTCTGCGCACCGGGCGCGCCACGCGCCGCCAATCCGCCGCCGCCACCGAATGGCGTGACCTCATCGCCGACGTCGAAGACCTGCTGAGCAAAGTCGCGAACGTGAGCGATGTCGAGATCGCGCGGGTGCGCGAACGCCTGCAAAAGACGCTGGCCACGGTCCGGGGCTCCGCAACCGCGGGCGCGCAGCGCGCGCGCGTCTATGCACAGGACGCGACCAACGCCACGGAAGAGTACGTGCGCGAGAGTCCCTGGACCGCGGTCGGCCTCGCCGCCGCCGTCGGCGTGCTGATCGGCTTTATCGCATCGCGGCGCTGAGCCGCGGCTGGCCCGATGCCGCTCTCTTTCAAGTCGCTTTCCCGCCTGGTGCCGCTTGTATTGCGGCACCTGGACGCCTACACCGAGATCGCCGAAAAGGATGCGCAGGATGCGCTTTCGGCTATGGCCAGGCGTGCCGTGCTGGCAATGATTGCCTTCGCGGCAGCGCTCGTCTCGGTGTTGATGGCCTGCATAGGGATCATTGCAGTCTCGTGGGAGGGACCCCACCGCGTTCTGGTCCCGGTCGCGCTCGCGGCCGTGTTTGCGGCGGTGGCCGCATGGATCTGGTTCGCGGCAAGGCGGCACCGGGCGGGAAATCCGACTTTGCTGGCAGGCGTAAGGGCCGAGATTGTCAAGGATCGCGCGCTGCTCGAGCGCGCGTTCGCGCAATTGGACCGGCCGCATGAGCGCGCCGCATGAGCGATTGAGTGCCGAGGAAAGCCTGGCGCGCGATCGCGCCCTGATCGAATCCCTGCTCGAGCGGCAACGCCAATTCCCGCGCAGCCGCACCATGCGCCTGCTGCTCGACGACCGCGGCCGCCTCGGGCTCACGCTCGCGGCGGTGGCGTTGCTGGCATTCAAGCCGCAGGCGGGCCTGCGCCTGCTGCGGTGGGTGCCGGCGGCGCAGGCACTGCTGCGCCATCTGCGCTGAGATGCGCACACTCTCAAGGAGCGAATCGACATGCACGCCGAAAGCAAGCCCGGTCAGAACCTGAGTGACGTGTCCGATATCCGCAAGCGCGCCCGGGCGCGGCTCGAGTCCGGCGCGGTCACCCCCAGCTACGACGCCGACCTGCCGACCGTGTTGAAGCTCCTGAACGAGGCGCTGGCGACGGAGATCGTCTGCACGCTGCGTTACCGCGCGCACTACTTCAAGGCGGACGGCGTGCTGGCCGAGTCGATCAAGAAGGAATTCCTGCAGCACGCGCTCGAGGAGCAGGCGCACGCGGACCAGATCGCCGAACGTATCACGCAGCTGGGTGGCGATCCGGACTTCAACCCGGAGACGCTGACCGCACGCAGTCACGCGGAATATGGCGCCGGCACGGGGCTGGTCGAGATGATGAAGGCGGACCTGGTGGCCGAGCGCATTGCCATCGAGTCGTATCGCGAGATCATCCATTTCCTGGGTGAGAAGGACCCCACGTCGCGCCGCCTGATGGAGGAGATCCTGGCGAAGGAAGAAGAACACGCCGAGGAGCTGCGCAGCATGCTCGAGGACGTGCGCACCGTGCTCGGCCAGGCCGATCGCAAGTAGCCCGCCGACGGCGGCCGAGAGCACTCAGCCGCCGCGCGCGAGCCGGCTTCAACTCGCGCGAATGCTGCGCCCCGAGGTTGGGTCGAGCACGTACGCCTCGCGCAGCTCCGGCTCGCCGTACTGGTCGAAGGTCTGCACGCTCGCCTCGCTCTTGGTGGTGGCGATGCCGCGCGCGTATTCCACAGCATCGTCGCGGTTCTCGAAATCGGCGAGCGGCTTCTCGAGCGCGGCATCGCAGACTTCCCAGCGTCCCTGCATCGAGTGCTTCACGGTGAGCACGGTCCTGTAAGTGTGGCCATCCTTGTCAACTTGAGGTTGCATGTCGTCTCCGTAACTCCAGGGTCGCCAGCAATCTTCACGGCCGGGAACGTTCGGGCGACGGTCGACGTTCCCCGTCCTTCCAGCGGATCACGCTGATCTGCCCGTCCTCTTCGAGGTGCGCGAGCTTCACGTCCGCGATGTGCTCGACGCCCTGCAGTCGCAGCCGGCTCTTGAGATCCTCGAGCGTCAGCATTTCGCGTTGCAGGTTGTCACGCAGCACACGACCGTTGCGGACCAGCACCAGCGCTTGCGGCGCAATCACGCGGGCCAGGCGCCGCGACTTCGAGGAGAGCCAGTCGAGCGCCCAGTTCCAGCCGACGATCGTCGAGACGAGGATCAATCCCTCGGTAATCGAGCGGTACTCGGCGGCCATTGCGTTTTGCGCGGCATCCGCGATGAGCACCAGCAGCAGTACGTCCGCGATCCCGACCGCGCCGACATCGCGGCGCAGGATGAAGCGAAAGATCAGGAACAGGAACCAGTACACGGCCGAGCCGCGCACGATGATCTCGGGAATCGGCACATGGATTCCGAACAGTGCTTCCCAGTCCATGAGCGGTGTGCTTCTTCAGGTCCATCCTGCAGTAGCAGGTGCAATCCGTGTGCCACGCTGCGGCAGCGCCGTGGAAGGTCCCTGCGCCTCTCCCGCGCTTGCAGAAATTGCCGGTGATCTCGCAAACCTTGCGCGTGCAGAGTCCCGGGTACGCGCAATTGCCGGCATGGACGGCATTTTCCTGCGTGGCACAGCGATTGCACCTGACCCAAGGAAACTGGCAAGGGGTGACAGTCGGATGAGGACTCGGGCCTGCTGCGCGGCTCTGGTATTGCTTCTGATCCAGTCGGACGACGACAGGTTCGCGCGCGCCTGTTGCAGCGGAGGGGAAACCATGGCGAGCCCGGCTTCGGCCTTCCTTGCAGTGCCACCACCGATCGAGGCCTCGCCCTGCGGTGACGCAGAGCTCGCGGCCCGCGTGCTGGCGGGGCTCGCCGAATCGCCGAAACGCATCGATCCGTTCTGGTTCTACGACGAGCGCGGCGCCGCCTTGTTCGATCGACTGTGCGCGCTGCCGGAGTACTACCTCACCCGCGCCGAGCTCGCTCTCATGGATGCGCACGCCGCGGACATCGCCGCGCATCTCGGCCCGGTGGCGGCGCTGATCGAGTTCGGCAGCGGCACGAGCGTCAAGACGCGAGTGCTGCTCGATGAAATGGATTCTCCGGTCGCGTACATGCCCGTGGACATCGCGCGCACGCCGCTCGTGGCCGCCTCGCGTGCGCTCGCGGCGCGCTTCCCCGACATCGCGGTGTTGCCGGTGTGCGCGGATTTCACGCAGCCCATCGCGCTGCCCGAAGAGCTCGCCGACGTCAGGCGCCGCGTGGTTTATTTCGCCGGCTCCACGATCGGCAACTTCCGGCAAGAACGGGCCATCGAGATCCTCGCCCACATGGGCGAGCTGGCCGGGCCGCAAGGCGCCGTGCTGGTGGGCATCGATCTCGCCAAGTCGCGCGCCGTGATGGAGCGCGCCTACAACGACTCCGCCGGCGTCACCGCCGAGTTCAACCGCAACGCGCTGACGCACATCAACCACCGCCTCGGCGCCGATTTCGACGTGCGCCGCTTCGTGCATCGCGCCGTGTGGGTCGACAGTGAGCAACGCATCGAGATGCGTCTGCGCAGCGCCTGCGACCAGGTCGTGGACCTGCAGGGCGTGCAAATCGCGCTGGCGCGCGACGAGGAGCTCGTCACCGAGTACTGTCACAAGTACCGTCCCGGGCAGTTCACGGCCATGGGCCGGGCCGCGGGGCTCTGCCCTCGCGAACAATGGACGAACCCGCAATGGGGGTACAGCGTCCAGTTGCTCGAACCCGAGGCTGGCGCAGGATGCCGGCCGCTCGAAGTCGAAGGGGATGCAGAAACAGAAGCACGGGCGGGCTGCAGGATTGCTTTCTAGGCCTTCCCGGGCGTCCGCCGCGGTTTCCATAAGCCACTCCACCGGAGGTGTTCCATGAGTTTCATCATTTGGCTAGTCGTCGGGGGTCTGGTCGGCTGGCTCGCCAGCGTGGTGATGAAGACCGATGCCCAGCAGGGAATCGTCCTCAACATCGTGGTCGGCATCATCGGCGCCCTGCTGGGCGGCTGGTTGCTCGCCCCACTGTTCGGGACGGCGACGATCAATCAGGGCGACTTCACCCTGAGCGGGCTGCTGGTCTCGTTCCTCGGCGCCGTGATCCTGCTCGCGATTGTCAACCTGATCCGGCGCGGCAGCGCGCGCTAGCGGATTCGCATCTCGCGCGGCGCGACTGGCGCGCCGCGCGTTTTTCTCTCAACTCACTCGCTGCTGTGCGTGGCGGTCTTGCCAGCCTGCAGCCCTTCCAGCATCGACAGGTGCTTCTTGAGCGTCGGCAAGGTATCGCGGGTGAGTGCCTTGACGTCGGGGTTCGCGCTGGTCGACTGCGTGCGCTCGAAGAGCGCGATGGTCTTCTTGTGTGCCTCGGTGCCGGCCTTGAGGAACTGGGCGTCGAACTGCTCGCCTGAGAGCTTCTGCAGCTTGTCGTAGAGCGCCTGGCGCTCCGCGCTCGGCTCCTTGGGCAGCGTCATGCCGTACTGCGTGCCGATACGGCTCAACTCCGTGTTGAGCGCCTTGTGCTCCTGCTCGAGTTGCTCGGCGGCGGTGCGCAATTCGGGTGCTGCAGCCTTCTTTTGCGCGAGCTCCACTTCCTGGACCTCGGCGATGCCGCCCTGGAGGGCGGTCTCGATGAAAGTCTTGTCATCGGGCGCGAGCGCGTTGGTGGCGGCCGCGGTGCGCTGCTCTCCGGTTGCCGCGGGCGTCACGTCGTCGTCGCCCGCGACCGCGGACAGGCCAGCGACCGTGCCAATCAATAGTGCAATGGCGCAGACCATCGAAACGATCTGCCCGAACGGTGTCCGTGAAGTCAGCGGCGTCATGGTGTCGATCTCCTCTCGTCTTCGTACTCTCAAGCAGCACGATTCATGCCACCTGAACCAGCTGCCAGCGCGTCCAACCCGGTGCGTGGTCGCGTTTTTTCGTGACCACACGTTGCAGACAACGAATGCCGGCGCAGGCGCTTGTACAAAGACCAGCGAGCGCTGTAATTCCTTCTCGTCACGAAGCGGATGCGAGTGAGCGACACTCGCTGCTTTCCGACGGCACCTGCAGATTCGCCAGCGCGACCTCCGCCGTCACCGGCAGGTGATCGGAGGCGAGACGTGCCGCTGCCGAACGGTGCGCGCGCACCGAGAGCAGCGTGTCGCGCGGGCGCACCCAGATGCGGTCGAGCGCGAGCAGCGGCCAGAGCGCCGGAAAGGAGCGCACCGCCGGCGGCCGGCCGAAGCACGCGTGCAGCCAGCGCAAGGGGCGGCCGAGCGGCAGCCATTCGTTGAGATCGCCCAGCAGCACCACCGGGAGCGCCGCCGAACCCTGCGCCACGATGCTGAGGATGCGGCGCATCTGGTGGCGACGCTCGCCCGGCGTCAGGCCGAGATGCGTCACGATGAAACGTGTCACGGCGCCCCCGATATCGAGCTCGACGTCGAGCGCGCCGCGCGGCTCGCGCCACGAGAAGCTCAGGTCGTGGCGGCGTACTGCGAGCACGCGATGACGCGTGAGCAGTGCGTTCCCGTAATGTCCCATGTGGCGCACGATGCGCAGGCCGGCGATCGCGGCCATGCCGGTCGCGCGCGCCAGGAAATCGAGCTGCAGCGATGCCGGCGTCGGTCCGGGGCTGTTGTCGACCTCCTGCAGCCCCAGGGGATCGCAATCGATCTCGCGGATCACCCGGGCGACACGCTCCGGGTCGCAGCGCCCATCGCCGCCGACACAGCGATGCACGTTGTAGGAACCGATGCGCACGAGCTGCGCGCGCCCGGTTCTCTCGGGCGATTCAGGCGCGTGCGGATGCATCGTGTGCCTGCTGTGTGAGCAACCAGCGGCGCACCACCAGTGTCGCCGTGGTGAGCGCGACGATAACTGCGCCCACGATCCACAGGTTGACGTCCGCCGGGTTGCGCAAGGCGGTCTCGAGCTGGTCGCCAAACACCGTGGCCGCGAGCGTGCCGGGGAGCATTCCAATCGCCGTTCCAATGGTGAAATCTCTGATCGGGATGCGGATCGCGCCTGCCACGATGCCCTCGATCGTGAAGGGTGCGAGCGGCACCAGCCGCAATGCGGTGAGCGCCACGAGGCCGCGACGGCGGAGCACGTCGAGGATGCGGCTCAGTTTCGGCCCGGCGAGCCTGCGCACGGTGCTGCGATCCATGCGCGTGCCGAGCCAGTAGGTGAATAGCGCCGAGATCAGGATGCCGGCCATGGAGTAGGTGAACCCGAGCCACGGACCGAATGCCACCACCGCAAACAGCGTGATGAGCGGACGCGGAAACATCACGATGGCGGCGGGCGTGAAGGCGGCCAGCACGATCAGGGGGGCCCACGCGGTGTCCGCGAAGGCGCGCGCCCAATCGGTTACGCGCGCGGGCGTGAAGGTCTCGCCCACCGGCGTGAACTGCCACATCGCGGTCAACGCCGCAACAATCGCCATGGTCATCGCGAGCTTGAGCCAGCGCATGCCTCGCAGGCTCACTGGCGCGCGCGGCGCAAATTGCGGGATCAGCTTCTCGAGGTTCACGGGCTGCTCTGGATCCGCAATGCTCGCGAGGCTCACCACCGCTTCGGGGACGGGAGTGTTCTCGAGACGCTTGAGCGCGCGCGCCGGCGAGCCGAGCCGATCGATGGCGGCGCCGAGCGAGTCCTGGGCGGCGATTTCCCGCGACATCCGCTCCGGTGCGACACCCACGTGCTCGGCGAGCAGGCGGTCACGGAAGGAGCGAATCCCGCGCATGAGATCCTTGCGCCCCGCCGCTTCCAGGGTGAGATCGCATTCGCTGTCGAATCCCATCGAGCGGTTGCTGATGTTGGCAGAGCCGATGCGCAACCACTCGTCATCGATGATCAACACCTTGGAATGCACGTCGATGCACGTGCCTTCCTCGAGCCCGTCGATGAAGGGGTAGTAGACGTGGAAGCGGCCGGCGCGATCGGCCTTCTGCAGGCGGTCGATGAGGTTGCGGCGCAGGTTCTGCATGGTCAGCTCTTCGAGCCAGCCATGGCTCAGGAGCCGCAGCACGACCACGATCTCGGGCCCATCGGGCTGCGCCAGCCGCGCGGCGAGCGCTTCGCCGACGGCGTGCGAGGTGAAGTATTGGTTCTCGATCAGGATGTACTGCTTTGCGGCGGCGATCTGGTCGAGGAACAGAGCTTCGACTTCGCGCACCGGCCGCTCGGGATCGCGCGCTGGCAGCGTTCTGGAGACCGCGATGGTCGCGTCCGTGACTTGTGGCTCGATCGCGGGCGGCCAGGGATCGGCGGATGTGCGCACGGCGCGCAGCTTCCTGCCCGTGGCCAGGCGCCAACGCTCGCGCGCGAGCTCGCCGAGCGCGCGCGCAGCTGTGCC
>DATFEQ010000044.1:0-2586 GCA_035250905.1 Steroidobacteraceae bacterium
AAGGCACGAGCGTCATCTACGTCGAGCGCAACGCGGAGCTGCGCTACTACGGCGAGCATTGGGATCTGCTCGGCCAGCTGCAGAATCACCAGATCATCGACCAGACCATTCCCGAAGAGGTGCGCCCTTATTCCCGCGCCCCGCGCCTGCTTGCGCGCGGGCGCTACGACAAGGGGCCACTCGGACTGACCTACGCGCTCGACGGCGAAGCGGCGTACTTTCCGCGCGACGAGGGCGTCACCGGTGGGCGCGTCGACGTGGAGCCCGCCATCAGCTGGCCTGTCACGGGCCCCGGCTACTACTTCGTGCCCCGCGCGGGCTACCGCTATACACAGTACGAGCTCGGCAGCGTTCCCGAAGGCGGCAACAACACCCCGTCCCGCTCCGCGCCGATCGGCAGCCTCGACACCGGCATGATTTTCGAGCGGCCGTCCGGCCGTCGCCAGCAACGCTTGCTCACGTTCGAGCCGCGCTTGCTCTACCTGTACGTGCCGTTCCGGGACCAGACGGACATACCGGTGTTCGACACCGCGCTGCCCGATCTCAACATCGTGCAGCTCTTCCGCCGCAACCGCTACGTCGGCGCCGATCGATTGAGCGACAGCAACCAGCTGTCTGCCGGTGCCACCGCGCGCCTGCTCGATGTCGAGAACGGTCGCCAATACCTGAGCGCCACCCTGGGGCAGGCCTGGTACTTCGACGCGCCCCGCGTCACGCTGCCCGATGAGCCGGCGGCGGTGCGCGAGTATTCGAACCTCGTGGGCGAGCTCGACCTGACCGCCTACCAGGACTGGAGCGTGAGCCTCGGCATCGAATGGAACCCGGACGCCACGCAGAGCGAGAAGGGCGAGCTCACCGTGCAGTACCGGCCGGCGCCGGACCGGGTCATGAACGTCGGTTACCGCTTTCGCCGCAGTCTCATCGAGCAGGTCGACGCGAGCGTCGCGTGGCCGCTCGCCCAGCGCTGGAACGTTTACGCGGGCGGCGTCTATTCGTTGCGGGACGAGACGCTGATCGAGGAGTTCGCGGGTCTCGAGTACGGCAGTTGCTGCTGGAAGCTGCGGGCGGTCTACCGCCAGTATGTCAGCAGCCGTACCGGCGAACGCGACAGCTCCATCGCCGTGCAGCTGGAACTCAGCGGTCTCAGCAGTGTCGGAGTGCCGGCGGACGCTTTCCTCGAGGGAGCGATTCGGGGATACTCCCGCCCCCGCTTGAAACCCTGACGACCGGTGGCCGGCCCCATGCGAAACCAGGCTCTTTGCGCTCTCCTGCTGTCGAGTATTGCCCTGCAGGCCGGGGCACAGACGCGCGACCTCGCGACCGGCGGCGTCCTGCTCGATCGCGTGGCCGCGGTGGTCAACGAGGGCGTAGTCCTGCAGAGCGAGCTCGACGAGCAGGTCACCCTGATCACGCGCCGGCTGGAGAAGCAACAGACGCAGCTTCCGCCGGCCAACATCCTGCGCCAGCAGATCCTCGAGCGCCTCGTGATGCAGGAGGTGCAGGTGCAGCGCGCCGAACGCGCCGGCATCAAGGTGCCCGACGAGCTCCTCAACGATTCGCTCAAGGATGTCGCCACTCGCAACGGCATCACGCTCGACGAGTTGCCGCGCGCGCTCGAATCACAGGGCATCAACTATGCCGCCTACCGCGAGTCGCTCCGCAAAGAGATGACGATCCAGCTGCTCAAGCAGCGCGACGTGCTGGCGAAGATCATCGTCACGCCGCGCGAGATCGACCAGTATCTCGAAAAACAGCAGCAGTCCGGCGAGGACCGCGAGTACGACGTCTCGCACATCCTGCTCTCGCTGCCCGAGGCCGCCTCGCCCGGCCAGCTCGAAGAGGTCGAGGCACGCGCCGCCGACATCGTGCAGCGGGCACGCGGCGGCGAGGACTTCGCTCAGCTCGCGGTGAGTTATTCCAACAGCCAGACCGCGCTCGAAGGTGGTCAGCTCGGCTGGCGCCAGAGTGCGCAGCTGCCCACCTTCATTGCCGACCTGGTCGTCGACATGCAGGCCGGGCAGGTGAGCGATCCGGTGCGCACGCCGAGCGGCTTTCACATCGTCCGGCTCAACGACCAGCGCGGCGCCGGGCAGCAGGTGATGATCAACCAGGTGCACGCGCGTCACATCCTGATGCGCACCAACGAGCTGCAGGACGACGAGACCGTGCGCCAGAAGCTCAGCAAGGTGCGCGAGCGCATTCTCGCGGGCGAGGACTTCGCGGGCCTCGCGGCGACGACTTCCGAAGACCCGGGCTCTGCTGCGGATGGCGGCGACCTGGGCTGGCAGGGGCCAAGCACCTTTACTCCCGACTTCGAACGAGTCATCGACGGCCTGGAAGAGAACGAGATCAGCGAACCATTCCAGACGCAGTACGGCTGGCACATCGTGCAGCTGCTCGGCCGGCGCGTGCATGACAACACCGACGAAGTGCGCCGCAAGGAGGCCTTCGACACCCTGCGCGCAGGCAAGGCCGATGAAGAGACCGAGCTCTGGCTCAGGCGCCTGCGCGACGAGGCGTACATCGAATACAAAATGTGACGACTCCCGGGCCTTCGCTGCCACGGATCATCCTCACCTCGGGCGA
>DATFEQ010000045.1:0-21219 GCA_035250905.1 Steroidobacteraceae bacterium
CCGCGGCAGCGACAGCTGCAGCGGCGCCGACGCCGCCGGCACAACCTCGTGTTGCGGCAAAGAAAAAGCCGCTCCACAAGGCGCGCGCGAAAGCACATCCCGCCGCGCGCTCGCGCAAGGCCGCCCCGCAAAAGCCGCCCGTCCGCCGCAGTTCCGCCGCGCGTTCGACGCGCTGACGCCACGCGGTCCGAGAAAAAATTACAGCCGGCGCACGTCGGGTAGCGCGATCGCCTGTCATCACGCCGTCATTATGTCGCGTGCGGCGAATTACACCGTTCTTCGTGGGATTGAATTCACACAGGTCGAGGAGTAGCTTCGCGCGCTGGGACCAGCGCCAGGGCAAACCCGTCGTGAGGCGGGGACGCAAAGCTTCAGCTCTTCGCACAATCAACGCAAAGAGGGCTGGGCTGCAAGAGACGCGTGGGATGCCTGCAAGGGACGAACAGGGACTGACGCCTTAAATCCTGGACGAGTTTTGCACATCGCGGCTCTTGCCGCGTGGACACCCGCGCTTTCCAAATTCAACAAGGGGATTCGTTCATGAAAGCGACACAGCGAAGGGCCGGCTACGCGGCGATCTCGATCAGCGCGCTGCTTGGCCTCGCGGTTTTCTCCGCAGGATTCGCCGAACCGCGCAACGAACAGGCGGCACCCGCCGTCAAGCGCCAGAAAACCTACATCGTGCAGATGGCGAGCGAGCCGATCGCCTCCTACGAGGGACGCATCGCCGGGCTCGCCGCCACCAAGCCCGCGGCGGGCAAGAAACTCAACCCAGCGAGCGCGGCCTTCAAGAACTACGCCGCGCACCTCGAGAAAGTGCACGACCAGGCCCTCGCCGCGGTCGGTGGCGGCGCCAAGGTGTACGACTACAACGTCGTATTCAACGGCTTCGCGGCCGTGCTCACTCCCGGCCAGGCGGAAATGCTCCGTGCACAACCGGGCGTGCTCAACGTCTGGGAGGACGAGAAGCTCAGGCCGCACACGCAGTCGACACCGCAATATCTCGGTCTCACGGGCGGCAACGGTCCCTGGTCCAACGGCATCGTCGGTGAAAACGTCGTCATCGGCATGATCGACAGCGGCATTCAGCCCGATCATCCGAGCCTCGCGGACGTGCCCACCCACAAGAAGGGCGACAAGGGCCCGAAGATTCCGTACGGCGCACCGCCCGCGAGCTGGACCGGCACGGGCTGCGACTTCGGCAACACCGCTTTCAATCCGGACGACGCGCCCTTCACCTGCAACAACAAGTTGCTCAAGGCACAGTCCTTTTCCCAGGGATTCCTCGGCGGCG
Source organism: Steroidobacteraceae bacterium (assembly GCA_035250905.1). Taxonomy (GTDB): domain Bacteria; phylum Pseudomonadota; class Gammaproteobacteria; order Steroidobacterales; family Steroidobacteraceae; genus DATBVX01. Next base: position 1,295 of record DATFEQ010000045.1, read on the forward strand.
GGGATCCCGCGGTCGAGTTTGCCGAGGGCGAGTTCCTGTCGGCACGCGACAGCGACGGCCACGGCACTCACACCAGCACGACCGCCGGCGGCAACAACGGCGTGCCCGCCGAGATCGACGGCGAGCCGGTCGGCAACGTGAGCGGCATGGCGCCGCGCGCCCGCATCGCCACCTACAAGGTCTGCTGGGACGCTCCCGATCCGGACAACAGCGGTTGCGCCTCGTCCGACTCCATGGCGGCCATCGACCAGGCGGTCGAGGACGGCGTGGACGTCATCAATTTCTCGATCGGCGGACTCTCGCCCAGTTTCACGGGTCCCGATGACATCGCCTTCCTGTTCGCCGCCGACGCCGGCGTGTTCGTCGCGGTCTCGGCCGGCAACGACGGCCCGAATCCTGGGACGATCGGTTCGCCGACGGGCGCGCCCTGGGTCACCGCCTCCGGTGCCTCGGAGGACAACGAGAACTTCGGCACGGGCCTGCAGGTCAATGCGCCGGCCAGCATCGCGGCCACTTATGCGGGCCTCGAAGGCGCCGGTCCGGTGACCATCGCGGACACGGGCGCCATCACGGCGAGCGTGGTCCCCGCCGCGCCCCTGAACGGCTGCACCGCGATCACCAATGGTGCCGCGCTCACTGGCCAGATCGCGCTCGTGATCCGCGGCGTGTGCAACTTCGACGTGAAGTACAACAACGTCGCAGCGGCCGGTGCGCGCGCAATCGTCGTCTACCAGGACGGCGCAGCGCCCGATCGCTTCGACCCGTTCATCATGGCGGCGCCGGGCACGACCATCCCCGGCATCATGATCGGCTTCACCGATGGCAACCTGATCAACACCACCGCGGCCGGCAGCACGGTCAACGGCACGCTCAGCCCCGCCATCCAGATCCCGCGCAACAACCGCATCACCGGCTTCTCCTCGCGCGGACCGAACGTCGGCGCGCCCGACATCATCAAGCCGGACGTGGCCGCGCCGGGCGTCGGTATCATCGCGGGCGAGACACTGTTCCCGAACGTCAATAACGGCGGCGGCCAGTTGTTCCAGTTCCTGAGCGGCACCTCGATGGCGAGCCCGCACACGGCGGGCGTGATGGCGCTGCTCAAGCAGGCACATCCCGACTGGACGCCGGCCATCGCGCGCTCGGCGCTGATGACCACCGCGCGCCAGAACCTCAAGAAGACGTTCGGCGACGCCAAGGCGGATCCGTTCGACATCGGCGCGGGCTTCATCGTGCCGCGCGAAGCGTTCAGCCCGGGCCTCGCCTATGACGCCGGGTTCTTCGACTACGTCGCGTTCCTGTGCGGCGCGGAGAACCAGACGCCGATCGTCGATCCCGCCCTGTGCGCGGATCTCGAGGCCGCAGGCTTCTCGCTCGATTCGAGCGAGCTCAACCTGCCCTCCATCGGCATCGCACAGCTCGTGGGCAGCGAGACCATCACGCGCACCGTCACCAACCTGACGAACCATCCGACGCGCTACGAAGTCACGGTGAAGAAGCCTGCGGGCATCGACGTGCAGGTCTCGCCGCAGGTCCTGCGACTGGGCCCGGGCGAATCCGCGAGCTACGAAGTCACCTTTACGGTCAAGCGTCGCGCGACGCTCAACCAGTGGGCGTTCGGTTCGCTCGAATGGTGCAGCAATCAGGACACCGTGCGCAGCCCGATCGCGGTCCGGCCCGTGCCGATCGCGGCTCCGGGTGAGCTGCGTGCCGAGGGCACGCCGGGCTCGGTGACCTTCGACGTGTCGTTTGGCTACACGGGCGCCTACACCGTGAACGTGAACGGCCTGACGGCGGGTGTGCGGGAAGCGGCCGATCTGCCGGATGGCGGCGACGCGGTCTTCTTCTACACGGTGCCCGCGGGCACCACGCTGGGCCGCTGGGCGATGTACGACGACGACGTCGGTTCACAGAACGACGTCGACATGTTCCTGTTCCAGCTGGTCGGCGCCACCTTTGTGCAGATCGGCGCGAGCGCCGGCGGGACCTCGGAAGAGGAAATCAACGTCGTCAACCCGGCAGCGGGCACCTACGCGATCCTGGCGCTCGACTTCGCCACCGACGCGGGAGACACTCCAATCGCGGTGTTCAACTACAACCTGAACGGCACGAACGCGGGCAACACGACGCTGACGCTGCCGGCGGCGGCCGTCTCGGGTACGACCGAGTCGGTCACGGTCGATTGGCAGGACCTGGAGGCGGGCACGAGGAGCCTGGGTATTCTCAGCCACTCCGACGGCGTCGCCACGGTGGGCACGACGGAGCTCCTGGTCAACACTCAGTAAGCGGCCAATTCGGACGCAAGCCGCCCACGGATGAAAGTCCGTGGGCGGCTTTTTTTCAACTCAGTCTTTCTGGAACGGCGGGCACGGGAGCACCCGGTAGCGATCCGTGTGATAGGTGTAAGTGCGTCCGTGATAGAGGAGGCTCAACACGTTGCCTGTGACGGGAACGGCCTTGTAGGTTTGCCCGGGCTCCGGACACCCGAGGCTGAGGTCCTGCCATACAACCGGCTTGGCACTCTCCACCGAGATCTGATCGGCTGACACGCCGAGTCGCCGTGCGAGATCGGCGCGTGCCAGGGCTTCCATGCGCTCGACCGTGATCGGCACCTCCAGCTTCGGAATCATCTCCTTGGCGACCTGGCCCGCTGCGCGCTCGCACACGAAGGCGCGCTTCTCCGCCATGTGCACCTGGTAGGTCGTGTCGCCGTGGCGAAGCACGGCAAGATGGCCGGGCGTAATCACCTGCATGTAGGAGAAGTCGGGCCGCGGGCACCCCATGCTCGAATCCCGCCACTCGGTTGGCGTGATGCTCAGCAGCGCGACGTCGGCCGCCGGATTCGCGAGGTGCTCGCGCAGTGTCTCGACGGCCAGCGCTTCGAGGTCGGACGGTGCGTCCGGCTTCGCGCTCGGGGGCCGGGCGGGCGTGGTCACTTCGCGCTCCTGCGCGTCACTCGCACGGGCGCTGGTGGTCGCGAGCAGCAGGGTCATCAGGCAGCAGACAACGGAACGCTTCATCCGGGGCTCCATAGGGTGATTCGATGCCGTGCACTTGGTTATCTTTGCATCCAATGAAGTATCGGCATTCCTATCATGCGGGCAACGTGGGCGACGTGCTGAAACACGTCGCGCTGGTTGCCATTCTGCGCCGGCTCGCCGTCAAGCCGAGCGCGCTCTACTTTCTCGATACTCACGCCGGGCGTGGCGCCTATGCCCTGGGCAACCAGGCGCGCGAGCGCAGCGAGTCGGACGCGGGCATTCTGCAGCTGGCCGCGGTCCCGCAGCTTCCGGAGAGCGCGGCCGACTATCTGCAGCTCGTGCGCGCGCACGCGGGCGTCACCGATCCCGCGGCGAGGCCGCGCTCGTACCCGGGCTCCGGCCGGCTCGCGCAACTGATCCTGCGTCCCGGGGACCGCGCGGTGCTGTACGAGCTCGAGCGCGGCGAGGTCACGGCGTTGCGCACCGCCATCGGGCGCGACCAGCGCTTCCGTATCGTGCACGGGGACGGTTACGCCGCCATCCGCGCGGAACTGCCGCCGGCGGAGCGCCGCGGGCTGGTGCTCATCGACCCTGCGTACGAGTCGCAGGAAGGCGAGTTCGCGCTGATCGAGCGTGCGCTGGGCGAGGGTCACAGGCGCTGGGCCACGGGTGTCTATGCGATCTGGTATCCCATCAAACGTCGCGCGCCGGTCGAAGGGTTTCACGCCCGCCTGCGCGCGAGCGGCGTGCGCCGCATCCTGTGCGCGGAGCTCGGCCTCTTTCCCGAGGATTCGCGGGTCAGCATGAATGGCTGCGGCATGATCGTCGTCAATCCGCCGTTTCAGCTCGAAAGCGCGCTCGGCGAGGCATTACCGGCGTTGCATGCGGCGCTCGGCGGGCGGCCGGGCTCGAGCACGAAGTGTTTCTGGCTGGTGCCCGAGTGATCCTCACCACGTGAGCGCCGCGCACTCGGTATGGCGGAAGCAATCGACGAGATGATCGTTGACCATGCCGACCGCCTGCATGTGCGCGTAGATGATCGTCGAGCCGACGAAGCGGAAACCGCGTTGCTTCAGGTCGCGTGACAGCGCGTCGGACTCGCGCGTGGTGGCGGGCACCTGGCCCGTCCTGCGGTAAGTGTGCTGGATCGGTGCACCGCCCACGAACGGCCACACGTACGCGTCGAAGCTGCCGAACTTCTCCTGGACCTCGAGAAAGCGCCGCGCGTTGTGAATGGCCGCCTCGATCTTCAGGCGATTGCGGACGATCGCGGGATTCATCATCAGGCGGGCGACGCTGCGCGAATTCATGCGCGCGACGCGCATGGGGTCGAAGTCGGCGAACGCGCGGCGATACCCGTCACGCTTGTTGAGCACGGTCGACCAGCTCAGGCCCGCCTGCGCCGCCTCGAGCACCAGGAACTCGAAGTGGCGCCGGTCGTCGCGCACCGGCACGCCCCATTCCCGATCGTGGTAGACGTGAAAGATGTCCTTCAGCGCCCATACGCAGCGGCTGGGCCCGTCGGTTGCGCGCTCGCGCGCACGCTTGTCGCTCATCGATGCTCCCGTTGCTCAGTCGAGTGCCTGCAACCCCCGCTCGGCCACCGCATCGAGGCGCGTGTCGGTTCGTGCCAGCACCGCGACGCTGCCGCGTGCGGCGGGCAGGATCACGCCCGAGTAGCCGCGGTCCGAGAAGCGCACCTCCTGGCGCGTGGCTTCCCCCGGCAGCAGCATCAGCATGATGGGCCCGGAATCCTCCATCACGACCAGGTGCGGAACGAAGTGCCCGCGGAACCAGCAGCTGCGCGCGTAGACGACGCGACCCAGGTCGAGGCTCCCGGTTACGCCGGCCGCGTGCAGGATCTGCGCAAGCTCGTCTGCGGATACCTCCGCACCCTCGGTCGACCAGGATTGCGGCTCCTGACGGACGTGCGCCATGACATCCTCCGCAAGCGAGCTGCGCGGAAACGAGAGCCACACGCCAAAAGCCAGGCCCGCGGCCAGCAGGACACTCGCAGCCAGCGCCCAGCGCCGCTGGGGCGCGAACGCATGATTCAGGAACGGCAGCCGCCGTCCGCGGGCGGGCATCGCGACCGCGAGCGCTTCCACCAGGCGGCGGTCGAGCGCCTGGATCTGGTTGGCAAACTCCGTGCAGGCGGGACAGGCGCGCGCATGCGCTTCGATCTCATCGTTGCGCAACGCCGGCTCGGCACCGACTGCGCGTCTGAAGTCGAGACAGTTCATCGGGATCCGCCCTGCGAGGCGCTGGCCGCACGACGCGGCTCGGGCGCGATCAGCTTGCGCAGCACGTTGCGCGCGCGAAACAACCGCGTCAGTACTGCGCCCACGCTCAGGCCCATATGCGTCGCGATCTCCTCGGTCGTGTAGCCCAGCAACACCTGCAGGACCAGGGGCTCGCGATAGGCGTCGTCCAGCTTGAAGATCGCGTGGCGCAGCTCCTCGAGCTCCGCGTCGTCAGCCGCCGCCAGCTGCGGTTCCTCGCGCGCGATCAGCGCATCCAGGTCCACCGTCGCCAGGCGCTTGCGCTCGTAGAGGCGCGCATGCTCGCGGCGCACGATGGTACAGAGCCAGGCACGCATGGCCTGCTTGTCCCGGAGCTCGTCCTGCGCCCGCCAGGCACGCAGCAGGGTCTCCTGCACGATGTCCTCCGCCAGGGCACGGTCCCGGCTCAGCCAGAAGGCGAAGCGGTAGAGCTGCGGGCGCAACGCCTCGCACAGCGCGCTGAACTCGCGCTCCCGCTGCTCTCTCCCGCCGCTCATTCGATTCATGTATAAAGACCGGCACCTGCACGCCGTCATTACAGCGCACGCCATCCAACCCAACAGCCCGGATGTGACCTCAGAGCCTCTTTGAATCCATGGGCGACTCGAACTCGGCGCCAGACCGTTATGGAGTGATGGGACACCCGATCGACCACAGCTGGTCGCCGTTCATCCATGGTCTGTTCGCCAAGCAAACGGGCCAGAACCTGAGCTACCGTCTGTTCGACGTTACGCCCGAAAAGTTCCGCTCGGGCGCCCTCGAATTCTTCACCCACGGGGGGCGCGGACTCAACATCACCGTGCCGCACAAGAGCGCGGCGGCCGAGCTGGTGAACCGCCTCACCGGGCGCGCTGAGCAGGCCGGGTCGGTCAACACCATCATGATCGATGAGCGCAACGAGCTGCTCGGTGACAACACCGACGGTGCGGGCCTGCTGACCGACCTCACCGTCAACCTCGGCATCGACCTGATCGCGCGCCGGATCCTGATCCTCGGGGCGGGCGGGGCCACGCGCGGGGTCCTCGCACCCCTGCTCGAGGCCCGCCCGACCCATGTCGTGGTCGCGAATCGCACCCCCGCTCGCGCCATGGAGCTCGCCGAAGAGTTTGCCGACCTTGGGCCGATCCACGGTTGCGGGTTCGATTCGCTCGCCGCCGAGCCCTTCGATCTCATCGTCAATGCGACCTCGGCGAGCCTGCACGGCGAGGTGCCGCTGGTGCCCGCGCGCATCATCGCGAAGCACACGGTGTGCTACGACATGGCCTACGGCAAGGGCGATACCAGCTTCACGCGCTGGGCGCGCGAGCACCGTGCGCGCAGCGCCTACAAGGGATGGGGAATGCTGGTCGAGCAGGCGGCTGAATCGTTCCACCTGTGGCGCGGCGTGCGCCCCGACACCCGTCCGATCCTCGAAGCGCTCGCCGCGACGTAGTGAGTCCTAACGAGGGGTGCCGTGTCCGGGAGGTCTTTTCCGGAACGCCGTGAATACATCCCTGTAGGCTCCGGCGAAAACATCCCTGTTTTCGACGGTCCGGAAAAGACCTCCCGGACCCGACACCCGCAATCGTCAGGGCTATCGAACTCAGCGCATCGTGACGAACTCTTCGGCGCTGGTCGGGTGAATCGCGACGGTGTCGTCGAAATCCGCCTTGGTCGCGCCCATGCGCACCGCAACCGCGAAACCCTGCAACATCTCGTCGGCACCCACGCCGATCACGTGCAGACCGACGATGCGCTGATCGGGTCCATGCGTCACCAGCTTCATCTCGACGCGCGGCTTGCGCGTCGTCATCGCGTGATAGAGCGGCCCGAAGCTGCTGGTGAAGACTTCGACGTCGCCGCCGTACTTGGTGCGCGCCTCCTCCTCCGTGCAACCGACAGTCCCGATCGGCGGATGGCTGAAGATGACCGTCGGGACCAGGTGGTAGTCGAGATGGCGCTCTCTCTGCCCGCCGAACAGTCGATCGCTCAGGCGCCGGCCCGCGGCAATGGCGACGGGTGTCAGCGCCTCGCGCCCGGTGACATCGCCGATGGCATGGATGCCCTCGACGTTGGTGTTCTGCCAGCGATCGGTGGCGACGAACCCTTCCGGATCGAGCGCCACGCCACAGCGCTCCAGGTCGAGATCGACATTGGCCTCGCGACCCACCGCCCACAGCACGCAGTCGAAGTCTCCGATCCGGCGACCGTCAGCGAGCCGCAGCGCGAACGGGCCCTCGCCCTCAAGCGTCACCGGCGCGGCCTCGGTGACGATGCGGATACCCGCCGCGCGCATCTCACGCATCAGCGCCTCGCCCAGCATCGCATCGAAAGTGCGCAACATCCGGTCGCGCCGCATGAGCACCGTCACTTCCGAGCCGAGCGCATGGAATACGCCCGATAGCTCCGCGGAAATGTAGCCGCTACCCACCACGGCGACGCGCTGGGGGCGCGATTCGAGCTCGAAGAAGCCGTCCGACGTGATGCCGCGCCCGGCGCCGGGGATCGCCGGCACCATCGGCCGCCCGCCGGTGGCGATGACACTGCGCCCGGTGCGCAGCAGCCGTTCGGCGACGACGATCTCCTGCGGCGAGACATATCGCGCCCGGCCGCGAATCAGCGTGACCCCGCGCTTCTCCAGGTTGCGCTCGTAGAGGTCGTTGAGCTTGAGCACGTACGCGTCGCGCTGCCGCTTGAGCGCCGCCCAGTCATGCCCGTCGAGCACGACGTCGAAGCCGTAGTCGGCAGCGTCCTGCAGCGCCTCGGCGAGAGAGGCGGCGTTCCACATGATCTTCTTCGGCACGCAGCCGACGTTGACGCACGTGCCACCGAGGCGGTGCGACTCGATCAGCGCAGTGCGGGCACCGTACTCCGCGGCCCGCTGGGCGCAGGCGAGCCCGCCGCTGCCGGCGCCGATCACGATCAGGTCGAATGAATCGGTCATTGCACGAGCCTCGACAGCCGCGCGGACGCCGGATCATCCGGTGGCCCGAGCGCGGGTGCTGTTACAATTCCAACAGCTTTCTCCCGTGCCGCAAAGTCATGCGCAACCCGTTGCTCGCCGATGAAGGCCTGCCGGCCTTCGACCTCATCGGACCGGATGATGCCGAGCCCGCGCTGCGTGTGCGGCTCGAGGACAACCGCCGGCGCCTGCAGGAGCTGCTGGTCGCCGGGCAAGACACGTTCACCGGGTTGATCGAGCTGATCGAGACCCTGCAGCACCGCATGAATCGCACCTGGTCGCCGGTCAGCCATCTCAACGCCGTCAAGAACAGCGAACCGCTGCGGCGCGCCTACAACGCGTGCCTGCCCCTGGTGAGCGAGTACCAGACCGAGCTGGGGCAGAACGAGGCGCTGCAACGCGCTTACCAGCAGGTCCTGGACCGCGAGGCGGGCACGCTCGATGCCGAGCAGCGCAAGCTCCTCGAGAACGCCCTGCGCGACTTCCGCCTGGCAGGTGTGGCTCTCGACCGGCCGCGCAAGGAGCGCTTCAAGGAGCTCATGCAGAAGCTCGCCCGCGAGCAGGCGCTGTTCGAAGAACACGTGCTCGACTCCGCTGCCGCCTGGTCACGTCCCGTGACCGATTCCAGTCTGCTCGCCGGCCTGCCGCAGGCGGTGGTCGCGCGCGCCGCGGCGATCGCCAGGGAGCGCTCCACGGAGGGCTGGATCCTCCCGCTCGATCAGCCGACGCTGCAGGCCGTGCTCACGCATGCGCACGAGGAAGGCTTGCGCCGGGAGTTCTACGAGGCGTGGAACACGCGCGCGTCCGAGTGCTTTCCACGCGGCGGTGAATGGGACAACGCCCCGGTCATCGAGAACATCCTGCGCTGGCGCCACGAGGCCGCGCGCCTGCTCGATTTCGCGCATTACACCGAGTACTCGCTCGCCACAAAGATGGCGCGCTCCGCCGCCGAAGTGCGCGCGTTCCTCGAGAACCTCGCAGAGCGTTGCGTTCCGGTCGCACGGCGCGAGCTCACCGAGCTCGAGGCGTTCGCCGGGCGCAAGCTCGCGGCCTGGGACGTGCCGTACTACTCCGAGCGCCTGCAGCAGCGCCGCTTCGCGATCTCTGATGAGGAATTGCGGCAGTACTTTCCGCTGCCGCGCGTTCTGCAGGGGATGTTCCAGGTCGCGAACCGTCTCTATGGCATCAGCATGCTCGAGCGGCGCGATATCCCGGTCTGGGATCCCGAGGTGCGTTACTTCGAGATCCACGATGCCCGGGCGGAGAAGATCGGCGGGTTCTATTTCGATGCGTACGCGCGCACCGGCAAGCGCAGCGGTGCCTGGATGGACGAATGCCTCGGCCGGCTGGAGGTCGCAGGCGAGCGCGTGCTGCCCGTCGCCTACCTCGTGTGCAACCTGCTGCCACCCACCGGCGCTCAGCCTGTGCTGCTCAGCCACCAGGAAGTCATCACGCTCTTCCACGAGTTCGGGCATGGCCTGCATCACCTGCTCACGCGCGTGCGCTATCCGAGCGTCGCGGGCATCAACGGCGTGCCGTGGGACGCGGTCGAGTTGCCGAGCCAGTTCATGGAGAACTTCGCCTGGAACCCCGAGGTGCTCGAGCTCATCTCCGGTCACGTCGTCGGCGGTGCGCAGCTGCCGCGCGCGATGAGCGAGCGCCTGCTCGGCACGCGCACTTTTCACGCCGGCCTCAAGACCGTGCGGCAGCTCGAGTTCGCGCTGTTCGACCTGCGCCTGCACAGCGAATACCAGCCGGAGCGCGGCGCGCGCGTAGCCGGGATCCTGCAGGAAGTGCGTGCGCAGATCGCGGTCGTGCCCGTGCCCGAGTTCAATCGCTTCGCGATGAGCTTCGGCCATGTCTTCGCCGGTGGCTACGCGGCGGGGTACTACAGCTACAAGTGGGCCGAAGTGCTCGCGGCCGACGCGTTCGCGGCCTTTCAGGAGGGCGGCGTGTTCAATGCCGCGATTGCGCAGCGCTTCCTCGACGCGATCCTGTCGCGCGGTGGGAGCCGCGATGCGCTCGAGGCGTTCGTCGAATTTCGCGGACGCGAGCCCGATATCGCCCCGCTCCTGAGGCAATTCGGAATCGCGGCATGAGAATCGTGCACCTGGCCTGGCTCCTGCTCGCCGCCTTCGCGGCGCAGGCGCAGACGCTTTACGTCACCGACCAGGTCCAGGCGGGCGTGTACGCGCAACCGACCCTCGATGGCGATCGCGTGCGTGTCCTCGAGAGCGGCGATGCGGTCGAGCTGGTGAGCCGCGAGGGTGACACGGTGCGCGTGCGCCTGGAGGACGGCAGTGAAGGCTGGATCGCGGGCTCGTACCTCGTGGTCGACATCCCTGCGACGCGCCAGCTGCAGGCGCTCACCGCGGAGAACGAGCGGCTGCGGGCGTCCGCACGCAGCAACTCCACCGACGGTCCGGAGCTGAAGACGCTCAAGGATCGCAACGCGCAGCTGCAATCCGAGCTCGCGGCCTCGCAGCGCGATCTCGGTGCGTTACAGGCCAAGGTCAAGTCCTCGGCCGCGACACGACCGGACGACGAGATCCCCGTTGAAACCGTGCGGCCAGCCAGTCGCAGCCCCCTGTACACGGCCCTGGCGGCCGTCGCCGGCGGCGCCGCGATCCTCGCGCTCGGGTTCTGGTGGGGATACAGCACGCTGGAACGGCGCGTGCGCCGCAAGTACGGCGGTCTCAAGGTCTACTGAGGAGCATGCGGCTCGCGACGTGGAACGTGAACAGCCTGCGTGTGCGCCTGCCGCAGCTGCTCACCTGGCTGGACCGCAATCCCCAGGATCTCATCGCGCTGCAGGAGCTGAAGCTCACCGACGACGAGTTCCCGCTGGCCGAGCTCGAAGCCGCGGGCTGGCACGCGCTCGCCAACGGCCAGAAGACCTACAACGGCGTCGCCATCCTGTCGCGCGATCTACCTCCGATTGACGTCGTGCGCGACATTCCAGGCTTCGACGACGTGCAGCGCCGCGTGCTGGCGGCGACCTATGGCGAGGTGCGCGTGATCGCGGTGTACGTGCCCAACGGACAGAGCCTGGGCTCGGACAAGTATCTCTACAAGCTGAAATGGCTCGAGGCGCTGCGCGTTTGGCTCGCGGATGAGCTCAGGGCTCACCCGCAGCTCATCGTGCTCGGCGACTACAACATCGCGCCCGAGGATCGGGACGTGCACGACCCGCAGCTCTGGGCGGGTTCGGTGCACGTGAGCGAGCCCGAGCGCGCGGCGCTGCGCGCATTGCTCGCGCTCGGCCTGGAGGACCTGTTCCGGCGTTTCGAGCAGCCGCCTGCCTCGTTCACCTGGTGGGACTACCGTGCCGGCGCGTTTCGCCTCAATCGCGGCCTGCGCATCGACCTGATGCTGGCGAGCAAGTCCCTGGCCGAACGCTGCACCGGCTCGCGCATCGACCGCGAGCCACGCACCTGGGAGCGCCCCACGGACCATGCACCGGTGCTGGCAACATTCGCGTCCCGTCCGCTTATGTCCAATTCGGCGAGTGCGTAAGGGAATCCCCGTCATAGTCTTTGCCCGCGATTGTGCCTAGACTCCTGCGCAGATCAGGGGGACCGCACGCCGCGTGCGGGCTGAAATGCTAAGGGCGCGACGCAACGATTTCGATGTCAGCAACACCGTGCAGGTGAGCTCTGCGGCCGCCGTCTGCGACGCCGTCGAACAGCTCTTCCACGCTTCCTGGCCCGGCGCCTCCTACGAACGCGTCGCGCAGGCCTTCGAGGATTTCGAGCGGTTGTTCTCGGGCCGCATGCCGGGCTATCACGGCGTCGACACCGTCTACCACGATCGCCAGCACTCGCTCGACATGACGCTCACGATGGCCCGCCTGCTCGCGGGCCACGAACACGAGCACGCCGGCGAAGCGCGCCTCGAAGCCGATCGCGCCACCATGGGCCTGGTGACCTCGCTGTTCCACGACGCCGGCTATATCCGCGAGACCACCGACCACGAGCACCGCAACGGCGCGGAGTTCACGCTCTCTCACGTCACGCGCAGCGCCCGCTTCCTGGCGCGTTACCTGCCCACGCTCGGGATGGAGGACTGGGTCCCGGTGGCGACGCGCATCGTGCACTTCACCGGCTACGAAGTGCAGTTCGACCAGATCCACCTCGCCGACCCGCGCGATCGCAGGGTCGGCCATCTGCTCGGCACGGCTGACCTGATCGCGCAGATGGCGGATCGCTGTTACCTGGAGAAATGTCGCGACCGGCTGTATCCGGAGTTCGTGCTGGGCGGCGTCGCGGCGCCCTATGTCGAGTCCGGCGGCCTGCAGATCCGCTACAGCTCCGGCCTCGACCTGTTACGCCAGACGCCGCAGTTCTTCGAGGAAGTGCGCAGCAAGCGCCTGGACGGTGAATTCGGGCGCGCCTATCGCTATGCGGAACCCTTGTTCAGCGGCCGCAATCCCTACATGGAAGCCATCCACCAGAACCTCGCTTACCTGGCCGAGATCCTGCGCAGCGAGAACTGGCCGCTCCTGCGGCGCAATCCGCCGTGCTTTACCTCGCATGACGCCCCGTTGCAGAACATCCGTGCCCTGATGCTGGGCCATCTCAAGGACGTCTGGTCGCGGCCCTAGGAAGAGCGCGCTGCGTTCAGGCCAAAGACGGCGGCGGCGGGGAATCGACGCTCGCCACGTAGCGGCGATGAATGTCCTCTAGCCGGTTGAGCAGCTGCGCCTTGCCGGCGACTGCGCCTTCTTCCAGTGCCGCGCGCAATACCGCCACAGTGAGCCGTTCGAGCGCACGCTCGGCGACGGGCGCGTAGCTCAGGTGCCAGGGCTCCGGTGCCACGCCGCCGCGGTCGTGGTGATAGGGCCGGAAGAAGCCATAGCAGTGCATGTGTGCATCGAGCCAGGAATTCAGGCGCGCGAACGGCCCGCTGGGTCCGTACTCGATCGGCAGCAGCTTCGCGGCCTGGCCCGGCGCGAGCGCGAGCCGATCGACGACGTCGATTTCCGTTCCCCAGTGATGGCGGCTCGCACCCGGCATCGCTGACCAGCACAGCATCGCATCGACCAGCTCGGTCTCGTTGAGCGCGGCGTGCTCGAGGCGTCGCCCGTCGCGACCGTACAGCGCGCGCTCGCCGCGGTACTTCTCGTTCCAGATCCTGAGCTGCGTGTCGAAGTCGCGAAAGCTGCTCACCGGCGTCAGGTCGAAACCCGCGGCAGTCGCCTCGGATCGCATGTCGAGAAAAGGCTGCACGGCCTCACGATGCAGGGCACAGCGCGGATCATCGAGCTCGGCGATGTGGGTGCGCGCGCGCCCGGTGAGCTCGAGCTCGTTCATCCGCGCAGCAGTCGCGCCGGGGTCCAGCGCTCCCGGCGGCGCTGCAGGCGGTTCTGCAGGGTCTCGCCGTCATAGCGCATCAGCACCGGCGTGCCAAAGCGATCGCGCTCCGGCAGCGCGCAGACGTTCAACACTCCGTAGCCGCGTCCGCCGTCCTCCATGTAGGCGCCTACGTAGGTGCCGCAGCGCGAGCACAGCAGGAAGTCGGCGAGCTTGAGGCCGAACTGGTAGCGCACCAGCCGGCTCTCGTCGTCGGCGCGGAATGTGAGCACGCCCTGCGGGTCGGTCACGCTCAACGCGCCATGCGCACGGCAGAAGCTACACTGGCAGGCGCGCACCTCGATTTGCTCGAGCGGCAGCTCCGTGCTGAATTGCACTGCCAGTGCGCCGCAATGACAGCCGCCGCTCAGGTTCGAGGCCGCCACGGGCTCTCAGGACGCGCGCGCCAGGCGCCGCAAGCGATCGAACACCTGCAGGAACACATCCGTCTCCTGCGCGCCCGAAACAGCATAGTTGCGGTCGAAGATGAAGGTCGGTACGCCGGTGATGCCCCAGTCGTGCGCCTGGCGCTCGAGCGCCTCGACTTCGCTCGCGTGACGACGCGCGACCAGCGCGTGCTCGAGGTCCGCCGCATCGAGACCCGCGCTCGCGCCGATCTCGATGAGCCGAGCCCGGTCGCCGATGTCGCTGCCGTCCTCGAAGTACGCCTTGAAGAGCGCTTCACTCACCCGGTCCTGCGCGCCGCCGGCACGCGCGTACTGCAGGACCTCGTGGGAAGCGCGCGTGTTCGGCATGCGCCGCGCACGCTCGAAGTGAAACTCGATCCCGAGGCTTGCGCCCAGCTCGCGCAACTGCGCCTGCATGGCGTGGACGCGCTCCAGGTCGCCGAACTTGCGCGCAAGATAGGATTCGCGCTCGATGCCCGTTGCCGGCAGGCCCGGATTCAGCTCGAAGGGCAGCCAGTGCACTTCGAGCTCGAGGTCGGGGCGCATCCGGACGGCCCGCTCGAAGCGCCGCTTGCCGATGTAACACCAGGGGCAGACCGTATCGGAGTAGATTTCGACTTTCATCGCCGGGATCCTCGCGCAGGGGCCAATTGTAGTGCCGTCTGGTGGGCCGGGAGGACCGTACTGCGGTGCAGCGAACCGTGCTTTTCGTGTAAAGCTCAGATTGAGAGTATGATTCCCTCAATAAATAGCTGGGCAAAAAGGGGATACAACAAGCCCAGTGCTCCGGCAACGAAGGGTCTCGAAGGCCCCACAGCCGGCATCAACTGATAACGAGGGCGAGGCGCGCCGGGGATTGGCGCCAATGGAGCCTCGCAGGCCATCGATTTTGTGGTGACTACGCATAGCCTGAAGACGAAGTACGTCCTGAGCGCGTTCGCGATCGGGGCCGTCGTCACGCTGTTGCTCGCCGGTGTGCTCTTCTGGCAATACCGGTTCGATGCCACCCACCTCAATGAACTCGCCTACCAGACGGTCAAAGAACGCCTGAGCCAGGAGCTCGAAGCTCGCGCCTCGGCCATAGCCGATGACGCCGTCGCCGCGCTCATGCCTGCTCTCAACAGGCTCGATACCAAGACCACGCATGCCGTGGCAGACGACATCCTGCGGCTCAAGGACGTTGTGGCCGTGGAGGTGCAGGACGACCGCGGCACGGTCATCTATGCCGGAACAAATCCGAGCACGTCGCGCCGTCCAGCGATTGTCGCGGAACGCGTGGTGCGAGCGCCGGAATCCAAAGAGGCGCCCGGACCGGGAAAGCGACTCGGTGTGCTCACCGTGTCGATGTCGCCCGCGCTCATCGATGCGGCGCTGGCGCAGCTCCAGACCGAGGTCGCCGAATCGCAGCGGCGCCACTTCAACAATCTGCTCATGTTGATCTCCATCAGCTGCGGATTGCTCGTGCTGATGGGACTGGTCGGTGCCTGGCTGCTCGCGCGCCGCATCGAGCTCCCGATCAGCGCGCTCATCCGCAGCGCCGACCGCATCGGTCAGGGTGACTACACGCGGCCCTTCAGCGTCGCGCGCCGCGACGAGCTCGGCGAGCTGCAGGAGGCGCTCGAGCGGATGCGCGTGAAGCTGCGCCAGACCACGATCACCAAGAACTACCTCAATATCGTGCTGAACAGCATGAGCGACGCGGTGCTGGTGAGCTCGCCCGACGGCACCATCAAGGGCGCGAACGACGCGGCGCGCAAGCTCCTCGGCTACAGCGAGGAGGAGCTCATCGGCAAGTCGATGCTGTATATCATCGCCGAGAACGAGCGCGCCAACTTCTCGCTCGATCCGACCGCGCAGGTGCAGGAGTTGCGCGAGACAGTCGTGCTGACGCGCAACGGCCAGACCATCCCGGTGTCGCTCTCCGGCTCGCAGATCGGCACCGAGGATCCGCAGTTCCAGGGCAATATCTTCGTGGCGCGCAACATCACCGAGCGCAAGCGCGCCGAGCGGCGCATCCGCTACCTGGCGCGCTACGACACGCTCACCAAGATTCCCAACCGCATGCAGTTCCAGCACCTGCTGCAGCAGGCGATCGCGCGCGCGGCGCGCGCCGGCACGGGCGTCGCGCTCCTGTACCTGGACATGGATCACTTCAAGGAAGTCAACGACACCTTCGGTCACGCCGCCGGCGACCGCACGCTCGAGATCCTCACCGAGCGCCTGACGCGCGCGCTGCCGAAGGACACGGTGCTGGGCCGCCTCGCGGGCGACGAGTTCGCGCTGTTCATCGAGCACCTGCAGCGCGAGACCGAGACCGACAATCGTGGCGCGATT
Organism: Steroidobacteraceae bacterium; assembly: GCA_035250905.1. Classification (GTDB taxonomy): domain Bacteria; phylum Pseudomonadota; class Gammaproteobacteria; order Steroidobacterales; family Steroidobacteraceae; genus DATBVX01. The sequence goes on from DATFEQ010000045.1 coordinate 17,591, forward strand.
TCGAACCTGGCGCGCATCGTGCTGAGCGAGATCTGCAACGCCTTCTATCTCGAGCAGCAGGAAGTGTTCCTGACGGCGAGCATCGGCGTGGCCTTCTGCCCGCTCAACGCCGAGAACGTCATCGACCTGATCCGCAACGCGGACGCCGCGATGTATTACGCCAAGCAGAACGGCGGCAACTCGTTCGCGTTCTATTCCCCGGAAATGAACGCGGCCGCGGTCGAGCGGCTGATGCTCAAGAGCAAGCTCAGGCGCGCGCTCGAGCGCGAAGAGCTCGTGATCCAGTACCAGCCGAAAGTCGACCTGCGCAACGGCCACATCGTCGGCGCCGAGGCGCTGCTGCGCTGGCGCCTGCCCGGCTACGGCGACATCCCGCCCTCGCAGTTCATTCCGCTCGCCGAGGAGACCAATCTCATCCTCGACATCGGCGAGTGGGTGCTCAACCGGGTGTGCAGCGACTATCGTCACTGGCGCGAGCAGGTCGCCGATCCGGGGCGCGTGTCGATCAACCTGTCGCTCAAGCAACTGCGGCAGGCGAGCTTCATCACGCGTTTCCGCTCGGTGTTCAAGAAGCACGGCGTCTCGCCCACCTGCTTCGAGCTCGAGATCACCGAGACCACGCTCATGGCGGACGCCAAGCGCACGGTGAAGCTCCTCGACGAGCTCTACGCCATGGGCCTGCACCTGTCGATCGACGACTTCGGCACCGGCTACTCGAGCCTGAGCGCGCTGCAGCAGTTCCCGATCGGCACCCTCAAGATCGACCAGTCGTTCGTGCGCGACGCGACCATCGACACCGACAATGCGACCATCGTGCGCACCATCATCGACATGGGCCGCAGCCTCGAGATGCAGGTCGTCGCCGAGGGCGTCGAATCGGAAGACCAGCTCGCGTTCCTGCGCCGGCACAACTGCCATTTCGCGCAAGGCCGGCTGTTCGGCGACGCGATGAGCGCGGAGGAGTTCCTCGCGATCCTGGTCGCGCAGCAGGCCGGCAGCAGCAACATCGTGAGGCTGTTCGGCTAGTTCCCTGTCCCGCTAAAGAGCCCCTGGGGCGCCGACACCCCGGAATCATTCAATCTTTGCGGGACACATTAGCGAACCCGAGGAGGCGGAAAGGGCGCAAAGCTCAGCCGCTCGTCCTCATCCCAGAAGCGATTCCTTTCCGGCGCAGCGCAGTCGATCACACGCTTCGCGCACAAGGTCTCGCGCCACTCGTACTTGAAGATGTACTTGTGCGCGGGCGTGCGCTCGGATTCGAAGTCGACGACCCTCACCGGTGAGTAGACCTCCTGGCCGAAACCCGTGCCCGCGTCATTGCTGCGAGCACCCTCCTCGGCCTTCGCGGCCGGCGTTGGCGCCGAAGCGCGCCGCTCCGCGGAAGCGGACTCGTCCCGCCGCAGGATGTCGGGTTGGCGCCAGGTCTGCACCGGGACCTTTTCCCGGTACACCGCGACCGCGATGACGCCGGGCGCCGAGCGATCGCCGAAGGCTTCGGCGTAGGAGTCCTGCCAATCGGTGAAGTAGAACTCGTGCACCTGGGACTCGCTGGTTCGCCAGCCCTCGTAGGTCGCGCTCTCCTGCGCATCCAGGACGTACATGGGCTCGCTGCGAGCGAGATCCGAGCGCGCACCCGAAATGATGTTGCGCCCGTCCACCGCGATGACGAGAGCGACACGGCGGTCCGCGCGGTTGTGCACGCGGATGCGATAACGCGCCTGGTTGCGGGCCTCGAGGTAGGCGCGCAGGTCCTTGCCCGAACCGCGCTTCACCGGATAGGTCGGGAACACTTCGCCTCGATCGGATACGATCTCGACATCCACGCGACTCCAGGGATCGTGCGCCTGCGCGGTGGTGGCGCACGCGAGCGTGGCCAGCGACAGCGCAACACCCATGGAGACCACCTTCGCGACCTGCATTGCCGTACCTCCCGCCGAGCGGTGACACTGTCGGCGCACTAGCGAATAGAACGCGGCCGCGGGTCGTTCGGGTCGAACATAACGCCGATGCTCAATTTCCAGGATGTGCAGTTGCGCCGCGGCACACGCGTGCTGTTCGAGCACGCGACCTTCACCATCTACCGCGGCGAGAAAGTCGGGATCACCGGCGCCAATGGCAGCGGCAAGAGCAGCCTGCTCGCCCTGGTGAGCGGCGAGCTGCATCCGGAAAGCGGTGAATTCAGCCGGCCCGCAGGACTGCGGATCGCCGCCGTCGCACAGGAAACGCCGGCGGTCGAGCAGGCCGCGATCGACTACGTGCTGGACGGCGACCTCGAGCTGCGCGCGGTGGAACGGCTACTCGCGTCGACCGCGCAGACGCACGACGGCGCGGAGCTGGCCGAACTGCATGCGCGCTTCGAAGCGCTCGACGGCTACGCCGCGCGCAGCCGCGCGGCGCAACTGCTCGCCGGCGTGGGCTTTGCGAGCGACGAGCTCGAGCGGCCGGTGAGCTCCTTTTCGGGCGGCTGGCGCATGCGCCTCAACCTGGCGCGCGCGCTGATGCGCCGCTCTGACCTGCTGCTGCTCGACGAGCCGACCAACCACCTCGACCTCGACGCCGTGATCTGGCTCGAGTCGTGGCTCGCCGACTACCGCGGGACGCTGCTCCTGATCGCGCACGATCGCGAATTCCTGGACGGGGTGGTGTCGCGCATCGTGCATCTCGAGCGTCAGGCGCTGCGCGCCTACTCCGGCAACTACTCGGCGTTCGAGACCCAGCGCGCCGCGGACCTTGCGCTGGCGCAGGCGCTCTACGAGAAGCAACAGCGTGAAATCCGCCACGTGCTGCAGTTCGTCGAGCGCTTTCGCGCCAAGCAGAGCAAGGCGCGCCAGGCGCAAAGCCGCCTCAAGCTGCTCGAGCGCATGGAGCGCATCGCGCCCGCGCATGTCGATACGCCGTTCGAGTTCGAGTTCCTGCCACCCGAGAAGCTGCCCCGGCCGCTGCTCAGGATCGAGGGCCAGTCGGTGAGCTTCGGCGAACGCCGCGTGCTCGAGGACGTCGATCTCACCCTCATGCCGGGCGATCGCATCGCCGTCCTGGGGCGCAACGGCGCCGGCAAGTCCACTCTCATGAAGCTGCTGGCGGGCGTGCTCGACGGCTCCGGCGGCCGGCGCGAGCAGGCGGCGGACCTGCGCGTCGGCTACTTCGCGCAGCACCAGCTCGAACAGCTCGACGATGCCGCGAGCCCGTTTGAGCACCTGCGCAATCGTGGTGGGCCCGGCATGCAGGCCGCTCCGGAACAGGTGTTGCGCGACCACCTCGGCGGCTTCGGGTTTCCTGGCGAGCGCGCGTTCGAGCCGGTCGGGCCCTTTTCGGGCGGCGAGCGGGCGCGCCTGGTGCTCGCGCTGCTGGTGGCGCAGCGACCCAACCTGCTGCTGCTCGATGAGCCCACGAACCATCTCGATCTCGAGATGCGTCATGCGCTCAGCATGGCGCTGCAGGAGTATTCCGGCGCGCTCATCGTAGTCGCGCACGACCGTCACCTGATCCGCAGCGTCGCCGATACCCTGTGGCTCGTGGCGGACGGAGGGGTCGCCCCCTTTGACGGCGATCTCGACGACTACGCCCGCTTGTTGTCGCAGCCGCCCGCCGGGCCGTCCGAGACCGGCTCCCTGAGCGGCAGCGTCGCG
>DATFEQ010000054.1:0-3150 GCA_035250905.1 Steroidobacteraceae bacterium
GGCCGATTCACGTACTGCACCGGCAAGCGCAGGTCCTCGAGCTCGTGCGCGCGCCGCACGTCGATGGTGTTGAGGATCTCGAGGAGCGGTGCGCCCGTGTACCAGGCCATCGCCGCACTGCCGTGCACGACGTTATCGCCACGCAGTGCCGACACCGGCACACAGCGCACGTCGGGCACGCCCAGCGCCTTCAGAAACTCTTCGCACGTCGCGCGGATCTCGTCGAAGCGCGCCCGCTCGTGGCCGACCAGGTCCATCTTGTTGACCGCCACGATCACGTGCTGGATGCCCATGAGGGCGACGATGTGGCCGTGGCGGCGGGTCTGGACCTGCACGCCGCGCTCGGCATCGACCAGGATGATCGCCAGGTCCGCGGTCGAGGCGCCGGTCGCCATGTTGCGCGTGTACTGCTCGTGGCCCGGCGTGTCCGCAATGATGAACTTGCGCCGCTCGGTGTCGAAGAAGCGGTAGGCGACGTCGATCGTGATGCCCTGCTCGCGCTCGGCCTGCAGGCCGTCGACCAGCAGGGCGAGATCGGTCGCGTCGCCCGTCGTGCCCCAGCGCGCGCTGTCGTTGCGCACGGCCGCGAGCTGGTCCTCGAGAATCTTCTGGCTGTCGAACAGCAGGCGCCCGATCAGGGTGCTCTTGCCGTCATCGACGCTGCCGCACGTGATGAAGCGCAGCAGCTCCTTGTCCTCGTGTCGCGCGAGGAACTCGGCGATGCGTTGCGCGGCGGGCACGGGGCCGTGCATCAGAAGTACCCCTCGCGCTTCTTCTTCTCCATCGAGGCCGCCTGGTCGAAATCGATCGCCCGCCCCTGCCGCTCCGAAGTGCGGCTCGCCAGCATCTCCTCGATGATCTCGGGGACCGTGGTGGCAGTCGAGCGCACCGCGCCCGTCAGCGGATAACAACCGAGCGTGCGGAACCGCACCGTCTCGTCGTGCGGCTTTTCGTCTGGCCGAAGCGGCAGGCGTTCATCGTCGACCATGATCAGCAGGCCATCCCGCTCCACGACGGGACGCGGCCTGGCGAAGTACAGCGGCACGACGGGAATCCGCTCGCGATGGATATAGAGCCACACGTCGAGCTCGGTCCAGTTCGAGAGCGGAAAGACGCGAATGCTCTCACCGCGGTGGACACGCGAGTTGTAGAGGCGCCAGAGCTCGGGGCGCTGGTTCTTGGGGTCCCAGCGGTGCTGCGCGTCGCGGAACGAGAACACGCGCTCCTTGGCGCGCGATTTCTCCTCATCGCGGCGCGCACCGCCGAAGGCTGCATCGAAGCGGAACTTCGAGAGCGCCTGGCGCAGCCCTTCGGTCTTCATGATGTCGGTGTACTTGCTGCTGCCGTGGGTAAAGGGCGTGACGCCCTGGGCGAGGCCCTCCGGGTTGCTGTGCACGCGGAGCTCGAGCCCTAGGTCCTGCACGGTCCGATCGCGGAATTCGATCATCTCGCGAAACTTCCACGTGGTATCGACGTGCAGCAGCGGGAACGGGGGCTTCGACGGGTGGAACGCCTTGAGGGCGAGGCGCAGCATCACCGAGGAGTCCTTCCCGATCGAATAGAGCATCACCGGGTTTTCGAACTCGGCGGCGACCTCCCGCATGATGTAGATGCTCTCGGCCTCGAGCTCATCGAGCTGCGTGAGGCGGGCGCGGGGCGCAACGGCTGCAGGATTCACGGATACCTTATTCTTTGGGGCAAACAGCGGACGCCGATGATCCTGAGAGGACAGTCTTTTTGCAACCGCAGATGGCCAACTTGTGATCAGTTTGGAGGGGTCTGTGGATAATGGGGTGTCGGGTTCACGCGGTATCGCGCGTCCTTGCAACAAGTACTCAAACAGGGGGCTGTCATGGCGATCCAGGGTGTAGACGCGATTCCTCAACCCCGTCGACTCGGGCGAAGCATCGCCGCCGTGCTGGCGGGACTCGTCTTCATCTTCGTTCTGTCGCTCGGGATCGATCAGCTCTTCCACGTGCTGGGCGTCTATCCGCCGTGGGGCGAGGCCATGAACGACACCGGCGACAACCTGCTGGCGCTCAGTTACCGGCTCGTCATCAATGTCCTGGGGTGCTATCTGACCGCTCGACTCGCGCCGCGCAACCCGATGCGCCACGCGCTGATCCTCGGGGTAATTGGCTTGATCCTGAGCACGGTCGGTGCGATCGGGGCGATCTCGATGAAGATGGGGCCCGCGTGGTACCCGATCCTGCTCGCGCTCAGCGCGCTGCCGTGCGCGTGGATCGGCGGAATGCTGCATGTCCGGGGGGACCGCACGTCGGCCGCGACATAAGCCGCCGACCCGCCGGTGGGAACCGGCCGAATCGAAAAGGAGTTCCCTCATGGGCTGGTTTGCGTTCTCGGGAAATTGCTAGGATCGATTCCTAACAACAACTCCATCGAGAGCTCACCTCCATGCACATGTTCCGGGCGCTGCGCCGCTCTAGAGTCTCTGCGGGCCTCATGATCCTGGCACTCGCCGGTCTCGCTGCCTGCGGTGGTGGTGGCGGTGGCGGAGGCGGCAACAACGGCGGCGGAGGCGGCGGTGGCACTGGGCTCACGCTCAGCCTGTCGACGAGCGCGATTACGTTTAACGCGCTGCCGCCCTTCGCACCTGCGCCCGAGCTTGTCACTGCCACGTTGACCGGCACCGGAACCGGAACGCTCTTCATCATCGTCGCCACGAGCAATCCGGCCGTGGCGAACGTGACCAACGTCATCGTGACCGGACCCACCACCGGGCAAGGCACGATCGTGCCCGGCTCCCCGGCCGTCCTCGGGGCCGGCACGCACACGGCGACGATCCAGGTGCGCGCCTGCCTGAACGACCCGACCTGTGCCACTGGCCAGGTCGGCGGCAGCCCGCGGACGATCACGGTGACCTACAACGTCACAGGCGTAGCGAGCTCGCTCTCAAACCTCACCTACAACATCGGCAATGTGCCGGCGGACGCGGACCTCACACGCTCGTTCAACGTCACGGGTTTCCCAGCGCAAATGTGGAGCATCACGGATGACGTGCCGTGGCTCGACCTGTCGCCCACGACGGGCTCAGCTGCCGCAGCAGTCTCGGTGAACGCCAACCTGGCGGCGGTGCCGCTCGATGAGCTCAACAACGGAACCTTCTCAGGAACCGTCACGCTGACGCCG
>DATFEQ010000060.1:0-3672 GCA_035250905.1 Steroidobacteraceae bacterium
AGGTTCAGGTCTCCCAGCCGGCGCATCGCCTCGGGACGCAGCTGCGGATCGTTCGCCTCCAGCTTGAGGAATTCGCGATAGTTCTCCATCGCCTTGGCCGGGCCCGCGTCCACCGGCTTGTCGGTGCGCACCTCGACCTGCCGCCCCTCGATGTCCTTGATGGTCGGCTGCGGCTTGGGCTTCTTCTCGCCCCACGCGCTCTGCGTGGCGAACAGGGCCAGCACGACGGCGAGACTGAGGCGGACGAGCTTCACGGGACGTCATCCGGGCCGCGCGCATCCGCCGAGCGATCGTAGATGCTGGCGAGCGCAAAGCGCGCCTGGACCTGGTAACTCGTGAGACGCTGTTTCTGCGCCTCGAGCTCATCCACGGCGATTGAGGCGAGGTACTCGCCCTGGGCGCGACCGGCGGCCGCGAGCCGCGTCCCGAGCACTTCGATGCGCGGACGCAGTTGCGCGACCCGGTACGCATACGCCTCGGTAGCGTTCGGCATGTTCTTGCGAGCCTGCTCAACCAGCAACCAGCGCTTCTCCATCTGCTTGAGCGCGCCGTCGAGCTCCTTGAGGCTGCGCCGCGTGGTCCAGGTACGGGCCTTGAAGCTCTCGTTCATCTGCCAGAAGAGCACGCCCCTGAGCAGGCGCACCTTGTCGCGCATTTCGTCGAGCGAGGGATCGTCCGGCTGCGCGGCGAGCGCATCCTCGAGTTCGCTGATCGTGCCCCACATCTCCTGCTCGCGCGTGGTGCCGAGCGCCGCAAAGTCCCCGGCGCGCTCGGCGGCGTTGAGCCGCGACTCGAGCTCGACGCGGGTGCCCGCAATGGCGCGCGGATCGACGCGTGCGAGGCTCGCGTCGATCTTCGGCAGCCGCTGCGCGTAAGCCGTGCGGCGCGTGTCGAGCATGTCGCCAAAGGCCTCCAGACTGCGCTCCCACTCCGCGAGGTTGCGCTGCATATAGTCCAGGTCGCGATAGTTCTTCAGGCCTTCCTGGAACTCGTGACCCGCCAGCAGGTGATACAGGTAACGCGACTCCGGAGCATCCGGCAGGTTCTCCAATTGCCAGAACCACCCGTACCGCCCGTGGGCATCGTGCGTCACCAGCGTGTTGAGCAGCTGGCCGCCGCGGATCGCGGCAATCGACTGGTCGATGCGCGCCGACTCGTCGGCGTAAGAACGGATCGCGGTGGTGTAGTACTCGGCGGCCTGGGCGTTGGCGTTGAGCTTCGCGAACGCGAATGGCACCGCGAGATACGACTCCTGCACCGCGGCGTCGAGGAGACTCCTCCCGTGCAGTTCCATCCAGGGGACCAGCGCCTCGCGATATTGTTCGGTGGCGGAATCGGCCCAACCGACGCCCAGCAACGCCTTGTTCGATTGCGGGCCCTCGAGGCGAACGCGTTGCAACACCGGCTTCGCTTCGGCGGCCTGCCCCGCCTGCAGATAGGCATAGCCCAGCGCCAGGTTCGCTTTGTCGCGCAACGCCGCCAGCTCGTCGTTGGGCGTGTCCATGCGACCGACCGCGTCGAGCATCGTCGCCGCATCGTCGAGGCGTCCCTTGCGCACCAGCGCGACGCCGAGGTTGAACTGCGCGAAGGCCGTCCAGTCCGTCGGACCGCGCCAGCCGTTGAGCAGCGCGATTGCATCGTCGAACCGGCCCTGCTGAATCAGGACCTGCGCGAGGAGGTTGCGCTTTTCGGCTTCCAGTTGCGTCGGCAGCTCGCCCTCGACCTTGCGAAGCGCGTTCTCGGCCTGCGCCCAATAGCCGCGCTGATACCAGACCTTACCGAGGTAAAACCAGGCGCGGTTGCGCACCGAGAGCGGCGCGTCGGGCTTCAGCAGGCGCTCAAAGATCGCACCGGCTTCCAGGTGCTCACCGTAAGAGAGATAGAGTCCGCCGAGCAGCAACTCGGCCTCGTCGGCGTGGTGCGCGACGCGGCCCTTGAGCTGGGCGGCCCGCAGGCGCGTCAGCGCGTTGAAGTAGTCGTCCTGATAGAAGTAGAAGAGGACATCGCCGTAATAGAGATCCTTCACCGTCGTCGGTGCGAGCGTGCCGCCCTTGGGCTGCTCGGCCGCGGGCGCGCCGCTCGCGAGCAGTCCGGCAAGCACAAGGGAGGCCGTGACGCGTGACACCAGCAAGCGCCTACTCCCACTCCTTGACGACGAACTCGGGCTGCTGCTTGCGCACGCGGTCGCTGATCTGCAGCTCGAGGTATTTCGCGCCGATGCCCTTCTCGAAGTTGAGCGTCGCGCCGCGCTTGTAGTCGCGCTCGTGCGTGCCCTTGCCGGTGAAGAACGCGACCAGCTCGTGCTTGCCCACCTTGAGATTGCCGAGGTACATGCGGTGCACGCCGCCGCGCATGAGCGCCTCGGATTCGCGTGCCGTGTAGAGATAGTTGGCCACTTCCTTGTCGTCGATCTTGAGCGTGACCGAATCGACCGCGAAAAAGCTGCCGACGTCGAGCGATACGAACACCGCCACCTGGGTGTTCGCCGGGAAGAGCAGCTCCTCCTCGAGGACGAACAGGTCCTTGTTGAGCTCTATGACTTCCTTCTTGAGCGCCTGGACCTCCTGGTCGAGGCTGCGGAACTCCCCGCTGGCACTTTCGGCAGGCGCCGCCGCCGCAGGTTCCGGCTCGGCCGGCGCCTGGGCAAAGGCGCTCGCGATGCACAATGCGCACAGGGCGGCCGTTGCCAGCCTCATCGCCCATGCGCCGCCATTCGTGTTTGGCATCTCCAATACCTCGGATTTCAGATGGTCGTCGGCCGACGTGTCATTCGTTGAGCAGGTCCCTGAGCTCGGCGAGATAGGGCTGCTCCTTGCCCGCCTGGTAGTCCTGGTGCACGAAGCGCACGACGCCAGCCCGGTCGATCAGCACGCTCATCGGCAGCTCGTCCAGGCGGTAGAGCGGCGCCACCGACTTTCGCGGGTCGAGCAGGATGGGATAGGTGACCTTGAGGGCACGCACGAATTCCACCGCGCGCGCCGACTCGTCATCCACGTTCACGCCGATGAGGACGAAGCCCGCACTGCGATACGTGTCGTAGAGGCGCTCGAGCTCGGGCATCTCCTGGCGACAGGAGCCGCACCAGGTTGCCCAGAAGTTGAGCATGACCACGTCGCCGAGGAACTCGGACAGGCGCAGGTTCGCCCCATTCATCGCCTTGAGCGCGAAGTCCGGTGCTGACTGACCATGCAATGAAGAATTGGCGGCGCTGCCACGCATGGCCGGAAGCAATGCGAAGAGCAGTGCGAACAATGCGATCCACCGGATGACTCGAGCCCGGTTTGCGCCCGACGCGGCAAGCTCTGTCGATGTGTCCACGCCCACAGTCATGGCTCGCTGACCAACGAACGAGAATCGAAGCTTACACGCGGGGAAAACATAATACGCGACCCTACGCACACTCCGACCGTCGCTCAATGGCGACAACTCATCGACGTGCGGAGGCGCGCGCATCCTCGTGCATGCGCGTGAGAAACGCGCGCACCGCGGGCCCCGCCTCTTCGGCGTTCATCAGCTTCTGGGCGACCAGCACTTGCGCGATGTCGCGCGCCGAACGCCGTCCGTCGATGAGCGACATCACGAAGGCATAGATGCGCGTCGCGACCGCAGTCATCTCGAACTGCGGCAGCAGCGGTATGGCGCGGCTCTCATCGAGCAGCCACTCCGGAAGCG
>DATFEQ010000098.1:0-13386 GCA_035250905.1 Steroidobacteraceae bacterium
CGCATTCGGGCCTTGGCCAGCCCTGCTCCCGCGAAGACACCGGCCGCGCCGCGGGCGCAGCCGCCTGCTCCCAAGCCAGCGCCGCCGCAGGCTCCGCCTGCGGCCAGGCCGATTCCAACGATGGCTGCAACGCCCGCGGCCAAGGTGCCGACGCCTGCCCGGGAGGCACCGCGTGTCGCGCCGCCACCGGCAGCCGCCACTCCGGCAACCGAGCCGCCCAAGGTCAAGGTCACGACCAAGGCCGAGCTCGCGCCACGAGTCCCCGAGTGGAAGCCGCGCCCTGCGGTTGAGGAGGAGCTGGAGGATGCGGAAGAGGACGCGGCGCCCATGGCGCTGCCTCCCGGTCGCGAGCCACAGCCCGCTGCCGAACGCCAGGAGCTCGCGCGCGTCGATGCGGACCTGCTCGATACGCTGCTCAACAACGCGGGTGAAGTGAGCATCTTCCGTTCCCGCCTCGAGCAGCAGGTGAGCTCGATTGACTTCAACCTCGCGGAGCTGTCACGCACGGTTACACGCCTCAAGGAGCAGCTGCGCAAGCTCGAGCTCGAGACCGAAGCGCAGATCCTGAATCGCCACCAGGACGAGAACGCCAGACGCCAGGACTTCGACCCGCTCGAGCTCGACCGGTATTCCGCCATTCAGCAGTTCACGCGCGCGCTCGCGGAGTCCTCCAGCGACGTGGGCAGCATCCAGGGACTGCTCGAGAATCTCACGCGCGAGGCGCACAACCTGCTGCTGCAGCAGTCGCGAGTGATCACCGAATTGCAGAACGGCCTCATGCGCACGCGCATGGTGCCTTTCCAGCGCCACGTGCAGCGCCTCACGCGCCTGGTGCGCCAGGTGGCGAACGAGACCGGCAAGAAGGCCGAGTTCGTGGTCGAGGGTGCCACGGGCGAGCTCGATCGCCAGGTGCTCGAGCGCATGATGCCGCCGTTCGAGCACATGCTGAGGAACGCGGTCGTGCACGGCCTCGAAACGCCGGCGGAGCGCGTGGCCAAGGGCAAGCCCGAGACCGGACGCATTGCCGTGAGCCTGTATCGCGAGGGGGCGGAAGTGGTGATCGTGGTGCGTGATGACGGCGCCGGCATGAACGTGCGCGCGATCCGCGAGAAGGCGGTCGCGATGGGTCTCGTCGATCCGCGCCAGGCCCTGACCGACGAGGAAGCGATGCAGCTGATCCTCGAGCCCGGCTTCAGCACGGCGGGCTCGGTGACCAAGGCCGCCGGCCGCGGCGTCGGCATGGACGTGGTGGCGACCGAGGTCAAGAAGCTCGGCGGCGCGCTCTTCATCGAGTCGACGCCGGGCGCCGGCACGGTGTTCACGGTGCGGCTGCCGTTCACGCTGGCGATCAGCCAGTCGCTGATCGTGCGCGTGGTCGACGAGCTCTATGCGCTGCCGCTCCCGACGGTGGAAGGCATCGTGCGCCTCCCGAGCCAGCAGGTCGCGCAGCACCTGGCGGAGGAAGCGCCGACCTTCGACTACGGCGGCCAGAAGTACCGCTACCAGCACCTGGGCGCATTCCTCGGCAGCGCGCCCGCGCTGCTGCCCGAGGGCGAGGCTTCCGTGCCCGTGATCCTGGTGCGCGCCGGCGAGCATTCGACCGCGCTGGTCGCCGATGAGCTGGTCGGCAGTCGCGAGATCGTGGTCAAGTCGGTGGGTCCGCAGATTTCCAGCATTCGCGGCATCTCGGGCGCCACCATCCTGGGCGATGGGCGCATCGTCATCATTCTCGACGTGGGCGCGCTGGTGCGCTCCGAGTGGCGCTCACGCCCGCTCGCCGAGGCGCAGGCGCGCGATCGCGAGGACAAGCGCGTCTTTGCGCTGGTGGTGGATGACTCGATCACCGTGCGCCGCGTGACGCAGCGCCTGCTCGAGCGCAACGGCATGCGCGTGCTGACGGCGAAGGACGGCATGGATGCGGTGTCGATCCTGCAGGAAAATCTGCCGGACGTGATCCTGCTCGATATCGAAATGCCGCGCATGGACGGCTACGAGGTGGCCTCGCACGTGCGCAACGATCCGCGCCTCAAGGAGATCCCGATCGTGATGATCACCTCGCGTGTCGGCGAGAAGCACCGCGCGCGCGCCATCGAGCTGGGCGTGAACGATTATCTCGGCAAGCCCTACCAGGAAGCGCAGCTCCTCGACGCCATCGAGCCTCTGGTACGCAAGCGTCGTCGGCGGGCAGTCAACTGATTTCCACTCCCTCTCCCGCACAGCGGGAGAGGGCTGGGGTGAGGGTCTTCTGAATGGACATTCCCGTCACAGAGCTCTACAGCCTACTGATCCCGCTCGCGGGCGAGCGCCTCATCGTGCCGCGCGCGAGCGTCGCCGAGGTCGTGAGTTTCCAGGCGCCCGACGCCATGGCTGGCGCGCCACCGTGGTATCTGGGCACCATCAGCTGGAACGGGCGAATCGCGCCCGTGGTGTCGTTCGAGGGAGCCTGCGGTCAACCCATTCCCGCGACCACCGGCCGCACGCGCATCGTCGTTTTCTACGGTATCGGCCAGAAGCTGCAGTCGGGTGTGTTCGGGATCCTCACCCAGGGATTCCCGCAGCTCGTGCGCGTGAATGCCGACGTGGTGAAAGCCGATTCGTCGCGCACGTTTCCTGAGCGCATGCCGGTGCTCTGCCAGGTGCGCATGATCAACGAGACGCCGCTGGTTCCGGACCTCGAGCGCCTCGAAGAGATCATCGCGCAGGAAACCACGCCGAGCGGTTAGCGCCCGTCGCGCGGACGGGGAGTCTCGATCGGGATGGTGAGGGATGCATTTACGGCGTTCCCGAAAACACCATCCCGATCGAGACTCCCGAAGAGCCGCGCTAGCCCGAATCTCCTCGCAGCGCCTGCAGCGCGCTGAGCGCGGCGATCGCTGCGGTTTCGGTGCGCAACACGCGAGGGCCCATGCGTACCGGCTGGAAGCCGGCGTCCAGGGCCAGAGCGCGTTCGTCGGGCGACAGCCCGCCTTCGGGGCCGATTAGCAGAGTCACGGCCGGCACGGTCCCGATCGTATGCAGGCCGGACGAAGCGGTGGGGTCGAGCAGAAGCCGCACCCCCGCGCGCGCCGTGGCGAGCCACTCACCGAAGGGCGCGAGCGAAAGAACCTCGGGCAGCCGGTTGCGCCCGCTTTGCTCGCAGGCCGCGATCACGACGCCGCGCCAGTGATCACGCCGCTTCTCCGCCTGGCGCGCATCCAGCTTCACCACGCTGCGCTCGGTCAGGACCGGCGCCAGCACGGCGACCCCGAGCTCGGTCGCCTTCTGCAACACCCAGTCCATGCGCTCGCCGCGCGCCAGCCCCTGCGCGAGCGTGATCTTCAAGTGCGATTCGCGCTCGATCGCGCGGTGCTCGCCAAGTCGCGCCCGCAGGACGGTGCCGCGGCACTCGACGATGGTCGCCGGGTACTCGCCACCGTTGCCATCGAAGAGGGTGAGCTCGGCGCCGACACCCAGGCGCAGCACACGACCGACGTGCGCGGCGGCCGACGCGCCCAGGGCGATCTCGCGGTTGGCGCCGAGCGGGCGCTCGCTGAAGACGCGCGTCACGCGCATGCGGCGCGGTCGATGCCTTCGCGTGCGACGTCGACCATCAGGCGGATCTCGTCCTCCGCGATCACGTACGGCGGCATGAAATAGACGACGTTGCCGATCGGGCGCAGCAGGACGCCGCGCTTCAGTCCATGCTCGTATACGCGCAGGCCGCGCCGCTCGCGCCAGTCGAAGGGCTCACGCGTGCGCTTGTCGCGCACCATTTCGATCGCGACGATCATGCCATGCTGGCGAACCTCCGCCACGTGCGCATGCTCGCCGAGCTGGCGCGCCAGGCTGCCCATGAGCTCGGCGCGGTGCCGGTTGCGCTCGAGCACGGCGTCGCGCGCGAACAGCTCGAGGCTCGCGAGCGCGGCGCTGCACGCGAGCGCGTTGCCGGTGTAGCTGTGCGAATGCAGGAAGGCGTTGAGCCGCGTGTACTCATCGTAGAACGCCTGGTAGATCGGCTCGGTCGCCAATACCGCCGAGAGCGGCAGGTAACCGCCGGTCAGGCCCTTCGACAGGCACATCAGGTCCGGACGAATCGCCGCCTGCTCGCAAGCGAACAACGTCCCGGTGCGTCCGAAACCGACCGCGATCTCGTCCGCGATCAGCAGCACCTCGTGCTCGTCGCAGGCACGGCGCAACAGCTCGAGGTAGACCGGGTGGTACATGCGCATGCTGCCGGCGCATTGCACCAGTGGCTCGACGATCACGGCGGCTACTTCGGTCGCGTGCTGCTCGAGCACCGCGCGCATCGACGCGAACTTGCGGCGCGAGTGTTCCTCCCAGCTCTCGCCGGTCTCGCGCTCGAAGCAGTCGGGCGAAGGCGCGGTGATCACGTCCATGAGGAGCGGCCGATACACCGACTTGTAGAGCTCGACGTTACCGACCGCGAGCGCCCCGAGCGTCTCGCCGTGATAGCTGTTGCTGAGGGTGATGAAGCGGCGCTTGTCCGGCCGGCCGAGATTGCGCCAGTAGTGAAAGCTCATCTTGACGGCAATCTCCACCGCCGCCGAGCCGTTGTCGGCGTAGAAGCAGCGCGACAGCCCGGCTGGCGCGATACGCGTGAGCCGCTCCGCGAGCTCGACCGCGGGCTCATGCGTGAAGCCGGCGAGGATCACGTGCTCCAGCCGTTCGAGCTGCGCGGCGAGCCGGGCGTTGATGTAGGCGTTCGAGTGGCCGAACAGGTTGACCCACCAGGAGCTGATGGCGTCGAGGTAGCGCCGGCCGTCGTAGTCCTCGAGCCACACACCGGAACCGCGACGGATGGGGATCATCGGCACAGTCTCGTGGTCGCGCATCTGCGTGCACGGATGCCACACCACGCCGAGATCGCGCCGGGCGAGAGCCGAATTGCCCGTGTCGTGAGACATTGAGCCAGTCTAGAGCTTCGAATGGAATCAAGCACGCGCGTGTGCGCGATGTCGTTCGAGGCTGGTGGGCGTTTCTGGCATCATCCGCGCCTGATCGGGTGACGGAGGCAGTCCGGTGAAGCGCGAGCGCGTGCCGAGCGAGGCGGGTGGTCTCGAAGTCGATTCGTCGACCGGCTGGCTGCGCGCGGTGCAACGCGTTCCCTCTCCCAACTGCGATCAGCGCCCCGCCGGCGTCGAGCCCGATCTCATCGTCGTGCACGGCATCAGCCTGCCGCCTGGAGAGTTCGGCGGACCGTGGATCGACCGCCTGTTCACGAACGCGCTGCCGCCGGATGCACATCCCTACTTTGCGACGATCGCCGAGCGCCGCGTCTCCGCTCACGTCCTGGTCGACCGACGCGGCCGGCTCACTCAGTACGTGCCGTTTCACCTGCGCGCCTGGCACTCGGGCGAATCCAGTTACGCGGGTCGCCCGTCGTGCAACGATTTTTCGATCGGCATCGAGCTCGAGGGCACGGACACGCTGCCGTACGAGGAGGATCAGTACCACGCGCTCGCGCGCCTGATCGGAGCGCTGTTTCGCACCTACCCGCGCTTGAGTCCCGCACGGCTCACCGGTCACAGCGACATCGCGCCCGGGCGCAAGACGGATCCCGGGGCCGCCTTCGACTGGCCGCGGGTGCGCACGCTGGTCGCGCTCGAGTCGAGCTCGAGTCCGGGGTATTGAGCGCGAACGCGGCGTGCAGCACGCATGAAACTCATCGCGCTCCTGCTCGGCCTGCTGCTCGAACGGCTGCTGACGCACGCGCTGCACCTGCGCGAGCCGCGCTGGTTCGACCGCTATCTCGACTGGGCGCTGGCTCGCTTTCGCGACCTGCGCGGCGGCCGCGCGCTCGCGCTCACCCTCGTGCTGGTGCTGCTGCCGGCCTTGCCGGTTGCGGCGATCGCCTGGGTATTTCACGACGTGCTGCTCGGCGTCGTGTACGTCGCATTCGCCGCACTGGTGCTAGTGTTCTCGCTCGGACCACGCGACCTGAAGGATGAAGTGGACGATTACCTCGAGGCCCTCGACCGTGGCGACCGGCAGGCGGCGGAGCGAGTGGCGCGCGAGATCATGGAGCACGATGCCGCGCAGCGCACCGGCACCGCTCCGGACACGCTCGAGGACGCCCTGTTCGTGCAGACCAACAATCGCGTCTTTGGCGTGGCCTTCTGGTTCATGCTGCTCGGGCCCGCCGGCGCCTGGCTTTTCCGGGTCAGCGACCTCATGCGGCGCCGCGCGGTGTTCGAGTATCGCGGCCGGGCCGACAACTCCGCGCTGGTGCCGGGGTTCGTCGACGCGCTGCAGGCGGTGCACGGGGTGCTGGCGTGGGCACCCGCCCGGCTGCTGGCGCTGGGCTACGCGCTCGCCGGCAGCTTCGAGCAGGCGCTCGATGAGTGGCGCCGCTCGGTGCAGGCCGCCGGGGCGCGCTTCTTCGACACCAACGATCACCTGCTCGCCGGCGTGGGTCGGGGCGCACTCAACATCGAGCTCGAGCCAGCCGAATTTATCGCGCTGCCTGGCGCGCGGCGCGTCGAGGCCTGCATGCGCCTTATCACGCGCGCCCTGCTGATCTGGCTGGTGTTCGTGTCTGCGCTGGTGCTCATCGGCTGGGTGCGCTGAGTGTTGCGGCCATGAGAGCGCGCGGCCTCGCAGTCCTGGTCTTGTGCTGGTGCGCGCTTGCGGGTGCTGCGGCGACGCCGGTCGGGACCCCGCCGCAGCGCATCGTCAGCCTCGCGCCCAACCTGACGGAGCTCGTGTTCAGCGTGGGAGCCGGCGAACGCCTGGTGGGCGCCGACGTGTTCAGCAACTATCCGCCACAGGCGCGCAGCATCGAGCGCGTGGGCGATGCCTTCCAGGTCGACTATGAGCGCGTGCTGGCGCTCGATCCCGACCTGGTGCTGGTGTGGGATACGGGAACGCCGGAGCCCGTGATCGAGAAGCTGCGCCACCTGGGCCTACCGGTCGAGCGCCTGAGCACCACGCACCTCGATGACGTGCCGCGGGCGCTGCGCCGGCTGGGCGAGCTCACGGGGACGAGCGCGACTGCAGAGCGCGCGGCGCAGGATTACGTGCAGGCGCTGACTGGATTGCGGCAGGAACACGGCGACGACGCGGCCATCGATGTGTTCTACCAGATCTCATCCGCACCGCTCTACACGATCAATTCGCAGCACCTGATCAGCGAGATCATCGTGCTGTGCGGCGGGCGCAACGTGTTCGCCGATCTAGGGCAACTGGCGCCACCGGTGAGCCGCGAGGCAGTCCTGGAGCGCAACCCGGAGGTCATTCTGGCGGGCGACGATGTCGCGGACGATCCCTTCGCCGGCTGGCGACCCTGGCACAAGCTGCGGGCCGTCGAGCTCGGCAACCTGTACGTGCTGCGCGTCGATCGCGTGGCGCGTGCCACCACGCGCACCGTCGACGGCGCACGCGAAGTCTGCGCCGTGTTGGACCAGGCACGCACGCGGCGGGCGGCGGCGCGGCCGGCGTCCGGATCGTAAGCATGGATGCCGACCCGAACACCCCGAGCGCCGCGGTTCCCGAGCGCCGCCGACCGCACCCCGCACCCGTGGCGCGGCTCGTACTGATGTTCCTCATCGTGCTCGGCGTGCTGATCGGATTCACGCTGCTGGTGTGGCTCGCCGTCGAAGTCAGGAGACTCACCGACGCCACGCGCGTCGTGCCGACGCCCGCGGACATTCAGCGTGCGGCACTGCTCCTGCGCACGCTCGCGATCATCATGAGCGTATCGCTCGCCGGCGTCGCGGTCTGGATCGGCCATTTCGCGTGGCGTGTGCGCGCCGCGGACGTCTACCCGCCGCCGGGCTCGCGTCATATGCACGTACGGCGCGTCTTGCGCGGCGCCGAGGCCCAACGCGTGGCGACGGTGTGTTTCGTGCTGGCCGTGTTGCTGCTCGCGGCAGGCTGCACGCTGGTGCCGCTCGTGTGGGAGTTGCTGGAACGCCTGGGCCTCGCGGGCGCCTGAGGACGCGGCCAGGCGACCTCAACGCCTGCGAGTCTTACGGCCGCGAGCAGCGGGACGCTGCGCCGGCGCGGCACCGCGGCCTCGCTTCCACAGCACCTCGCTCCCGCGCTCATGCCGTGCGAGCACGCGCGCGAGCACGAACAACAGATCCGACAGCCGGTTGAGGTAGCGGGAAACCTCCGGCGCCACGGGCTCGCTGCGCACGAGCGTGCATACGCGCCGTTCGGCGCGACGACAGATCGTGCGCGCGAGGTGACACGCGGCGGCGGCTGGACCGCCGCCCGGAAGAATGAACTCACGCAACGGCGGCAACGGCTCGTTGAAGCCGTCGAGCTCGCGCTCCAGGCGGCTCACGAACTCGTCGGTGATGGCGCGATGTCCCGGGATGCAGAGCTCTCCGCCGAGATCGAACAGGTCGTGTTGCACTTCCGTCAGGCAAGCGCGCACTCCCTGCGGCAGGCCGCGCACGGCGAGCACGACGCCGATGGCGCTGTTCAGCTCGTCGACGCTGCCGTAGGCCTCGACCCGCGCCGCATCCTTGAGCGTGCGCGAGCCGTCGCCGAGACCCGTGGTGCCGTCATCCCCGGTGCGCGTGTAGATCTTGCTGAGGCGATGGCCCATGAGAAAACCTAGAGTTCGTACCTCACCGCGACGAACAGGCTCCGGTCGGGCGTATTGTAGGTCGAGGCGAGCTCGTACTGCTCGTCGAGGGCGTTCTCGAGGCGCAGCTGCAGCGACAAGCCGCGCACGAGCGCGAAGCGCGCGTACAGGTTGACGAGCGCGTAGCTCGCGAGCTCGACCGGCTCCGGCACCCCGAAGTCCTCGCGCTCGCCGCTCAGTAACACGTCGAGCCCGATCTCGTGGACGCCCAGGGATTTGGCGAATGCCAGTGTCAGGCTCTCGCTGGCGCGACGCAGCAGCTTCTGGTCGGTCGTGAGATTGCGGGGATCCTGCGCGATCGCCTCGGCCCGCAGGCGCCAGCTGGGTGCCTCGTATTCGTAGGCGAGCTCGACGCCGTCGATCCGCGCGCGCTCGACGTTCTGGTTCTGTCCCTCGAAGGTCGTGGGGTCGGTCACCACGAACACGATCAGGTCATCGATCTCGTTGCGGAAGGCGCTCAAGCGCAGCTGCTGACGCGTGCCGAAGCGCTGCACGAGGCTCAATTCGTAGTTGCGCGAGTGTTCCGGATCGAGGTCGGCGTTGCCGCCAAAACCGAAGCGGTCGGTGCTGTCGGGCGCGCGGAAACCGGTGCCGGCGGCCGCGATCAGCCGGGTGCTCGAGGTCACATCGAGGCCGTACTCCGCGTTCCAGGTGTTCTCTTCACCGAACGTTTCGTGGTCGAGATACGCCGCGGCGAGCAGAACGTGGTGGCGCCCGAGGTCGATTCGATCCTGCGCAAACACCATCCCGGTGTCCGTGTCTTCTTCGAACGGAGCAAAGCTCTCGGTCGAGTCGGTCTCTTCGCGCGTCAGCAGGACGCCTGCCGTCATGAGCTGGTGCTCGCCGATGCGCACGTCGTTCTGCCAGTCGGCGGCGTTGCGGCGCGTGCGGACGCGCGCGAAAGTGCCGAGGAAGTCGGGCTGGTTCTGCTCGAGATCGTCCTCGATATGACTCAGCATCACACGCGAGCTCCAACGCTCGGTCGGTGCGAAGAGCGCGTCGAGGGCCGCCATGCGGTTTTCAAAGTCCTGGTCGACCGGCGTCAGGATGAAGTCGGAGTACTCGGTGGTCCCCGCCGCCTGCCAGTAGCGCGCGCCAAGCTTCACCGCGCCGAGCTGCGTGCGGGCCTTCACCGTGAAGGAGCGGTTGTCGTAACCGCGGTCGGTGTCGTCGAACGTGCGTGCCGGGAAACCGGCGCTCTCGAGCCAGTTGGCGCTGAACGCCACTTCGCCGGCGTCGCCGCCGAAGCCACCGCTGGCCGCGGCGAGGAACGTGTCATAGCGACCGTAGCCGGTCGCCGCGTTAAAAGCATTGTCCGCGTACGAGCGCGTGATGACGTTGACGACCCCACCGATGGCATCGGTGCCGTAGAGCGTCGAGCGCGGTCCCTTGACGATCTCGATGCGCTCGATCGTTTCCGGCGCGATGTTCTGGATCGAGGCGCCGCCGATGGTGCCCGGGTTGATGCGCACGCCGTCCACCAGCACGGTCGCGTGGTTGCTGTCCGTGCCGCGGATGAAGATCGAGGTGACCTGGCCCGGGCCGCCATTGCGCGCGATGTCGATGCCGGCGTGAAACTGCAGGAGACTCGCGACGTCGGGGGCGAGCGAGCGTTCGAGCTCTTCGCGCGTGATGACGATGACGGGTGCGAGCACGTCGTCGACGACGGTGTCGGTCCGGGTGGCGGTGACGACTGTGGTGCCGAGCGGTGCCTCGGCGGCCGACAGGGGCAGACTGAGCAAGGCCGCAGCGCTTGCGGCAATACGAACGGTCGTGGACACGGCGTGACTCCCCCATGCTCGCCCGCATGGCGTTGAGGTTCGAGCGCCAGCCACGGCGGAGGAGGTCGGGGATCTCCCAGAGACTCGCCCGCCGCGATGCTGGTCATGGCTGGCAGGTCGGTCTCCGGGCTTACGAGTCGCCTTTCGCAGGCTCGCCGGCATCGCCTTCCCACGCTCGAGCTCCAGGGCGGCTCGCGCGCAGTGGCGTCTTGATGCGGACGTCTACTCGATCACCGTTGCGGGGGCAGCGCCGGGATTGCTCGCGAGAGCGCACCGGCTTCCCGTGCACCTGACAGTGGAGCGGCAGACTAGGGAGCGTGGCTGTGAGTGTCAAGCCAGCCGCTGCAGTGGCGACTGGCGCGCGCGACTCGTACGATGCGGTGATGAGCTCGGCGTTTCTCAAGGCTGCACTCGAGGCGGCAGAGTCCGCCACCCAGGTCATCCAGCGGCTCTATCGCGGCAACATCGAGGTGCGCGAGAAAGCCGACAAGTCCCCGGTCACGATCGCCGACGTGGAAGCGGAGAAAGCCATCCGTGCGGTGCTGCAAGCACACTTTCCGGAGCATGGCTTTTACGGCGAGGAGACCGGCGGGGAGCGGCGCGACGCGGAATTCCTCTGGCTGGTGGACCCGATTGACGGCACCAAGGCGTTCGTACGCGAGTACCCGATGTTCTCGACGCAGATCGCCCTCATGCATCGCGGCGAGCTGATCCTCGGCGTCTCCAGCGCCTCCGAATACGGCGAGCTTGCCTATGCCGAGCAGGGTCAGGGCGCGTGGCTCGACGGCAAGCGCATCGCGGTGAGCGCCATCGACACGCTCGAGCGTGCGACGCTGTCGGCGAGCAACATCAAGTCGCTGGCGGCGAGCCCCCGCTGGGGAGCGTACGGCGCGCTGGTCGAGCGCGTGGATCGCATCCGCGGGTACGGCGACTTCCTGCAGTATCACCTGCTGGCAGCCGGGAAGATCGACGCCGTCATCGAGGCCGACGTCAACATTCTCGACATCGCGGCGCTCGCCGCAATCGTCGAGGCGGCCGGCGGGCGCTTCACGGATCTGGAGGGGCGGGCCGTCTCGCTCGCTACCACCAGCGTGCTCGCGAGTAACGGCCACCTGCACGACGCGCTGCTGCGCGCGCTCGGTCACTGATCGAGCAGGAAGAACTCGACCTACTCGCTGACGAACACCCGGCGTCCGCGGAAGTCGAGCTCGTGAATCGAGGTGCGATATAGACGCGTCAGGTGCGCGGCATCCAGCACGGCGGCGCTCGGGCCGAACACCCAGGCGCCGTCACCGAACAGCATCAGCACCTGGTCGGCAAAGCGCGCCGCGAGCGTCGCATCGTGCAGAGTCGCGATGACGCTCGCTCCCTGGTCCGCGCGGGCGCGAAACAGCTGCAGGATCTCGAGCTGGTGATGCGGGTCGAGATGATTGGTCGGCTCATCGAGCAGGTAGAGGCGCGGCTCCTGCGTCAGCACGGTGGCGATCGCGAGCCGCCGCCGTTCCCCGCCGGAGAGCGTCTCGACGGTCCGGTCCTCGAGAGCTGCAAGGTCCACGTTCGCGAGTGCGCCGCGCGCCGTACCGAGGTCGCGCTCGCTTTCCCATTGCCAGAACTCGATGTGCGGATGGCGCCCGATCAGCGCGGTCTCGAGCACGGTGGAGGGAAAAGGGTCCTCGCTCGACTGCGCGAGCAGACCGAGCACGCGGGCGAGCGCGCGCCGGGGCCAGAGGTGCAGATCCGTGCCCTGGACGACGATGCGGCCGGCGGCTGGCGGTCGCAACCCGGCGAGCGTGTGCAGCGTGAGTGTCTTGCCGACGCCGTTTTCACCGAGCACTGCGATGAAATCGCCCGCGCGCGCCGCGAGAGTCAGGCCCTCGACCAGACGGCGGCCGGCGATCTCGACGTCGACGTTCGAGACCGCGAGCACCGGATCGAGGCGCGCGTCGCTGCTCACGGACCCTTGATCCATTGGATCTCGGCGGCGGTCTCAGGTCCCACCACCACCTCGCGCAGCCCGTAGGGCATATCCCATTCGTGCTCGTTCACCATGCGTCGCCCGGCCATTACTTCGGCACGCTGCTGCGGGTAGAGCGGGTCCTGCTGCGGATCGGCGTAGCCCGCTGGAAAGAGCGGGCGATCGTCGTTGGCGTCGTACTTGTCGCTGGCGCCCACCGTGTGCAGGAGTTCGTGCGCGATGACGATGTTGTTGGTCCCCGTCATGTCGCGGCCCGCGAACGCGTACACCACCCCGAGCAGGCCCTTCTGCAATCCAAGCGAGTGTGGCACCGACGGGGTCGTGGCAGGGTCGTGATACAGCACGAACATGCGGATGTCCGGCGGTGGCCGAGTGCCATCTGTTCCCTCGCGCCAGGCCCAGTAGCGCAGCTTCAGGCTGAACAGTGCCCGGCCCAGCACACTGGCACCCGGATCGAGTGCGGGCGGCGATTCCTCGACCTGCCCGTAGAGCTCGACGCGCACGGGCTGCGAGAGACTCAGCTGGTAGCGCGCGCTTTCGCGCGTCATGAACTCCTCGATCGAGGCGAATGTTTCCTTCGAGAGCGTGGCGAGGTAGTCAGCGCTCACAGAGCTCCCATCCGCGTTGATGGGATGAATGGCGATCCACAGTGGCAGGTCCCAATCGGTCGTGCGCGCGCGCGAGAGAAACGCACCGAGCGCGACGAATACCAGCAGGCCGATCAGGAAGGAGAGGCGAATGACACGGAACACAAATCGTTACTCGGAGGCGCTCGCCTCGACGTCCAGGATCTCACCGCCCGCCGCGCTCACGTGGATGCTGATCGGGCGGCAGCAGACGCTGCAGTCCTCGATGTAGGTCTGCTCCGGCTCGGACAGGTCGAGCACGATCGCGATGCTCTCCCAGCAATGCGGGCAGGTGATCTGATATGCCTCCGTCATCCCGGTCATGGTTGCAGGCGCGTCGCGGTCCAGTCGCTCGCGCGAAACTCGTGCGCGCCGGCCGGCGTGAGCGAACGCGTCCAGCGTGCACGGTCG
>DATFEQ010000100.1:0-2130 GCA_035250905.1 Steroidobacteraceae bacterium
CCGCGCGGCTACAACCACTTCCACGACCAGCTGCAGATCGCCAAGCGCGAGCACGACTGGGACTGGAGCGTCGTGGACGCGATGCAGGCCGGGTACATGACGCAGGAGATGATCGACAAGGAGGTGAGCACCGGCATGCCCGAGGAGCTTGCGCGCCAGGAGTACCTGGTGGACTTCTCGGCCGCGAACGTGGGCGCGATTCTCGGCAACCGCATCGAGAGGGCCGAGAAGGAAGGGCGCATCTCGGATGAGGTGGTGCTCGATGAGAACGGCGGCGGCGTGGTGCTCTCCTCCGACATCGGCTACCGCGACACGGCGGCGTTTTGGTTCTGGCAGGCGATTCCCGGGGGCTTCCAGCTGCTCGCGTACGACGAGGATTCGGGCCTGGACGCAAGCGACTGGATCGAGCGGCTGAAGTCGCAGCCGATTCCGATTTCGAAGGTGCTCCTGCCGCACGATGCGAAGGCGAAGACGTTTTCCTCGCGCCACTCGGTGCTGGAGCAGTTCCTGCAAGCGGGCTTTTCGTGCGCGATCGTGCCGCAGACGCGCATCGTGGACCGCATCAACGCGGCGCGCTCGGTGATCGCGCGCTGCCGCTTCGCCAAGAGCGCCTGCGGCAAGGGCCTGCAGATGCTGCGCGACTGGGCCTTCAAGTACGACCAGGAGCGTAAGACCTTCTCGCGCGAGCCCGACCACAACTTCGCGAGCCACGGGGGCGATGCGTTCTCCTACGGGTGCCAGTCGGTCGAGGAGTTCGTGCGCACGCCCTCGCCCCAGGACCGCTATCGCGACATCGGGCACCCGGCGTCCTACCAGTTCCACCTGGAGCAGCTGCACGAGGACCGCGCAGCTGCGCACGGGGGGAGACATTTTTGAGAGAGGTCATGGTCGCGCTTTTCATCTTCGCCATCTTCCTCGCGGTGATGCTGCTCGCGGGCTGCACGCTGATCGAGGGCGACTGCACGCGCGAGGTGACGGTGCGTAACGAATGCACGAGCGGCGGGCGCGTGATCGTGCTGCCGCCAGGGAGCTAGGGCCATGGCCGAAGAGCAATCCGAGTTCAAATCGAAGTCTGACCTGTACGAGCGCGAGCTAGGCGCGGCGAAAAAGGAACTTGAGCGCTGGCAGGAAACCGCTGCGCGCGTGGTGAAGCGTTACCTCGGCGGCAAGACCACGAACGCGAATTCGACCGACGACGGCGGCGTGTTCAATCTCTTCTGGTCGAACGTGAACATCTTGAAGGCCGCGCTCTACGCGCGCCAGCCGCGCGCCGACGTCTCGCGCAGGCACAAGGACTACTCGGACGACGCTGCGCGCGTGGGCGGGCTGATCATCGAGCGCATCTTGAACCTCGACATGGATTCGCGCTCCAGCGACTTCGACCAGGCGCTGCGCCAGGCGATCGAGGACCGGCTGGTGCCGGGCATGGGGCAGCTGTGGCTGCGCTACGAGCCCTCGTTCGTGAAGCAAACGGTCGAGCCGGTGATCGACCAGGCGAGCGGCCAGACGATGGTCGAGGGGGGTGAGTTCGAAGTGATCGGCGACGAGCATGTCGCCACGGACTACGTGCACTGGCGCGACTTTCTCTACTCACCCGCGCGCACCTGGCGCGAGGTGCGCTGGGTGGCGCGCGGCGTGTGGATGACGCGCGGGCAGCTGAAGGAAAAATTCGGAAACTCGATCGGCGCGCTGGTGCCGCTCACGAACCCGCGCGGCTCCAGGAACACGCTGCCCGAGAACGACCCCTGGTCGAAGGCGCAGGTGTGGGAAATCTGGTCGAAGGATTCGCGCTACGTGTGCTGGAAGGTGCTCGGGTTCGATAAGCTCCTCGGCGAGCAACCCGACCCGCTTGGGCTCACCGACTTTTTCCCCTGCCCCAAGCCGCTCATCGCGAACACCACCACGAGCGGCTTCGTGCCGAAGGCCGACTACCAGATGCTGCGCGATCAGTACGTCGAGCTAGACGTCGTCAGCGCGCGCATCTCGCTGCTGGAGGATTCGATTCGCGTGGCGGGCGTGTACGACAAGTCGAGCGCGCAGCTGAACCAGCTGATCAGCAACCGCATCCAGAACGTGATGATCCCGGCCGACAACTGGGCCATGTTCGCGGAGCGCGGCGGCATCAAGGGC